>NZ_LT629785.1:1884794-2198926 GCF_900105995.1 Pseudomonas pohangensis | reverse complement strand
GAGTTGGACTGCTGCAGATCCGACACCACCGGATGCACCAGTGATTAGTACGGTTTCACCAGATTTTACATTAGATTTCGTGAGGAGATTTTCAGCTGTAGAGTATGAACATGGAAATGAAGCTAGTTCTATATCAGAAAGTGTACTATTAATTTTATGAGCGTGATTCGAAGACACCACAGTATATTCAGAAAAGCCACCGTCGCATTCAGAACCAAAATACCATGGTTGAAGTAATCTCTTTCCGTTAGCTTCTCTAATACAAGGCTCGATTAAAACTCTTTCACCAACTCTATCAGGGTTAACATTTTTGCCTACACGAACAATCATGCCACAGACATCTGCACCTTGAATGCGTGGAAAACTCAAGGCTTGACCACTCCAGCTAGCATCTCTAGCAGAAGACTCTGATTTAGAATACCATGCAATTCTTGTATTAATATCCGTGTTATTAACACCTGCAGCATTAACTTTAATCAGAACCTCATTATCGTCAGGTGATGGTACTGGTAAATCTTCTTTATAATGAAGTTTGTCATAATCCCCATGTCCACTGAGGATGATACCCTTCATAACACTTGGTATTTGTTGCATGGTACTCCTCAATCTAAGACAAATTCAGCCTGAATATTAACACAGGACCAGATGGTTGACTGCATAACTACAAATAGACCCAAAATGGGGTGATAACGCTTTCACGGGCTTGGTGGATAACATTCCTTGTCCTCTTTGCTATCCCTGTCTAGGCTGGGGGTTGCAGCGGTCAGGATGACTGTATAAGGGAGTTATGCGCCATGGATGGAAAGCCACGGTTGCTTGTGCAGATGCGCGAGCAGATTCGTCTCAAACACTACTCGATTCGTACTGAGCAAGTCTATTGCGAATGGGTAAAGCGGTTCATACGGTTTCATCTGTACCGGCACCCTGCTGAAATGGGTGCGGCAGAAGTGGAAGCGTTCCTGTCTGACCTTGCAGTGCGTCGCCATGTGTCCGCCTCCACGCAGAATCAGGCGCTGGCAGCTTTGTTGTTTCTCTACAAGCACGTGCTCAAGCTGGATCTACCCTGGCTGGGCGAAGTAGTGCGTGCAAAAAAGCCGGTGCGTTTGCCGGTGGTGCTCAGTGTCAGTGAGGTGCAGCAGTTGCTGGCGCAGTTGCAGGGTGATATCTGGCTGATTGCCAGCCTGCTGTACGGTTCCGGAATGCGCCTGATGGAGGTGCTGCGCTTGCGCGTCAAGGATGTGGATTTTGCCCGGCAGGCCATTTTGATTCGAGATGGCAAGGGCATGAAGGATCGCATCACGGTGTTGCCGCAGCGTCTGCAACAACCTTTGAAGCAGCATCTGATAGCGGTGCGTGCGCGGCATCAGTTGGAACTGGACGCTGGCCGCGGCGATGTTTACCTGCCGTTTGCGCTGGAGAAGAAGTATCCGAACGCGCCGCGCGAGTGGGGCTGGCAATACGTGTTTCCGGCCAGCAGCTTGTCGGTTGATTCGCGCAGTGGCGCAGTGCGCCGGCACCATGTAGACGAGAAGCGCGTGCAGCGCTCATTCAAACGTGCGGTTGAGGCTGCCGGGATTCTCAAATTGGCCACGCCACACACCTTGCGCCATTGCTTTGCTACGCATCTGCTGGAGAGCGGGCAGGATATTCGCACGGTGCAGGAGTTGCTTGGGCATGCCGACGTGAAGACCACGATGATCTACACGCATGTGCTCAATCGTGGCGGGCTGGCGGTGTTGAGCCCGCTGGATCGAACGGTTTGAAGTTGTTTGTCGCGCAGGCTGGTCATCCCGCTCTGCGAGTTTCTGCTTGCGCTGGCAGGTGGAAAAGGCTGGTGCCGTTTTCCACCCTACTTGGCCAGTGTTACTCAGTCTCAGCGGCGATTACTTGCCCAGCGTCACTTCTCCCGGCCGGTACTCGCGCTCGATATGCCCGGCAAGTTGGGCTTCGGTGAACCACACCGGTTTGGTTTTCTTCTCGACAAACAACGGTAGCTGGTCGGCGTAGTGCGGCGAGGCCGGGTCGAGGGTGGCGCTGCCGAACTGGTGGATGCTGTCGCTGCTCAGGTGGCCTTGCTTGTCCCATTCGACGAACAGGATGTAGGTATCGCCAGCCACGGCTTTCAGGCGGCCATCGGGCTGTTCTTCACCCCATACCGAGCGCAGGGTGTCGTAGGAGCCGTCGATGGCCAGATCTTCCTTGCCGCGCATGATGCGGTTGACTTCACCCCATTCGGGGTCGAGGCGGCCGAAGTGCTGTTGTAGATTGGCTGCGGCCTTGAGCAGTGATTCGCGCAGATCAACCGCTGGCAGTTGCTGCTCGCTGGCGCGCACTACCGGCATGGCTGCCAGCACGGCCAGTGCGCCAATGCGGTTGGGCCGGTCGCTACGCTGATCCCATTGTTGCAGCTGTGCTTGCGCCGCTTGCAGCACGGCATCATCTTGCGCGTCGAGGGCGAGCATCTGCTGCACGGTGGCGACCAGCGCGGAACGCTCGCTGTAGGTCAGGTCGTACTTGTAGGTGCGGAATTCGTCGCGGCTGATCGAACGGTCAGCGCCGTAGGTTTCCTGCAGGCGCTGGGCGCGGTTGGTCATGTTGGTCTGCATGCCCATGCTCGGCGCGAAGTCGGCAGGCTGCAGATCGTCCTGCGGCTCGCTGGCATGGAAGGGCGTGGCGTTGGCGTTGAATACCAGACCGGAGGGTGGATTCCACAGCTGCGGCGTGCGTTCGGGCGGCAGGTAGCCGGTCCAGATCAGCTCGCTGCGGTCACCGGGCAGCGTGCCGCGCCAGTCGCTGCCGGCCTGGCGATCAGGGAACATGCCGTTGTACACGTAGCCGATATTGCCGCGCTCATCGGCGTAGATGTAGTTGAGCGCGGGCACCGCCTGCAGCGCCATGGCCGCCTGCCATTCCTGCAGATTGCGCGCCTTGTTCAGCCGGTAGACCTGCAGGCCGCCACGGATCTCGTCCATGCCGGCGTAACGAATGGCGAAGTCACCCTGTTCGGTGCGCAGCACCGGGCCGTGTTCGGAGCGGTACACGGTCTGCGGCACCGGCAGCAGCAATGGCCCCCAGAGCTTGACCCACAGCCAGGCGGTGGATTGCTCGAGGTCGCGCCACTGGCCGTCGAGGCGGTACTGGTCAGGGTTGTCCGGATTGATGGTCAGTTGATAGACGTCCACCAGATCCGGTGCGTTGACCGTGTTGGCCCAGCCCAGATGTTCGTTGTGCCCGTGCAGCATGAACGGCGAGCCGGGGAAGAAACCGCCGGCAACATGCCAGCCTTCGTCACTCTCCAGTACGGCTTCGTACCAGGCCACCGCGCCGGTGTAGGGCTGATGCGAATTGACCAGCAGCCGTGTGGCGCCGTCGCTGGAACGCACCGGCGCCACGGCGACGCCATTGGAGCCGGTTGGCGTCTTGACCAGTTCGGCCTTGCCTTCGAACACCTGCTTGAGGGTTTTATCCAGGCCGTAGAAGAACGGCATCTTGAACAGGAAGCCGGCGGCTACGTCCTGCCCGGTAAAGGGCAGGGCCGATGGCGCGACCTGATCGGGGTGCTCGGCGCCATACAGGTTGACGCCATCGGCATAGGCTTCCATCACTGCGCGTACATCCTCCGGCAGATCACGCAGGTAACGCTGCTCCACGCTGGGCCAGATATTCAGCAGGCTGACCACGTAATCGCCGGGCGCCGCCTCGCTGCCCTTGCTCATGGCCAGGCGGCCGCGAATCGCCAGCGTCACGTCCTGGATGGTCGCGTAGTCGTCCTCGGCATGGGCATAGCCGATACCGAAAGCTACGTCGCTGTCCTTGGCGCCGAAGATATGCGGCACGCCCCAGCTGTCACGCACGATGCGCACATCATGGGCTTTGGCCCGTTCTACAAGTTCAGCCGTACTGACGCGCTCGCGCTGTTGCCAGAAGCTGGCGGTGAGCAGGGCAGTAACGGTCAGCGCGAGCAGAACCAGCAGCGCGCGCAACAGGCGAAAGGTGATTGAACGGCGAGTCATGCAAGGCTCCGGTGTCGTTGTTGTTATGCCCGCGCCCCCCTGGGGGGAGAGGGTTATGGGACGGACCGTTAATTACATATTCGGAATGATAAAGGCCAGATCTGTTATACCCACATCCACGCCGGACTGGCTGAGCAGTGTGGTGACCTGGCCGCGGTGATGGGTCTGGTGATTGAACACATGCATCAGCAGGCTGAAAAGATTCTTGCTGGCCTCGATTCCCTTGGTGTTTTTGAAGTTGATAGCCTGGGAAAGCTCTGCGTCGGTTAGCTCTTCTGCCAGTTCTGACAGGCTTTCATCCAGCAACTGGCGACGAACTTTCAGCTGCATGAAGGTTTCACAGACTGGTGTGTCCAGTGCCGCAGGTGGCGGTAATTCAGCGATCTGGATAAGTGCCTGGTGTGCCGGTAAAACCTTGGCAAAGCGCTGCAGCCAGAGGGTGTCGGCCACGACAATATGATTCAGCGTGCCGAATATCGAACCAAAGAAAGCCCCTTTGTTTTCGTGTAGCAGCGGTTCCGCAAGGGTGCCGGCGGCCTCGTAAATCTTCTGGTTCATCCACTGGTTGTAGTCGGCCATCAGGTAAACGTGATCTTTCAGAAGCATGGGGCTGTTTCCTTCGGGCCTGGATGGTGTGTCAAGCGCGCTGCGCGGCGGCGCGCAGCCAATAGTGAGCCGGCATTCCCACGCACAAGCGTGGGTACGAGCGGTACAGGGCAGGGCATGGATTGCGCCGTCCCATACCCGCTGCCTTGCTGGTTGAGGTCTATTTATGGGCTATCGGTTTCTCGGTAAACAGATAGTCTTTCAGCTCCTTGTCCATGGCCGGATCCTTTCTTCTTATCCACTCCAGGAGCATGGCGGCATGTTCTTTTTCTTCGTCGCGGTTGTGCGCCAGTATGGCTTTGAGGGCTTCGTCCTTGCAGGCATCAACGCGCTGGTTGTACCAGTCAACGGCTTCAAATTCCTCCATCAGTGAGGTGATCGCCCGGTGCATGTCGCGCGTTTCATCGCTCAATTCGGCAATGGGCTCGTGGTAGCCTTCGTTGGACATTTTCGCTCTCCGCTAAAGTTTGAATTCCGCTTTGTCTGTTTGCTGTAGATGCCAGCTCCCGGCTTTGCATGCTTTGGGGCAGACACTACAGGCTCTACCCTAACGCGCCGCGCTGACGCCTTCCAGTGTGGCAAACGAGGTGTCCTTGGCGGTGAGCAGAAAGTCTCGCATGAACGGCGCATCCAGCATGTCGCTGCGAATGCCGGCGTACAGGGTGGCATAGAGGGATTTCTCGCCCAGGCGTTTGGCCGTTACGTAGCCGCGCGAGCTGTATTCATGCAGCGCCCAGTTGGGCAGGCAGCAGACGCCACGACCGCTGGCCACCAGCTGCATCATCATCATGGTCATCTCGGCGATGCGCACCTGGGCTGGCTCGACATCGGCCGGTTCGAGGAAGCGGGTGAAGATGTCCAGACGGTCGCGCTCGACCGGGTAGGTAATCAGGGTTTCCTTCGCCAGATCCTCCGGCACGATATACGGCTTGCCGGCCAGCGAGTGCTGGTTGGCCACCGCGAGCAGCGCCTCATAGGTGAACAGCGGCACATAGGTGATGCCGCTGATTTCCACCGGGTCGGCGGTCACCACCAGATCGAGGTCGCCACGCGCCAGCGCCGGCAGCGGGGCGAAGGAGAAGCCCGAGGCCAGGTCCAGTTCGACTTCCGGCCAGGCATCGCGGAACTGGTCGATGGTCGGCATCAGCCACTGGAAGCAGCTGTGGCATTCGATGGCCATGTGCAGACGGCCGGCGGTGCCGCCACTCAGGCGCGCCAGATCCCGCTCGGCGCTGCGCAGCTGCGGCAGCAGGCTGTCGGCCAGTTGCAACAGGCGCAGGCCGGCACTGGTGAAGCGCAGCGGCTTGGTCTTGCGCACGAACAGCGGCAGGCCGAGGCGTTCTTCCAGTTCCCTGAACTGGTGGGACAGCGCCGACTGGGTCAGGTGCAGGCGCTCGGCGGCCTCGACCAGACTGTCGGACTCGCGCAGGGCGTGCAGGGTTTTCAGATGGCGGATTTCCAGCATGGGCACCTCGGACTTGTCAGGGTAATGCGCGGTTCAGTTTTGGCTTTGGATTGGCGCAGGAGCGAGCTTGCTCGCGATCAGCCTGGTTAAGAGCATCGCGAGCAAGCTCGCTCCTACAATTCGTTTGCCGGAATGAACATGAGCAGAACTGTACATGAAGACGAATATGTTGAGTTTGTCTCATGTGGTGCTGGCTGTCGACAATGCCAGCCATCCACAGACAAGGAGATGGACACATGGCATTGGCCCACAACCTCGGTTTTCCGCGCATCGGTGGCGACCGCGAACTGAAGAAAGCCCTTGAAGCCCACTGGAAGGGTGATCTCGACGTCGCTGGCTTGCGCAGCGTCGGCCGCGACTTGCGGGCGCAGCACTGGCAGTTGCAGAAAGACGCCGGTATCGATCTGTTGCCGGTCGGCGACTTTGCCTGGTACGACCAGGTCCTCACGCACTCGCTGATGTTCGGCGTGATCCCCAATCGCTTCAGGCCGGCTGCCGGTGCGCCGACGCTGGATACACTATTCGCCATGGCGCGCGGAGCCGTTGGAAACAGCAGCAGTTCCGGCTGTTGCGGTGCGCATGCGCAACCTGCTGTTGCACAAGAGCTGACCAAGTGGTTCGACAGCAATTACCACTATCTGGTGCCTGAACTGACTGCCGATCAGCAGTTCCAGCTGAGCTGGACGCAGCTGTTCGAGGAGGTGGAGGAGGGCCATGCGCTGGGCCATCGTCTCAAGCCGGTATTGATCGGCCCGCTGACGTATCTGTGGCTGGGCAAGGTCAAGGGCGCCGCGTTCGACAAGCTGGAACTGCTCGAACGTCTGCTGCCGCTGTATGAGCAGATTCTCCAGCGGCTGGCCGGGCAGGGTGTGGAGTGGGTGCAGATCGATGAGCCGATCCTGGCGCTGGATTTGCCGCAGGACTGGAAAAATGCCTTTGAGCGCGCCTACAACATCCTGCAGCGGGCACCCTGCAAAAAGCTGCTGGCGACTTACTTCGGCGGGCTGGAGGACTGCCTCGGGCTGGCCGCCAACCTGCCGGTGGACGGCCTGCACATTGATCTGGTGCGCGCGCCGCAACAGTTCCCGGCGGTGCTCGACCGGCTGCCGGCGTACAAGGTGCTGTCCCTCGGTGTGGTCAACGGCCGCAATATCTGGCGCACGGATCTGGTCAGGGTGCTGGAGGTGCTGCAGCAAGCCGATGAGCGGCTGGGCGAGCGGCTGTGGATTGCCCCCAGCTGTTCGCTGCTGCACAGCCCGGTAGACCTGGCGCGTGAGGATCAGCTGGATGCCGAGTTGCGCAGCTGGCTGGCGTTCGCCGTGCAGAAGTGCGCGGAGGTGGCAGTGCTGGCGGCGGCGTTGAATGACCCGCAGAACGCTGAAGTGCAGGCTGCGTTGGCGGCAAGCCAGGCGGTGCAGGCGAGCCGGGCGAGTTCCGCGCGCATCCATAAACCGGCAGTGCAGGCGCGGGTGGCCTCGATCAGCGCAGCGCACAGTCAGCGCCTGTCGCCCTTCGCCCTGCGCATCGAGCAGCAGCGCAGCCGCTTGCAGTTACCGGCTTTCCCGACCACCACCATCGGCTCCTTCCCGCAGACCACCGCCATTCGTCTGGCACGTCAGGCATTCAAGCAGGGCAAGCTGTCGAGCGCCGAATACACCGAGGCCATGCACAGCGAAATTCGTCATGCCGTGGCGCTGCAGGAAAAGCTCGGGCTGGATGTGCTGGTGCATGGCGAGGCCGAACGCAATGACATGGTCGAGTACTTTGCCGAGCAGCTCGACGGCTACCTGTTCACCCGTTTTGGCTGGGTGCAGAGCTACGGCTCGCGCTGCGTCAAACCGGCGGTGATCTATGGTGATCTGAGCCGACCGCAGCCGATGACGGTGGACTGGATTGGCTATGCACAGGGTCTTACCGGCAAGGTGATGAAGGGCATGCTGACCGGCCCGGTGACCATGCTGATGTGGTCGTTTGCACGTGACGACATCAGTCGCGAGCAGCAGGCGCGGCAGCTGGCACTGGCTATCCGCGATGAGGTGAATGACCTGGAAGCGGCCGGTATCCGCATCATCCAGATCGACGAAGCGGCGTTTCGCGAAGGCCTGCCGCTGCGCCGTGCGCAGTGGCGCGAGTACCTGGACTGGGCCAGCGAAGCGTTCCGCCTGTGTGCCTCGGGGGTGCAGGATGCCACGCAAATCCATACCCATATGTGCTACAGCGAATTCAACGATGTGATCGAGTCGATTGCGGCGATGGACGCCGACGTCATCACCATCGAAACCTCGCGTTCGGACATGGAGTTGCTGGATGCTTTCGAAGCCTTCGACTACCCCAACGACATCGGTCCTGGCGTGTATGACATCCACTCACCACGGGTGCCGGATGCCCAGGAAATGCTCAAGCTGTTGCGCAAGGCGGCACAGCGGATTGCCCCGGAGCGGTTGTGGGTCAACCCCGATTGCGGACTGAAAACCCGTGGCTGGGCGGAGACCGAAGCCGCGCTGGTGCAGATGGTGACAGCCGCCCGGCAATTGCGGACAGAACTGGCCTGAGTGTGAGGGCTTTGCTTTTGCTCTGATGGTTCCCACGCTCCCGCGTGGGAACCATCAACTTCACGGCCACTGGCTGTGTCGTGCCTTTGTAGGAGCGGGCTTGCCCGCGATAGGGCTGCGCACAAGGCATCGCGGGCAAGCCCGCTCCTACAGGTTGTGTTTTTCATGGCTCCCGTTTGATGGTTCCCATGCTCCCGCGTGGGAACTGTTCCGGGGACGCTCTGCGTTCCGTCGGCACGGATTGGCTCGGCGCGGCGTTCCCACGCTCACGGCCACTGGCTGCGTCGTGCCTTTGTAGGAGCGGGCTTGCCCGCGACAGGGCTGCGCACAAGGCATCGCGGGCAAGCTCGCTCCTACAGGTTGTGTTTTTCATGGCTCCCGTTTGATGGTTCCCATGCTCTCGCGTGGGAACCACTCGGGGGACGCTCTGCGTTCCGTCGGCACGGATTGGCTCGGCGCGGCGTTCCCACGCTCACGGCCACTGGCTGCGTCGTGCCTTTGTAGGAGCGGGCTTGCCCGCGACAGGGCTGCGTACAAGGCATCGCGGGCAAGCCCGCTCCTGCAGGTTGTGTTTTTCATGGCTCCCGTTTGATGGTTCCCATGCTCCCGCGTGGGAACCACTCGGGGGACGCTCTGCGTTCCGTCGGCACGGATTGGCTCGGCGCGGCGTTCCCACGCTCACGGCCACTGGCTGCGTCGTGCCTTTGTAGGAGCGGGCTTGCCCGCGACAGGGCTGCGCACAAGGCATCGCGGGCAAGCCCGCTCCTACAGGGGTTGCGTTTGTGCGGCTAGCCGCAGCGGTAAAGCAGCGGCCGGGTGAGGGTCGAAAGCGACAGGCGTTGCGTCCCGTCAGGGGCAAAGTTGTCTGGCGCGAGCCAGGTGCGGAAGGCTTGATCGAGTGCCGGCCATTCCTGGTCAATCACGGCGTACCAGGCGGTATCGCGGTTCTGCCCCTTGACCACGGCGGCCTGGCGGAACACTCCTTCAAAGGACATGCCCAGGCGTTGCGCCGCGTCCCGCGAGGGCTGGTTCAACGCGTTGCATTTCCATTCGTAGCGGCGATAACCCAGGGCAAAGGCTTCGTTCATCATCAGCCACATGGCCTCGGTGGCAGCGGCGGTGCGTTGCAACAAGGGTGAAAAGCACAGATGACCGACCTCGATCGAGCCATTGGCAGGGTCAATGCGCAGGTAGGCGGCGAGGCCGACGGCCTGGTTGCTGGCGGTGTCGATGACGGCGAAAAATAGCGGGTCGCTGGTTCGCGCCTTTTCCTCCAGCCAGTCGCGATAAGCCGTGAGTGAAGCAAAGGGGCCGTAGGGCAGATAGGTCCAGTTCAGACCCTGCTCATCCAGTGCGTTGGCGGCGAACAGGTCGGCCGCGTGGCGCTGCGGCTCCAGCGGTTCCAGCCGGCAATAGTGGCCGGTTAATACCTTGCGTGCTGGCGCACTCGGGGGTTGCCAGTCATTAACTGGAAAACCGACAGGTTGCCCTGAATGGTTGAGTATCTCGCGCATGCCGGCTCGCTCCGCTGGAAGAGCTTTGAGGCTAGCGTATTGGCTCGGAACGCGTCCATGGGCAAGGGGTTAGTGCCCGTCTGGTTGATGCGAACCGGATGCTGCCGATGCTCCCGCGTGGGAACTACTCGGGGGACGCTCTGCGTCCCGTCGGCACGGATTGGCTCGGCGCGGCGTTCCCACGCAGAGCATGGGAACGATCAACTTCACGGATACCGGCTGCGTAGTGTCTTTGTAGGAGCGGGCTTGCCCGCGATGTCTGGTGCGGCAGCCTATCGCGGGCAAGCCCGCTCCCACAGTACAGCCAAGTCGAGCGATCAGGCCAATAGCTTGGTCAGCATCTCGCTGGAGTCTTCACGCGACATGTAGCGCGGTACGCCATAGGTGCCGTGGGCTTCGGCGAGGGCACGGTCGATGATCTTGGCGAAATCCTCGCGCTTGAGCTCCTTGATGGTCTGTGGAATGTCCATCGCCGCGTTCATCTCGCGAATCTTCGCGATAAACGCATCGGCCAGCTGGCTGTCCGAAGCACCGCTTTTGCCAATGCCGCTGACCCGAGCCAGATCGGCCAGACGATGGGCGCACTTGATCTTGGAGAATTCCAGCACCAGCGGCAGGATGATGGCGTTGGCCAGGCCATGCGGCACGTGGTACAGGCCACCCATCTGGTGGGCGAAGGCATGCACGTAACCGACACCGGCACGGGTGAAAGCCAGGCCGGCCATGCTCGAGGCCACGGCCATGGCTTCACGAACCTGTATGTTGCTGCCGTTGTTGTAGGCTTCGAGCAGGTTGCGCATCACGCTGGCGGTGGCCATGCGCGCCAGTTCATCGGTTTCCGCGGTGGCCATGGTCGAGATGTAGGCTTCCACCGCGTGGGTCAGGGCGTCCATACCGGTCGGCGCGGTGATGAAGGGCGGCAGGCCGACCATCAATTCCGGATCAAGGGCGACCATCGATGGCACCATCTTCGGGTCGACCATGGCGTACTTCATCTGCGCGACCTTGTCGGATACCACGGCGGCGATGGTCACTTCCGAGCCGGTACCGGCGGTGGTCGGAATGGCAAAGAACGGCAGGATCTTCTTGCGCGGCCGGGCATACAGCCAGATGCCGGTCAGCGTCGAGGGATGGGCGTTGTTGGCATGGCACATGAGGATGGCCTTGGCGCAGTCGATCGACGAGCCGCCACCCACTGCCAGTACTGCATCGGCCTTGAAGGCCTTGAGCTTGTCGACGCCGGCCATCACCACATCAAAGCCCGGATCGGGCACCACGTCGCTGTAGACCTCGACCGTCAGACCGCTGTCTTTCAGGCTGGCGACGATCGGATCAACCAGACCCATCTTGAACAGCGGGCCATCGGTGATCAGCAGGACGCGCTTGACCCCGGTGCCGGCGATTTCGCGACACAGCGACAACGCCGAGCCGGCGCCGACGAAGGAAAACGGCTTGGGCATGTTGATCATCGGCAGGACCCTGCCATTGATACGGGTGCGGATAGTGCTAATCAGGTTCATCAAGCGACGCCTTCTGCTACTGGTTATCGGGAGGCCTGTTGGACAGGGCAAGGGCTCTGAAGGATACCTTGAGTTGTTGCCGGATGACGAACGGGATACAAAACGTCCGTGTTTTGGCAGTTTTCCCGTATCGGGGCGGATTTGCCGGTCATGTCCCGGCGTAGGAGCGGGCTTGCCCGCGATGCGGTGCTTGATGGCCTATCGCGGGCAAGCCCGCTCCGGCAAAAGCCTGCAAAGGGCGTTCAGCACAGTGATGGTTCCCACGCTCCAGCGTGGGAATGCCGCCCTCGACGTTCCAGCGTCTGCCCCCTGACACTCAGCACTCGATGATGTTGACCGCCAGGCCGCCACGGGCGGTTTCCTTGTATTTGCTCTTCATGTCGGCGCCGGTCTGGCGCATGGTGCGGATCACCTTGTCGAGGGAGACAAAGTGTTGGCCGTCGCCACGCAGGGCCATGCGCGCGGCGTTGATTGCCTTCACCGCGCCCATCGCATTGCGCTCGATACACGGCACCTGCACCAGGCCGCCGATGGGGTCGCAGGTCAGGCCGAGGTTGTGCTCCATGCCGATCTCGGCGGCGTTTTCCACCTGCTGCACGCTGCCGCCGAGCACTTCGCACAAAGCGCCGGCAGCCATCGAGCAGGCCACGCCGACTTCGCCCTGACAGCCGACTTCGGCACCGGAGATCGAGGCGTTTTCCTTGTACAGGATGCCGATGGCGGCCGCGGTGAGCAGAAAACGCACCACACCATCTTCGTTGGCGCCGGGAATGAAGCGCACGTAGTAGTGCAGCAGCGCCGGCACGATACCGGCGGCGCCATTGGTCGGGGCGGTGACCACACGGCCGCCGCAGGCGTTTTCCTCGTTCACCGCCAGGGCATACAGATTGACCCAGTCCAGTACTGTCAAGGCATCGCGCATGGCGGCTTCCGGGTGCTGGCAGAGTTGCCGGTGCAGGGCGGCGGCGCGGCGTTTGACCTTCAGCCCGCCGGGCATGATGCCTTCGTGGCGGCAGCCGGCGCTGACGCAATCCTGCATCACCTGCCAGATCGCCAGCAGGCGGCTGCGGGTTTCTGCTTCAGGGCGCCAGGCCGTTTCGTTGGCCAGCATCAGCTGGCTGATGGACAAGCCTTGCTCGCTGCAATGGGCCAGCAGTTGCTTCGAGGTGGTGAAGGGGTAGGTCAGCTGGCGCTGGTCCTCGACCAGACGGTCGGCGCCGGCGGCCTGTTCCTCGACCACAAAGCCACCACCGACGGAATAGTATTCGCGGCTGCGCACTTGTAAACCGGCGCTGTCGAAAGCGCGGAAGATCATGCCGTTGGGGTGGTATTCCAGTGGTTTGCGGATCAGCGCCAGATGTTCGCTTTCGACAAAGCGCACGGTTTTCTCACCCAGCAGTGCGAGCTCGCCAGCACTGCGAATCGCCGCCAGGCGGCTGTCGATGCTGGTGGTATCGATGCTCTCCGGCAATTCGCCAAGCAGGCCGAAGATCACCGCCTTGTCGCTGCCGTGGCCCTTGCCGGTGGCGCCCAGCGAACCGTGCAGTTCTACCCGGACACTTTCAGTGGCAGCCAGCAACTGGTCGCGCTGCAAGCCCAGCACGAAGCGCGCCGCCGCCAGCATCGGGCCCACGGTGTGCGAGCTGGAGGGGCCGATGCCGATCTTGAACAGGTCGAATACGCTGAGTGCCATGGGGATCGCCGTTTGCGCCAGTGGGTCTTCCCCTAGCTTAGTCGCAATCGATTCGACCCCCGGAAATTGCTCGATTTTGTCTAGGAGCCAGCTTGCTGGCGATGCTCTTTGCGCACTTGATCGCCAGCCAGCTGGCTCCTGCTAGCGTGTGTCCAGATAGTCCTGCAGGCGGGCCTGCTGGCCGGTGTCGAGGAACAGGCCGAGCTTGCTGCGGCGCCAGAGAATGTCCTCGGCGGTTTGTGCCCATTCCACCCGGCACAGGTAATCCACTTCGCGCTGGTAGAGATCGCTGCCGAAGTGTTCACCCAGTTGCTCGAGCTTTGCCACGCCCTCCATCAGCTGCCCGCTGCGGCTGCCGTAGCTGTGCGCCCAGCGCCGCGCCAGTGGCGCTGGCAGCCAGGGACTGTGGCGGGTCAGGTGGCGCGCCAGCTGGTCCGGGCTGTCCATCTTTTCGCCGCCGGGCAGGCTGGCATGTTCGGTCCAGCAGTCCGCCATGTCGGGGAACCAGGGTTGCAACTGCTCCAGGGCTGCTTCAGCAAGTTTGCGGTAGGTGGTCAGTTTGCCGCCGAACACCGACAGCAGCGGTGCTTCATCAGATTTGCCGCTCAGTGCCAGGGTGTAATCACGGGTCACCGCCGAAGGGTCATCCGACTCGTCATCGCACAGCGGACGCACCCCGGAGAAGCTGTGCAGGATATCGCTGCGCTGCACGGGCCGGCGGAAATGCGCATTCACCACATTCAGCAGGTAGTCGATTTCACCATCGGTGATCGCGACGCTGGCCGGGTCGCCGTGGTACTCGCGGTCGGTGGTGCCGATCATGCTGAAACGTTCCAGATAGGGGATGACGAAGACGATGCGGCGGTCCTCGTTCTGCAGGATGTAGGCCTGCTCGCCGTCATGCAGGCGTGGCACGATCAGATGGCTGCCCTGGATCAGGCGCACGCCGTAGGGTGGCTTCTCTTGCAGACCTTGCTGGATGAAACCGGCCACCCAGGGCCCGCTGGCGTTTACCAGCGCCCGCGCCCGCAGCGTCTCGTTGCGGCCATCGGCATGTTGCAGTTGCAGTTGCCAGTGGCCGTCCAGCCGTTGCGCGCCCAGGCAGCGTGTGCGGGTGGCAATGCGCGCGCCCAGTTCGTGTGCGGCCAGTGCGTTGAGCACGACCAGCCGGGCATCGTCAACCCAGCAATCGGCATATTCGAAGCCGCGGGTGATTTCCGCCTTGAGCGGGCTGTCCGCGCCGAACACCAGGCTGCGCGAAGCCGGCAGCTTTTCACGCTTGCCCAGATGGTCGTAAAGAAACAGCCCGGCGCGGATCATCCATGCCGGGCGCAAGTGCGGGCGGTGCGGCAGGATGAACTGCAACGGGCGGACGATATGCGGCGCCTTGGCCAGCAGCACTTCGCGTTCGGCCAGCGCCTCGCGCACCAGGCGGAACTCGTAGTGCTCCAGATAGCGCAGACCGCCGTGTATCAGCTTGCTGCTGGCCGAGGAGGTGTGTGCCGCCAGGTCATGCATTTCGCAGAGAAACACCGACAAACCGCGTCCGGCGGCATCCGCGGCAATCCCCGCGCCATTGATGCCGCCGCCGATCACGGCGATGTCGTATACGGTGCTGTGTGGCGCATCGACGATTTTCTGCGCGTTCATATCGTTCCTGAAGTTGATTGCCGGTACATTGCAGCTTTCCCTCTGCCTGATTCTTGCCTTGCCATCATGACGCCAGCAATCGATTTATTGAAAAAGGCCCGTGCCGAATATCACGTACACAGTTACGCACACGACCCGAAAGCCGCTTCCTATGGTCTGGAAGCCGCCGAGAAGCTCGGGCTGAACCCGGCACAGGTGTTCAAGACGCTGCTCGCCGCCAGTGAAAAAGGCGAGTTGCTGGTGGCCGTGGTGCCGGTGGCCGGCAGTCTCGATCTGAAGGCACTGGCCCAGGCAGCCGGGGTGAAGAAGGCCGAGATGGCCGATCCGCAGGCGGCGCAGCGCAGCACCGGCTACCTGCTGGGCGGCATCAGCCCGCTGGGGCAGAAGAAGCGTCTGCGCACCTTCATCGACAGCAGCGCCCGGGCGCAGCCGAGCATCTACGTCAGTGCCGGCCGCCGCGGGCTGGAAGTGGAGCTTGCGGCAGCTACGCTGGCAGAGCAAACCAGCGCCAGTTTTGCCGATCTGGGGCGTGCCTAGATGCGTATTGCGCAGCGGCGCTGACGCTTCTTCCTACCACCCTGCGGTTATTCCGGATAACCCGGTCATTACAAGAACAAGGAACAACCCATGTCCAAGCACATTCTCGCCATCGACCAGGGCACCACCAGCAGCCGGGCGATCATCTTCAGCGATCAGGGTGTGCCGCTGGCCACTGCCCAGCAGGAGTTCCGCCAGTACTTTCCCGACGACGGCTGGGTCGAGCACGACGGCGAGGAAATCTGGCAGAGCACCCTGCAGGTCTGCCGTCAGGTGCTGCAAGAGCATGGCTTGCCGGCCAGTGAAGTGGCGGCCATCGGTATCACCAACCAGCGCGAAACCACCCTGGTGTGGGATGCGGCGAGCGGCGAACTGATCCATCGGGCGATTGTCTGGCAGGACCGGCGTACCGCCGACTACTGCGCCGAGCTGAAAGCGGCGGGGCACGAAGCAGACGTGGCAGCACGTACCGGGCTGCTGATCGATCCGTATTTTTCCGCGACCAAGATTCGCTGGATTCTCGACCAGGTGCCCGGCGCCCGCGAGCGCGCCGAACGCGGTGAGCTGCGCTTCGGTACGGTGGACAGCTTTCTGCTCTGGCGCCTGACCGGCGGGCGTTCGCACAGGACCGACGCCACCAATGCCTCGCGCACGCTGCTGTTCAACATCCACAGCCAGCAGTGGGACGAGGAGCTGCTCAAACTGTTCGAGATTCCGCGCAGCCTGTTGCCGGAGGTGCTCGATTGCGCCGCTGAATTTGGCGTGACCGATGCGCAGTTGCTCGGCGCGGCGATTCCGCTGCTGGCCATGGCTGGTGACCAGCAGGCGGCGCTGGTCGGCCAGGCCTGTTTCAGCAGTGGCATGGTCAAGAGCACCTATGGCACTGGCTGTTTCATGATCCAGAACACCGGCGCGCAGCCGGTGAGTTCGCAGAACCGCCTGCTCACCACCGTCGGTTACCGGCTGAACGGCAAGGTCAGTTATGCGGTGGAGGGCAGCATCTTTGTTGCCGGAGCGGCGGTGCAGTGGCTGCGCGATGGCATCAAGCTGATCAACCATGCCAGCGACAGCGAAGCCCTGGCCGAGCAGACCGGCAATGCCTGCGGTGTCTATCTGGTGCCGGCTTTCACCGGGCTGGGGGCACCCTACTGGGACCCGAAAGCCCGTGGCGCGATCTTCGGCCTGACCCGTGATACCGGCATCAAGGAAATCGTCACCGCCGGGCTGCAGGCGGTCTGCTACCAGACCCGTGATCTGCTCGAGGCCATGCGTCGGGACGGCGCCAGCGCGCCCAGCGCACTGCGTGTGGATGGCGGCATGGTGGTGAACAACTGGGTCATGCAGTTTCTTGCCGACATCCTCGGCGTGCCGGTAGAGCGTCCGCAGGTCACCGAGACCACGGCCCTGGGAGTGGCCTATCTGGCCGGCCTGCAGCTGGGCCTGTTTGCCAGCCTGGAGCAGATTGCCAGCCACTGGCATCGCGAGCAGCGCTTCGAACCGCGCATGGATGAAGCCCATCGCGAGGCGCTTTACCAGGGCTGGCTGAATGCGGTCAGCCGGGTGCGCAGCGAGGCCTGAGCGGGCTGCAGGCCGGTATTGTCGGGGTCCGACAGCGCTGACATGAGGGTGTCGGGTCCGCGGCAGATTTATCTTTTCGCCGGGGGCTTCCCAACGGCCCGGCGAAGCCTAGAATGGCCGCCGTGCCGCCTGCCGGTTCCCGTAGATATGCTTGATGTCCGATACCAGTCCTTGCCTCAATTGTGGTGCGTGCTGCGCGCACTTTCGTGTGTCGTTTTTCTGGGGAGAGTGCCAGTCTGCCGGTGGCAGCGTGCCGGATCACCAGGTTGAACTGATTACTCCCCAGCGGGTAGCCATGCTCGGTACCAACCAGAAACCGGCCCGCTGTACGGGTTTGCTGGGTGACGTCGGCAGTGCCGTGCGCTGCACCCTGTACGAGCAGCGCTCAAGTACCTGCCGCGAGTTTCAGGCCAGCTGGAGCGATGGCCAGCACAACCCCGAGTGTGATGCGGCGCGTGCAGCCCATGGTCTGCCACCGCTGCAGCCCCCGGAGGTGCCCAGCGTCAGTCCGGAGCGGGTGGCTTGAATCGGGGACTGCCGGTGGAGACTGTTGTATGTCCTGATTTTTCCGGCTTTGCTATAGCGTTTCATCCGAACCGATTGAATTAAAACTATATTTTCCCGGCCGGAAGGGGTAGCTGCAGTGCCGCTGGCCTGAGCGGCCGGCATTTCCAAGCCTGCACTTGCCGCAGCGACTACACTTTTCCGCATTGCCGTGTAGAGACAACTGCGGAGGTTCGTGTGAATCTCGATTTTCATCAGGTCGATGCCTTCTCCAGCCAGCCGTTTGCCGGCAATCCGGCAATGGTCTATCGCCTCGACGCCTGGCTGGCCGATGAGTTGATGCAGCACATCGCCGCCGAGCACAACCTTTCCGAAACCGCCTTCATGGTCCGCGAGGGCAGTCGCTGGCATATTCGCTGGTTTACCCCGGGCGCTGAAGTGGCACTGTGCGGGCATGCCACGCTGGCGGCAGCCAAGGTGCTGTTTGAGCTGTATGACGAGCCGGGCCAGCGTATCGAATTCATCTGCAAGTCCGGGGTGCTGGCCGTCAGTCGTGAGGATGAGCTGCTGGTGCTGGATTTTCCCGCATTGAGCGTGCAACCGCTGGCGGTCAGTCTGGAGCTGGAGCAGGCGCTGGGGGTCAGCGTGATCAGTGCCATGCTGGCCGACAAGTTGCTGGTGGTGCTTGATTCCGAGCAGAGCGTGCGCGCCTGCAACCCGGACTTCGCGGCCCTGGCCCGGCTGCCGTGGTCGGGGGTGATCATCACCGCCCGTGGCGAGGCCCACGACTTTGTTTCGCGCTTCTTTGCCCCGGCGATTGGCGTAAACGAGGATCCGGTGACCGGCTCGGCCCATTGCAGCCTGATTCCGTACTGGGCGCAGCGCCTGAAGAAATCCATGCTCAGCGCTTACCAGTGTTCTGCCCGCGGCGGCGAGTTGCAGTGCCGGCTGGAAGGCGAACGGGTGATGATCGGTGGTCAGGCGCGTCTGGTGGCCAGCGGTCGCCTGTGGCTGGAACCAGCCGGCTCAGAGCGGTAGCAGGGCTTCGCGGGTTGGCTGGCTGCCGGTGGCAGGAAACAGCACCAGATGATCGGCGTCGATGCGGATGCCGACCATCTCGCCCGGCTGGTGTTCGGCATGGCTGGGAAACAGGGCTTCAAGCTGGCTGCCGGTCGCCAGTTGCAGGCGGTACAGGGTGGCGGCGCCGAGGAAAGTCTTGCCGCTGACGCGTGCCTGCAGGGTGCCGGCAGCATCGGGGACGATATCGTCCGGGCGCAGCAGCACATCCACCGCACTGCCGATCGGCCAGCTGTAGGCGCGATTGCCCCTGAGGATACCCAGTTCGGTCTGTACCGTGTCCGGGCTGAGCAACTGCCCGCGAATGAAGTAACCCTGGCCGATGAAACTGGCGACAAACGGCGTCAGTGGCTCGTGGTAGAGGTTGAACGGGGTATCCCATTGCTGCAGCCGGCCCTGTTGGAACACGCCGACGTGGTCACTCACGGCAAAGGCTTCTTCCTGGTCATGGGTAACCAGAATGGCGCTGGTGCCGCGCGCCTTGAGGATGTCGCGGACCTCCATGCTCAGGCGCCGGCGCAGTTCGCCATCCAGATTGGAGAACGGCTCGTCGAGCAGCAGCAGTAGCGGTTCCGGAGCCAGCGCCCGGGCCAGGGCCACCCGCTGTTGCTGGCCGCCGGAGAGTTCGTGGGGGTAGCGTTTGCCCAGTTCGCTCAGCTTGACCAGTTCCAGCAGTTCGGCCGTCAGCTGCTCGCGGCGCGGATGCTGGCGAATGCCGAAAGCCACGTTCTGCGCCACGGTCAGGTGCGGAAACAGCGCGTAGTCCTGAAACACCATGCCGATGCGCCGCTGCTCCGGCGGCAGGGTGAACCCCTGTCGGGAGATGACCTTGCCATTCAGGCTGATCTCGCCCGCCTGCAGCGGCTCGAAGCCGGCAATCGCGCGCAGGCTGGTGGTCTTGCCACAGCCGGAAGGGCCGAGCAGGCAGGCGATGTCGCCGGAGTTCAGGTGCAGGCTGAGATCCTGCACCACCGGCTGCTGCGCAAAGCCACAGCTGACGCCGTGCAGGTTGAGCAGCAGCGGCTGGCTCATGACGCCCGGGCGCTGGGGATAAGGAATTCGAGCAGGGCTTTCTGTGCATGCAGGCGGTTTTCCGCCTGATCCCAGGCCTTGGAGCGCGGGTCTTCGAGCAGGTCGAGGCTGATTTCTTCGCCACGATGGGCCGGCAGGCAATGCAGAAAGATCACGTCCTCGGCGGCCATATCCAGCAGTGCCTGATTGACCTGATAGGGCTGGAACAGCTTCAGGCGCCGGGCGGTTTCCTCTTCCTGGCCCATCGAGGTCCATACGTCGGTGCTGACCAGATGGGCGCCCTTGACCGCCTCACGCGGGTCGCGGAACAGCTTGACCCGGTCACCGGCCTGGGCGAGGAAGCGCGCCTGCGGCTCGTAACCTTCGGGGCAGGCAATATTCAGCTGGAAGTCGAACTGCACCGATGCCAGCAGGTAGCTGTTGCACATGTTGTTGCCGTCGCCGATCCAGGCCACGGTCTTGCCCCTGATCGGGCCGCGATGCTCGGTAAAGGTCTGCATGTCGGCCAGCAACTGGCAGGGGTGCAGGTCATCGGACAGGCCGTTGATTACCGGCACCTGCGAGTTGGCGGCAAATTCCTCGATCATGCTGTGGGCAAAGGTGCGGATCATCACGGCATCGAGCATGCGCGAAATGACGATGGCGCTGTCGCCAACCGGCTCGCCGCGACCCAGCTGGGTATCGCGTGGCGAGAGAAAAATGGCCTGGCCGCCGAGCTGGATCATGCCGGCCTCGAAGGACAGGCGGGTGCGGGTCGAGGCTTTTTCGAAAATCATGCCGAGTACACGATTGCGCAGCGAATCATGGGGCACGCCATCGCGGCGCAGCGCCTTCAGTTCGATGGCGCGGGTGATCAGTCCGGCCAGCTCGTCCGGGCTGCAGTCCATCAGGGAGAGAAAGTGCCTTGTGCTCATGCTATGACCTTAACGAGTCCATCAGGCCGGAGCGTGGGGTTTTCCTGGAAAACGCCTGTACTCACGGCAAAAGCCGCGTGCTGCGACAGAAAGGGAAGGGGGCGAATCTTATAAGGAAAGCTCGCATCGGCGCAAATTGCCCGCGCGCTATCCAGCCATCCGCCTGATACTGCCCGATTCAGCATGGCAGCTAGACTGGAAACTGTCAGTCCTGCCGGCCATAGTCGGCAGCAGTCAGACTGCCGCCGGGCGAGCAGCCATTCCCATTCCTGCACCGCCCTTGAGTGGCGGTGCTGTACATCCGGGTCAGAGGGGTATCCATGGCCAAGCAACTGCACCATCGCGCCTGTCATCTGTGTGAGGCCATCTGCGGCCTGAGCATCGAAACCTCGACTGCTGCCGATGGCTCGATGGCCATTCAGTCGATCAAGGGCGATCACCAGGACAGCTTCAGCCGCGGCCATATCTGCCCCAAGGCGGTGGCCCTGCAGGACATCCAGAATGATCCGGATCGCCTGCGCCAGCCGATGCGGCGGGTTGGCAGCGACTGGCAGCCCATCGGCTGGGACGCGGCTTTTGCACTGGTCAGCGAACGGCTGGCAGCGATCCAGGCCGAGCATGGCAAGAATGCCGTGGGCATTTATCAGGGCAACCCGAGCGTGCACAACTACGGGCTGATGACCCACAGCAACTACTTTCTCGGTTTGCTGAAAACCCGCAACCGCTTTTCCGCCACCTCGGTCGACCAGCTGCCCCATCATCTGGTGAGCATGCAGATGTACGGGCACGGCATGTTGCTGCCGATCCCGGATATCGACGCCACCGACTTCATGCTGATACTCGGCGGCAACCCGCTGGCCTCCAACGGCAGCCTGATGACCGTGCCGGATGTGGAAAAGCGCCTCAAGGCCATCCAGAAACGTGGCGGCAAGCTGGTGGTGGTCGATCCACGGCGCAGTGAAACCGCGGCCATCGCCGACCAGCATCTGTTCATTCGCCCCGGCCAGGACGCGGCGCTGCTGATCGGCATCCTCAATACTCTGTTCGAGGAAGCCCTCGGGCGCAGCAGCCCGTTGCCGGTGGCAGGTCTGGATCAGGTGCGTGCAGCCCTGAGCGGCTTCAGCGTGGCGGCCATGGCCGAGCGTTGTGGGATCAGCGAGAACCTCATCCGTCAGCTGGCGCGTGATTTCGCGGCTGCCGACAAGGCGGTGTGCTATGGCCGCATGGGGGTTTCCACCCAGGTATTCGGCACCCTTTGCCAGTGGCTGGTGCAATTGATCAACCTGGTCAGCGGCAATCTCGACCGGGTCGGTGGCGCGCTGTGTACCGTGGCCGCGGTGGATGTGGTCAATTCCACCAACGGCGCGCACTTCAACCGCTGGCAGAGTCGGGTTTCCGGACTGCCCGAATACGGTGGCGAATTACCGGTGGCGGCGCTGGCCGAAGAGATGCTCACCCCCGGTGAAGGGCAGATTCGCGCGCTGGTCACGGTGGCCGGCAATCCGGTGCTGTCCACGCCCAATGGCCGCCAGCTGGATCAGGCGCTGGAAGGGCTGGAGTTCATGCTCAGTGTGGACATGTACATCAATGAAACCACCCGCCATGCCGACCTGATCCTGCCGCCGACCGCACCGCTGGAGCACGACCATTACGACACCAGCTTCAATCTGCTGGCGGTGCGCAACGTCACCCGCTTCAACGAGGCGATCCTGCCCCGGCCACAGGGGGCGCTGCATGACTGGGAGATTTTTGTCGGCCTGGCCAAGGCGTTTGCCGCGCATAGCGGCGTCGAGCTGAAACCGACCATGGCCCCCGAGCAGATGATCGACATGGGCCTGCGTTACGGCCCCTATGGTGACCGTTCCGGGCAGAAGTTGTCGCTCGCCAAACTGCGTGAACATCCCCACGGTATTGATCTGGGGCCGTTGCAGAGCAATCTGGCCGAGCGCCTGAAAACGGCCGACAAGCAGGTGCAGGCTGCGCCGACTCTGCTGCTCGGTGATCTGCAACGCTTTGCCGAACAGGCCAGACCGGCAGCCGGTGAGCTGCTACTGATCGGTAGGCGGCATGTGCGCAGCAACAACTCCTGGATGCACAACTACCACCGTCTGGTGAAGGGCAAGCCGCGCCACCAGCTGCTGATGCACCCGCAGGATCTGGCCGCGCGCGGGCTGGCTGATGGTCAGCGGGTGCGCGTGCAGTCGCGGGTTGGCATGGTCGAGGTGGAGGTCGCGCTCAGCGACGAGATGATGCCCGGCGTGGTCAGCCTGCCCCATGGCTGGGGCCATGGACGTCAGGGTGTGCAGATGGATATTGCCAGCAAGCAACCGGGTGTCAGTGCCAACGACCTGACCGATGAGCGCTTCATCGATGCACTGTCGGGTAATGCGGCATTGAACGGGGTGACGGTGCAGGTGGCGGCGGCTTGAGGAGTTGTAGCGGATTGGTAATCCGCTGGTGTTTTATTTGCATCTTACCTGGCTGATTATCGAGGCTGACTGGGCGTTTCTGTTGCGCCCCGCCGGGCGCCTCACTTTTCTTTGCTTGTGCAAAGCAAAGTAAGCAAAAGAAACACACCCCGGCATCCGGGTCGCGCTGCGCACGACTTCCCTCACTGCGGCACCGTTCCGAGGGTCGTCTCGAAGGGCCATCCATGGCCCATCGTTCCTCATTTGGCATCCATGCCAAATGCCCCTCTACACGGCACCTCCGTTCGGCCTCCTGATAGGGAAATAGTCGCCAGCCGAACCACCAAAACCACAAGTCAAATGCTACCTGCCTGCACGGACTGAAAGTCCCGTCAGCAGGGTGAGCGGAATCGGTGTGGAAGGGGTTGAGCGGCAGGGATGCCGCGAGAGCTGCGATGGGCCAGGGATGGCCCTTCGCAGCGTGCCCCTGGAATGCCGATGGAGCGAACGTACCCGGAACGTAGCGTAGCGAAGTGATGGGCCGTATGCCGGGTGCGCTTTCTCTTTGCTTACTTTCTCTTTGCGCAAACAAAGAGAAAGTGAGGCGCCGTGCAAGGCGCAACCTGTAGTTTCAATCCGGGGAAAGCGTGGCGCTCTGGCTCACAGCCAATGCCAAACCAATAAAGTCAGCAGCGGATTACCAATCCGTCACGCGGAAACACCCGGCAACCCCTGTCAGCGTTGCTGTGTGCATTTCTCTGTGGCAAAGACCAAGCATCACGCTCGGCCTTCCGTTACAATGGCGCCATCCAGCCGACCTGGAGTCGGTGCAATTAAGCCGAGGTGCCCCATGGATATCATCGAAACCATCAAAGACCAGATCGAAAAAAACACCATCCTGCTGTACATGAAGGGTTCGCCGAACGCACCGCAGTGCGGCTTCTCGGCCAAGGCGGCCCAGGCAGTCATGGGTTGTGGCGAGAAATTCGCTTTTGTCGACATCCTGCAGAACCCGGAAATCCGCGCCAACCTGCCCAAGTACGCCAACTGGCCGACCTTCCCGCAGCTGTGGGTCGCTGGTGAACTGGTTGGCGGTAGCGACATCATGCTGGAAATGTTCGAGAAGGGTGAGCTGCAGGCCCTGATCAAGGAAGCAGCCAGCAAAGCCAACGCCTGATCGGGCTGTTGCAAAAAAAAGACCCCGCCAAGTGCGGGGTCTGTTGTTTTTGCTGACTGCTTATTCTTCGATCTGTGACTGCAGGTAGTTGGCCAGTCCGACCTTGTCGATCAGGCCCAACTGGGTTTCCAGCCAGTCGATATGTTCTTCTTCGGAGCAGAGGATTTCGCGCAGCAGATCGCGTGAAGCGTAGTCGGCGATGCTTTCGCAGTAGGCAATCGCCTCTTTCAGGTCAACGTGTGCCTTGTGTTCGATCTTCAGGTCGCAGGCGAGCATTTCGGCGGTGTTTTCACCGATATGCAGTTTGCCCAGATCCTGCACATTGGGTAGCCCTTCGAGAAACAGGATGCGCTTGATCAGCTGGTCGGCGTGCTTCATCTCGTCAATTGACTCGTGATACTCGTGCTCGCCGAGCTTTTTCAGGCCCCAGTCGTCATACATGCGCGCGTGCAGGAAGTACTGGTTGATCGCCACCAGCTCGTTGGCCAGGATCTTGTTCAGGTGCTGGATAACTGTCTTGTCGCCTTTCATGTCGAAGCCTGCCATTGGAGAGTCGGGGCTTGCAGTTTGGCCGGCGCGCGCGCAAGTGTCAAAACGGATACTTAGCCGGGCAGGCTCGCAGGGTAGGCGAGTGCCGCCTGGGCGTTGTGCAGATCACCAATGGTGGTGCTGACTACTTGCTTGGCCAGGCAGGCACATTTGCCGCACTGGGTAGCCACGCCGAGGGTGTCACGAACCTCGCGGAAGCTGCAGCAGCCTTCATAGATTGCATCGCGAATTTGCCCGTCAGTGATGCCTTTGCAGAGACAAACGTACATTTCGGTAGGCTCGGAAAGTTGTTGAAGTGCGGATAACTTAATCTTAATGATAACGATTGTCAATTGCGTGCAATCAGGATTCAGCGCACCCGATGGCGCTGCTACGAGGAGCAAAAGGCAGCTGTATGATGACCAATCAATACTGCCACACCGGACGGTGTGCCGGCTTACCTGAGCGAGAATGCCGGCAACCTGTAAGGCTGATTGCTTCATGTGTTGCAGGCGGTGTTGCGTAGGGTGGGCTGAAGCCCACCGCCGCCGAATGCGGGCCTTGGTGGGCTGAAGCCCACCCTAGGGTTTAGACAATAAAAAACCCCGGTTTGCCGGGGTTTTTTATTGGGCGCAGAACGGTATTTCTCAGTCGTCGAATTCGTCCCAGCCGCCCATTTCCTTCCAGCGATTGACGATGCCGCAGAACAGCTCGGCAGTCTTTTCGGTGTCATAACGGGCGGAGTGCGCTTCCTTGCCGTCGAAAGGGATGCCGGCAGCCTGGCAGGCACGGGCCAGCACGGTCTGGCCGTAAGCCAGGCCGGCGAGGGTGGCGGTGTCGAAGCTGGAAAACGGGTGGAACGGGTTGCGCTTGATGCCGCAACGGGCCACGGCGGCGTTCAGGAAACCGAGGTCGAAGCTGCTGTTGTGGCCGACCAGGATAGCGCGCTTGCAGCCGTTGGCTTTCAGCGACTTGCGCAGGCTGCGAAAAATCTCGTTCAGCGCGTGCTCCTCGCTGACCGCCATGCGCAGCGGGTGATCGAGCTTGATCCCGGTGAACTCCAGGGCCGCCTGTTCGATATTGGCGCCGGCAAACGGTTCGACGCGGAAAAACTGGGTGTGCTCGGCGTACAGCATGCCGCTTTCATCGATGCCGACGGTGGTTGCGGCGATTTCCAGCAGGGCGTCGGTGGCACAGTTGAAACCGCCGGTCTCGACATCCACGACTACCGGCAGGTAGCCGCGAAAGCGTGCGGCCATCGGGTGGCGCGGGCCGCTGGGCAGATTGCCTTCGCTTTCGTCTTCGTAGTTGTCTTCACTCACGCTTGATTCTCCAGCAGCCGCCAGCGCAGTTTTTCACCGGCGCGCAGGGGAATGACCGTCTGCTCGCCCAGCGGCAGTTCGGTAGGGCCGACCCAGTCTTCACGGGCCAGGGTAATGCGGTCGGTATTGCGCGGCAGACCGTAGAAGTCCGCACCGAAGTGGCTGGCGAAGGCTTCCAGCTTGTCCAGCGCCTGCTGCTGGTCAAAGGCTTCGGCATACAGCTCGATGGCGGCGTGCGCGCTGTAGCAGCCGGCACAGCCGCAGGCGGCTTCCTTGGCATGTTGCGCATGGGGTGCCGAGTCGGTGCCGAGGAAAAACTTCGGATTGCCGCTGGTGGCCGCAGCCAGCAGGGCCTGTTGATGGCTGCCGCGTTTGAGGATCGGCAGGCAGTAAAGGTGCGGGCGAATACCGCCAACCAGCATGTGGTTGCGGTTGTACAGCAAATGGTGGGCGGTGATGGTGGCGCCGACATTGGCCGCTGCCGAGCTGACAAACTGCACGGCATCAGCGGTGGTGATGTGTTCGAGCACCACTTTCAGCGTGGGGAAGCGCTCGACCACACGTAGCAGATGTTCGTCGATAAAGGCTTTTTCGCGATCGAACACGTCGATTTCATTGCGCGTGACTTCGCCGTGCACCAGCAGCGGCAAGCCGACTTCGGCCATGGCTTCGAGCACCGGGAAGATGCCGTCGATGGAGGTAACGCCCGAGTCCGAGTTGGTGGTGGCGCCGGCCGGATAGAGCTTCGCTGCATGCACAAAGCCGCTGGCTTTGGCTGTGCGGATTTCTTCAGCGGTGGTGCGGTCGGTGAGATAGAGCACCATCAGCGGCTGGAACTGGCTGCCGTCGGGACGCACGGCGAGGATGCGCTGGCGATAGGCAGCCGCCTGTTCGGCGTTGCGTACCGGTGGCACCAGATTGGGCATGACAATGGCGCGGGCAAAGCTGCGCGCCACATCGGCCACCGTATGCTGCAGCACAGCGCCATCACGCAAATGGATATGCCAGTCATCGGGGCGCAGCAGGGTAATGCGATCGGACATGGGGTGTTTCCAGGCGGGAAATCTGGCCGTGCATGCTACCGGAAAAGCGCTGCAGCGGCATCCCGACTGCTGTGCCAGCAGGCAGATGCCCCGCTGATCCGGCTGAAACCACGGAAAACTGCAGGTCTATACCGATATATGCGGGTGCTTGGTCGCCATGCGCAGTCTGGCTACTGTAAATCGGCCGTCGCGGCCGGTAGAATTACCGGCTTTGCCGTACAAGCGCGTGGAGTAAAGCAATGACGGACGTAAAAAAGGTTGTCCTGGCGTATTCCGGTGGTCTGGATACCTCGGTAATCCTCAAGTGGCTGCAAGACGAATACCACTGCGAAGTGGTGACTTTTACCGCGGACCTGGGTCAGGGCGAAGAAGTCGAGCCGGCGCGCGCCAAGGCCAAGGCCATGGGCGTCAAGGAAATCTACATTGATGACCTGCGTGAAGAGTTCGTGCGTGACTTCGTATTCCCGATGTTCCGTGCCAATACCATTTACGAAGGTGAATACCTGCTGGGCACGTCGATTGCCCGTCCGCTGATTGCCAAGCGCCTGATCGAAATCGCCAATGAAACCGGCGCCGATGCGATCTCCCACGGTGCGACCGGCAAGGGTAACGACCAGGTGCGTTTCGAGCTGGGCGCCTATGCCCTCAAGCCGGGCGTCAAGGTGATTGCGCCCTGGCGCGAGTGGGACCTGCTGTCGCGCGAGAAGCTGATGGACTATGCCGAAACCCACGGCATCCCGATCGAGCGCCACGGCAAGAAGAAATCGCCGTACTCCATGGACGCCAACCTGCTGCACATCTCCTACGAAGGCGGCCCGCTGGAAGACACCTGGACCGAGCACGAAGAAGACATGTGGAAGTGGACCGTCTGCCCGCAAAAGGCGCCTGACGTTCCGACCTGGATCGAGCTGACCTATCGCAAGGGCGATATCGTTGCCATCGACGGTGTGGAGATGAGTCCGGCCACGGTATTGACCGAACTGAACCGCATCGGCGGACTGAACGGCATCGGTCGTCTGGATATCGTCGAGAACCGCTATGTCGGCATGAAGTCGCGTGGCTGCTACGAGACCCCCGGCGGCAGCATCATGCTCAAGGCACACCGTGCCATCGAGTCGATCACCCTCGACCGCGAAGTGGCACATCTGAAAGACGAACTGATGCCCAAGTACGCCAGCATGATCTACAACGGCTTCTGGTGGAGTCCTGAGCGTCTGATGCTGCAGCAGATGATCGACGCCTCGCAGGCCAACGTGAATGGCGTGGTGCGGCTCAAGCTGTACAAGGGCAATGTCATCGTCACCGGCCGCAAGTCCGATGACTCGCTGTTCGATTCGGGTATTGCGACCTTCGAGGAAGATGGCGGCGCCTACGATCAGGTCGATGCCGGCGGCTTCATCAAGCTCAATGCGTTGCGCATGCGCATCGCGGCGATCAAGGGCCGCAAGCTGTTCTGAGTGGTGGTATTGCCGAACTGAAAACGCCCTGCACTTGCAGGGCGTTTTCGTCTGGATCCGGCATTGCTTCTTGCGGGGGGTTCAGCGTTCGAGAATCTGCGTTACCGAGTCCTTCTGGATCTGCTGTTCACGCCCTTCGCTGTCTTCAAACTCGTACATGCCGGTATTTTTATCCAGTTTTGGCTCGTCACTGGTAGTGATCAGCTGGCCATCCTTGGTAGCAACGATGTATTCGCTTGAGCAGCCTGCCAGGCTGAGCAGGCAGCAGGTGGCCAGAATTATTTTACGCATGGTACTTGTCCTCATTGAGAAACAGCCTTGGGCCGGGAAGTAATGGTGCAGGCTAACCAGTCGCAGCCAGCCTGCAGCTGATTTGGGTCAAACTTTACCTCTGATCGATAGTCGTTGTGCACAGGCGGATGGTCAGTCGGTTGGGAGTTCAGCCTGCGGCAACAGGGCCAGCATCTTCTTGTTCGCTGCCATGCCGAGAAGGTGCTGCAGCACACGCTTGCGTGCCGTGTCGAAGCCGAGACGGCCAATCGACAGCGGAAAGCGCCAGCTCACTTCCAGTGCATCCAGCACCATCGCACTGCGCGGCAGCCCGCTGTAGATCGCCATGTACGAGCCGATCATGGCCGTCACCGAGCGTGACAGATGCATGTATTCACCCTTGATTATCAGGCCCTGACGAGTGAAGCCGCTGGCCAGACGCATGGCCAGGTCAACGCGCTCGATTAATCCTTCAGTGCCTTCTTCATAGAGTGTGCGGGCAAAGTCGTAGCCAAGTGGCGTCATGTCCGAAGCGGCAAAGGCCTTGATCACGCTGGCTTCGATTTCCTTGCGCTCCTTGGCGCTGACATTGCCGGCCACGCTCATCTCGATCACGGCAGTCACCACCGCATCACTATCGCCGGACAGCACGCCCTGCAGATAGCGCAGTGCCGGCTTCCAGATACCTTCCAGCGGCACGGTATTGCCCCAGTCGATGAAATGCAGCTTGCCGGCCGGGTCCACCAGCACATTGCCGGCGTGCAGGTCGCCATGGAATTCCCGATAGACCAGCATCTGGGTGAGCATGGCCTGCAGGAAGGAGCGGCCGACCTTGCGCCGGATCTTCTTGCGCCGCAGCGGCGAGCCGATCTGGAACGCGCTGGACAGGCACTGGGCGTTGTCCACCAGTTCCATTTCGATGATGCGCCGTGAACTGACGAACACTTCCGGCACATACCAGTCATCGCCTGGGCGGATGCGCCGGGCAAAACGCGTCTGGTTCTGCGCTTCGGCTTCGAAGTCCAGTTCGCAGTTGAAACCTTCGACAAACACGTCGATCTGGTCCAGCCAGGAGTTGAAGAAGGGTGCCAGCTTGGAGTGCGGCGCCCAGTAGTGACTGCTGACGATGGCCAGTTTGATCACGGTTTTGCCGATGAGGAATTCCCGCGCCAGGTTGTGCCGGCCGACCTTGACCACCACCGGCACCAGATGGCGCTGGCCCTTGCGCGTGGGCTTCATCGGCTTCTGCGCCAGATAGACCGAGGCAATCGAGCCGGATTTCAGCGGTTTGCTGGCGTCGAAACCGAAATAGCGGTCGCGCGGCGATTCGCCGAAGCACTCGATGAACGCCTGTTCCACTTCCGATGGCGTCATCGGATCGACGTCCTCGCGGAACACTGCCAGCGCATCAGCCATTTCCTGCGGCAGGAAGTCCGAATTGGAGGCCGCTACCTGGGCCATCTTGATAAACAGCGGGCCGAACTCGCGGACCATCTGCGCAACCACTTCGGCCTGGCCCTGGAGGTCTTCCGGATCGACTTCGAAGAACTGCCGGACAAAACGCAGGGCACGGATCTGCCGGCGGAAGATCAGCAGGTCATCGCGCACCACGCGGGCGCTCAGGGCAATGTCGCGCAGCTTGCGGTCGTTGACCTTGCGCAGGGCCTTGAGCTGGTTGATCAGCGATACCAGCAAGGGCTCATAGGCACTGACCAGGATGCGCACCACGTCCAGACTGACTTCGCCGAGGCCGCGCAACTCCGGCTCGCTCATCAGTTCGTCGAAGAAACGCCAGAATTCCTCGGTAACTTCCTTGGGAATGTTGATCAGGCTGCGCTTGTGCACCTGGTCGACGAGAAAACGGATCAGGTCTTCGGTGGTGCTTTCGTTGGGCAACATGCGCCGTTCGCGCATGCGTTCGGTGAGCACCCGTAGCTGGCCCACCAGCGGGTGCTGGGCAATGCTGTCGAACAGGTTGTCGAGTACGGCATGCAGCTGGGCTTCGTTGATGTCCTCGTTGCTGTTGAGCAGGTCGATCAGCGGGCCGAGAGACTTGATGATGCGCGCCAGGCCAACCGTCAGCTCGCCGGTAGAGCGCAGCGCCCACTGGGTGCGGTCTTTCAGGGCGGGAAGCAACTCTCCAAAGCTCAGCGATGATTCTACAGGGGTGGGCTTGGGGGCACGGGGCATCAGGGTATCCGGGAAGTGACAGGCAGAGCCAAGCAGCAGATTGGCGCCGGTAAAACCAGAAGGGCGCGCATTTTCACCCATGCGGCGGATAAAAGTAAGGGCCACTGATCAGTCCGTTTGTCGGTCTGTAGGGTCTGGCCCGAAATTCCGCAAAGTGCAGCTATCTTGTTGATAAATCGGCAGTAGATACGAGCCGACGGTTGCTCGCGCAGCCGCAGCTGGCGGCCTTGGGCGACTCTTTCGGGGTGCGTTGCGCTGCCGCCGCCGGGCAGGCCGGCAGCGTGCTGAGAGAGACAGCGCTGTGCGACCCGGGCGCTTGCTGCGCCCTAATAGCGCACTCCGGCCGGCGGGCTGAAGGAGTTCAGCGCATTCAGATAGGCTGCCCGCGCAAACCCGCCCGGATCCGGCAGGTTTTGCTGGCTCATGGCGCCCTTGAGCTGCCCGACCGAGTCGTACTCATGCTGTTCCATCCAGTCATGCATACCCTCGAGTACCTCGCGCAGGGCCTGTGGGCCGCGTTGCAGCAGGGCGCTGGCCATATGCACCACGTCGGCGCCGGCAAGCAGCATCTTCAGCGCGTCTGCCGGCTGGTGCACGCCGCCGGTGGCGGCCAGACTGAGACCGCTGCGGCCACGCAGGATGGCGATCCAGCGCATCGCCAGCATGGTATCGGCAGAGCTGGTCAGCTGGGCATGATCAATGATGCGCAGGTGTTCGAGGTCGATATCCGGCTGGAAAAACCGGTTGAACAGCGATACGCCGGCAGCACCGGCCGCTTCCGCCTGACAGACGAAGTGCGGCAGGGAGCTGAAGAACGGGCTCAGCTTCATGCACACGGGAATGCACACCACCGCCTTCAGCTCGCGCAGCAGCGCCAGATACTGTTCTTCCTGGGCGCTGCTGCTGATATGCGGGTCGGTAGGCACGAACCAGCTGTTGAGCTCCAGCGCATCGGCGCCGGCATCCTGGATTTCCTTGCCCAGCTGCAGCCAGCCACCGGTTGTAGTGCCATTCAGGCTGGCCACCAGCGGGATGGACAGGCGCTGCTTGAGCAGGCTGATCTGCTCCAGGTAGGCGTCGAGTTTGCTCTGGTAGTTGGCGTGTCGCGGCAAGTGCCCGGAGGACTCGCCAAACGCATCGGGGTTGATCAGAAAGCGATCGAGCATCTGCTCTTCGTTGCGTACGTCCTCCTCGAACAGCGAGTGCATGACAATTGCCGCCGCGCCGGCGTCCTCCAGATGCAGCAAGGCGTCAAGCTTGTAGCTGAGCGGGCTGGAGGAGGGCACCAGCGGATTTTTCAGCTGCAGTCCGAGATAGCTGGTGGATAAATCAGGCATGTTCTTCTCCCTCGGTTGGGCCGGGCGCATCCAGTACGGATTCGGGCAGGGCCAGCCCGGCCAGATCAACGTATTCCTGATGGCGCAGGCGCGCCGCCCGCCCGGACTCTGCCATGAAGTGCGCGGCGGCCTCGGGGTGCTGGCGTTCGAGCACGCTGAAGCGCGCTTCGTTGCCGGCAAACGCATGGAACGGCAGGCTCGGTGCGGCGCTGTCGACCGTCAGCGGGTTGAGGCCGCGTTCGCGTCGGCGCGGGTCGTAGCGCAGCAGCGGCCAGTGACCGGTTTTTACCGCCAGATCCTGCTGGCTGAGATTGTGCGCCAGATCGATGCCGTGGGCGATACACGGGCTGTAGGCAATGATGATCGATACTCCGGGATAGCTTTCGGCATCGAGGAAGGCGCGCAGGGTATGGGTATCCTTGGCCCCGTAAGCGACCTGGGCGACGTAGACGTTCTCGTAGTCCATGGCGATGCGCGCCAGGTCCTTCTTGTGATTGGGCTTGCCGCCGGCGGCAAACTTGGCCACGGCACCCAGTGGTGTGGCCTTGGAATTCTGGCCGCCGGTATTGGAGTAGACCTCGGTATCCAGCACCAGGATATTCACGTCTTCGCCGCTGCTCAGTACATGATCAAGGCCGCCGAAGCCGATGTCATAGGCCCAGCCGTCGCCGCCGATGATCCAAACACTGCGCCGGATCAGGCTGTCGGCACAGGCCGCCAGGGCTTGTGCGGCCGGTGTGGCGAGTTCGGCCAGGCGTGCCTTGAGACTGGCAACCCGTTCGCGTTGCTCCTGGATACCGGCCTCGTCGCTTTGGTCGGCACCCAACAGCGCATCCACCAGGCTGGCGTCGATTTGTCCGGCCATTGCCTGCAGCTGGGTAGTCGCAGCGGTGGCCAGCTGGCTGCTGGCCAGACGCAGGCCGAGGCCGAACTCGGCGTTGTCTTCGAACAGCGAGTTGTTCCACGCCGGCCCCCGGCCCTCGGCATTCTTGCTGTAGGGGGTGGTGGGCAGGTTGCCGCCATAGATCGACGAGCAGCCGGTGGCATTGGCGACCAGCATGCGTTCGCCGAACAGCTGGGTGGCCAGGCGGATGTAGGGGGTTTCACCGCAGCCGACACAGGCACCGGAGAACTCGAACAGCGGCTCGAGCAGCATCGAGCCGGGAATGGTGCTGTGCTTGAGCTGCCGGCGGTCGTACTCGGGCAAGCCGAGGAAGAATTGCCAGTTGGCCGCTTCCTGCTCGCGCAAGGGGGGCTGGTCGGCCATGTTCAGCGCCTTGCGCGAGACATTCGACTTGTCGCGGATCGGGCAGACATCCACGCACAGGGTGCAGCCGGTGCAATCTTCCGGTGCCACCTGGTAGCTCATCAGCAGGCCCGGCGGGTAATCCTTGCTGCGCGTGGCCATGGACTTGAAGCTGGCCGGAGCCTGTTGCGCCAGCTCGGCCGGGTAGACCTTGGCGCGAATCGCCGCATGCGGACAGACGAACACGCACTTGCCGCACTGGGTACACAGGTCGGTTTCCAGCACCGGTATCTGCAGCGCCAGATTGCGTTTCTCGTACTTTGCGGTACCGCTTGGCCAGGTGCCATCGGCGGGGAACAGCGACACCGGCAGGCGGTCACCGTGGCCGGCGATCATCGGCAGGGTCAGCTCACGGACGAAGTCGGTGACATCCAGCAGCGGGATCTCCGCCGTTGCCGATGGTGCTTGCTCCAGGGTTTGCGGCAATTCGACCTGCTGCAGGTTGCCCAGGGCCTGGTCAATGGCCCGGTAGTTCAGTTCGGCGATGCGCCGGCCCTTGCGCCCGTAGGTTTTTTCCACGGCATGCTTGATTGCGGCAAGCGCCTGGTCCTGCGGCAGGATGCCGGAAATGGCGAAGAAACAGGTCTGCATCACCGTGTTGATGCGCCGGCCCATGCCGGCGTCCTGCGCCACCCGGTAGGCGTCGATAACAAAGAAGCGGATCTGCTTGTCGAGCATCTGCTGTTGCATGGCTGGTGGCAGGCTGGCCCACACTTGTGCGGTCGGCAGGCTGCTGTTGAGCAGGAACACGGCGCCCGGCGCGGCATGGGCCAACAGGTCATGGCTGTCGATAAAGTTCGGCTGGTGGCAGGCGACAAAGCGCGCATCGCCGTTACCGGTGAGGTAGGCCGAATGAATCGGTTGCGGGCCGAAGCGCAGGTGCGAAACGGTCATGGCGCCGGCCTTCTTCGAGTCATAGACGAAGAAGCCCTGGGCATGCAGTTCGGTTTCGTCGCCGATGATCTTGATCGAATTCTTGTTGGCCGACACCGTGCCGTCCGAGCCGAGGCCATAGAACACCGCGCAGAAGGCCTGTTTCGAAGCATCGGTGCGCAGATCCGGATCAAACGGCAGTGACAGGCCGGTCAGATCGTCGTGGATGCCGAGGGTGAAGCGCCGCTGGCTGTGCGGGTCGGCCAGCGCGGCGAAGGTGGCCATGACCATCGGCGGACTGAATTCCTTGGAGCCGAGCCCGTAGCGGCCACCGGTCACCCGCGGCAGGCGGGCAAAGTGCGGCTGCGCGCTGCCGGCATCCTCGGCCAGTGCGGTCAGCACATCCTTGTACAGGGGTTCGCCGGCAGCGCCCGGCTCCTTGCAGCGATCCAGCACGGCAATGCTGCGGCAACTGGCCGGCAGGGCGGCGACCAGTGCCAGCGGGTCCAGCGGGCGGAACAGGCGGACCTTGAGCACACCGACTTTTTCCCCCAGGCGGTTCAGATGTTCGACGGTTTCCTCGACGGTTTCCGCCCCCGAACCCAGCAGCACGATGACCCGCCCGGCATCCGCTGCACCGGCATAGTCGAACAAGCGGTAATGGCGGCCGGTGAGTTCGCCGAAGCGATCCATGGTCTGCTGCACTATGCCGGGAAACGCATCGAACCAGGGGTTTTGTGCTTCACGGGCCTGAAAGAACACATCCGGATTCTGCGAGGTGCCGCGCACCACCGGCCGTTCCGGCGACAGGCCGCGCTGGCGCTGCTCTGCCAGCAGCTGCAGCGGAATCAGTTGTTGCAGCACCTCGTCGGTCAGCGGATGGATCTTGGCTACCTCGTGGGAGGTGCGGAAACCGTCGAAGAAGTGCAGTAGCGGGATGCGTCCGGCTAGCGAGGCGGCGGTGCCGATGGCGGCCATATCCTGGGCTTCCTGCACCGAGTTGGAGGCCAGCAGGGCAAAGCCGGTGGCGCGGGTGGCCATGACATCGGAATGGTCACAGAAGATCGACAGCGCATGGCTGGCTACCGAGCGGGCCGCCACATGAAACACCGTTGGCGTCAGCTCGCCGGCGATCTTGTACATGTTCGGGATCATCAGCAGCAGGCCCTGGGAGGCGGTGAAGGTGGTCGCCAGCGCACCGCCCTGCAAGGCACCATGCACGGTACCGGCAGCACCGCCTTCGGATTGCAGTTCGACCACTCGCGGCACGCTGCCCCAGAGATTGGTCCTGCCCCGGGCGGCCCACTCGTCAGAGAGTTCACCCATGCCCGAAGAGGGCGTGATCGGGTAGATCGCAATGACTTCGGAGAGGCGAAACGCCACGTTGGCGACCGCTTCGTTGCCGTCGATGGTGAGCATCGGGTTCATGACAGTTCCTGCAGTGAAAGCACCGGTTCAACCACGCACAAGGTTGGCCGAAGGAGAATTTGTCATTCGATTCTAGGGCGATTTTTCCGCTGGAATCCTTTGTCGGTCAGCTAACTGGGCAAAGCCTGACATGGGTCAATTTCAGCGTGGTGCTGGCTGCGGAAATGGCTAATCGTGCTGGCAGGCGGCACAATGCGGGACTGCTCACGAACTTTCGAGGTGCCCCATGCGAATCCTGCACACCATGCTGCGCGTCGGCGATATGGACCGTTCCATCGCCTTTTATACCGAGGTGCTGGGCATGACCCTGCTGCGCCGCAATGACTATCCGGACGGTCAGTTCACTCTGGCATTTGTCGGCTATGGCGACGAGGCACACAACAGCGTGCTCGAACTGACCTACAACTGGGGTGTCGATCAGTACGAGCAGGGCACCGGCTATGGGCACGTCGCCCTGGAAGTCGAGGATGTCTACAAGGCCTGTGAAGGCATTCGCCAGTTGGGTGGCAAGATCACCCGGGAGCCGGGGCCGATGAAACACGGCAGTACCATCCTGGCCTTTGTCGAAGACCCGGACGGTTACAAGATCGAACTGTTGTCGGCCAAACGCAGCGACTAGGCCGCTGCTTCAGCACCCGCCGGCTTTTTCAGAGGTAGCCCAGCTTCGGTGCGGTTTTCACCGTGAGCCTGAACAGCAGGCGCCGCGAGACCCGCTTGAGATGGTAGAGCAGGCGCGAGTAGGGGCCAGTCAGGACCAGGGTCTTGCCGGCCATGACGGCATTGACCACGTCATTGGCTACCACGTCCGGCGAACAGCCTTCCTTGATGTAATAGGCCTGCAGGCGCTGGATTTGCTCGCCCTGCATGGAAGGCGCAGCACCGCTGGCGGTGATCGCGGTGTTGATTACCCCTGGGCAGACATCGGTGACGCCGATCTGGCTGCCGTGCAACTCCATGCGCAGCACATCGCAGAAGCCGGCAACGGCGAATTTGGACGCCGCATAGGAAGCCATGGATGGTGACGGGGCATAGCTGGCGGTGGACGACACATTGACCACCTGGCGTGGCCCGCCGGCGGCCAGCATCAACGGGAGGAAATGGTAGCAACCGTGTACCACACCCATCAGGTTGACGTTGATGATGCGCTGCCACTGCTCCAGCCCGCTGTCGAGGAACTTGCCCATATAGGCAATACCGGCATTGTTGAACAGCACATCCGGAGCGCCAACCTGCTGCTGCACTTCTTTGGCAAAAGCGGCCATGGCGTTGTTGTCACTGACATCAACTGCGTAGATCAGGCAGTCGACGCCAAGGGCCTGTACTTCCTGCTGCAGGCCCTGCAGGGAGTCCAGGTGCAGATCGCTGGCAATGATGTTGGCACCCTGGCGGGCAAAGGCCAGTACCGAGGCACGGCCGATGCCGGAGGCGGCGCCGGTGATGAGAACCTGTTTGCCTTGCAATTGGGGAATGGCCAAGGTTGCTGCTCCTGGAAAAAACTGTAGGCACTTACAATATACGCTTTGAAGGTATTGTGCTAAGGCTTGCGCATTTATCCGGCTGAATGCCCAGGTCTTGAACTGGAAGGCACGGCTGTGCGTGCCGTTGCAGTGCACCCGGGGTGGCATAAGAACCAACCTCGAGAAAGCCGGTCGACGGATAAAGGCGCCGGTTACAAGCAGTTTGCGCTTGTCTTCCGGATGCATTCCGTCACTTGATTGGCGCCAATTGTTAATGGGGGTAGCGCTTCAAGCTTGACGGCTTTATTCTTGGGCACCAAACCCGCTTTCTCAGGGGGAACGCCCTTCGGGGTATCTGGGTAACCAAATAACTAGAACAAAATTGGGAGCTACGCGTTATGCGCTCAGCGCTATTTCTGATTCTCGCCTTCTGCTGTTCCTTTGCACGTGCGGACCTTTCGAACATTCAGCACCTGAATGAGATCAGGACCAACAGCAACCTGTTTGCTGCCAGTGCGATGGTTTACTTCAACCCCAAGGATCGTACGCCGGATGAGCGAAGCCTGACCGCCGCTTTCGGCGCGCTGGTGGTGATGGATACCAAAATCACCCAGGTGGATAACCCGCCGGCCATGCGTGATGCCTACGAGGAAATGAACACCATTTTCAAAAAACTGGAGAAAACCAAGCGTCGCGACTCGGAAATCTTCCCGGAGAGCGTCCTGCGCATTCTGCAGCTGAACAAGCAGATACAGGCAGCAGTGAGTGAGCAATACAAGGCAGAAGAGGCCTTGACGCCATCGCCGGTTACATTGCTCAACGATCAGGGCGAGGACATCTCCAGCCTGTTGATGGACTATCAGCTACGCCGTTATCCGCTGGATGAAGCCGAGAAAGCGCCTTTTAGTATCGACCCGGCTCAATTGCCGATGCTGGACAAGAAAATTGATGAAAATTTCAAGGTGCTGCTGGAGAGGCGTCCGCAAAACGCTGACTATCTCGAGCCGGCCTATAAAAACTACCGCTTCGTGCGCAAGCAATTGCTGCAGTCCAAAGGCCGGCCCAACGGTGGTGCCGAGTTCTACATGACCCGCACGGTGATTGACCTGAATGACCTGGGCACCGAGCTTGCCATCGAGGCTCAGGGGCTTGATCCGGAGAATCCGCAGGATCGCTGATTGCTCTTGCAACTGAATCTGGCCAGTTATTGAAACGACTGGCCAGACAACGAAAAAGGCGCTGCACAACTTGGTTGTGCAGCGCCTTTTTCGTTGTACCGGTTTTTTCCGAGCCGCTGGCTGGGCTTATTCGGCTTTGCCCTTGACCTGGCGACCGGCCACTTCGCCCTGCTTGAGCATGATCTGGTATTCCTTGCCGTCCTTCTCGACCTGATGCAGACGCACCAGCAGGAAGTTCCAGTCCTTGGCCAGCCAGAACATGGTTTTGCGTGAGCTTTTGGTCGGATCACGTACACGTTCGACCTTGATGGCATCGATCAGGCCGGCTTTGGTTCTTACCCGCTCTTCACCCAGCACGCGGAAATCGTAGGTTTCGACCTCATCACCATCCACTACCTGATAGGTCATGCTGGTTTTGCCGTCTGCAACGTCCTGTTGCAGCGCCAGCTGATAGGTGGATTTGTCGAGCAGGCCGCGGTTGAGGGGCAGGTGCACCGATTCGTCACGGTAAGTGCCCATGACCTGTTTCTGCTGCCAGTCGAAATCCAGATTGATTTCCTTGCTCTTGCCAATGCCGCCGCGACTATAGCGGTAGGAGAGTGGCAGGAAAGTACCCTTGTCGAGGGTGAAAATACTGCTTTCGTTGAGGCTGGCGATCAGCATCGAGGCCTCGAAGTCGAGCTCCCAGCGGCCGTTGTCCAGCGCCTTGAGGCTGCGCTCGGCACTGCCGCTGATCGGTAATTGTTTCCAGTCAGCGGTGTAACTGGCGGTGAAAGGCTCCAGCTCGAAAGCCAGGGCCGGAAAACTGAACAGGGTGAGGCAGAGCAGTAGCGCGCGACGCATGGGTCTCTCCTAGTTGGGTAGTTGCTGGCCGTTGGCGGGGAGCGGCTGGCCATCCAGCTCGACGCCGGCTTGACCAAGTTGCAGCCGTCCCTCGGCAAACCAGCGCATGGCCAGCGGGTAAATCCGGTGTTCCTGAGTATGAATGCGTTGGGCAAGATTTTCAGGGGTATCGCTGCTATGGATCGCGATGACCGCCTGCAGCACTACCGGCCCGCCATCCAGTTCCTCGGTGACGAAGTGCACGCTGCAGCCGTGTTCTTTCTCGTTGGCCTGCAGCGCCCGCTGGTGGGTGTGCAAGCCCTTGTACTTGGGTAGCAGCGACGGATGGATGTTCAGCAGGCGGCCATGGTAATGGCGGACAAAAGCGGGGCTGAGGATGCGCATGAACCCGGCCAGTATCACCAGTTCGGCGTCATAGCTGTCGATGATCTCGATCAGGGCCTGATCAAAGCTTTCGCGGTCGGCATATTGTTTGTGGTCAAGGGTGCGGGTCGGAATGCCGGCCGCTTCTGCGCGTTGCAGCCCGTAGGCGTCCGCACGGTTGGAAATGACCGCGCGGATACGGGCCGGGTTGTCTGTGCCGGTACTGTCGATCAGGGCCTGCAGGTTGCTTCCGGAGCCCGAGATCAGCACCACGACATTGCAGGTTGCAGGCATCAGTGCGCTTTCAGGTTGTTCAGCTGGACTTGCGCTGCGCCGGCTGCGGCGTCGGCGATATGGCCGATCACCCAGGGTTGCTCACCCGAGGCGCGCAGGTTGTCCAGAGCGACATCCAGTTGCTCCCTGGCCACGCAAATGACCATGCCGACACCGCAATTGAGTACCCGGTGCATTTCATGCTCGTCGACATTGCCCTGTTGCTGCAGCCAGTCGAACACCGCCGGGCGCTGCCAGCTGGCAACGTCGACGATGGCCTGGGCGCCCTCGGGCAGCACGCGCGGAATGTTGTCCAGCAGACCGCCACCGGTGATGTGTGCCATGGCCTTGGCCGCGCCGGTGTCCTTGATCAGCTTGAGCAGCGCCTTGACGTAAATGCGGGTGGGCGCCATCAGCAGGTCTGCCAGCGGCTTGCCATCCAGTTGCACGTTTTCGATATCGGCACCGGCCACTTCGATGATCTTGCGGATCAGCGAATAGCCGTTGGAGTGCGGGCCGGAGGAAGGCAGGGCAATCAGTGCATCGCCGCTGGCCACTTTCGAGCCATCGATGATTTCACTTTTCTCCACCACACCGACGCAGAAACCGGCCAGATCGTAGTCTTCGCCTTCATACATGCCGGGCATTTCTGCGGTTTCGCCGCCGACCAGCGAGCAGCCGGCCAGTTCGCAGCCGGCACCGATGCCGGTAACCACGGTGGCAGCCACATCGACGTTGAGCTTGCCGGTAGCGTAATAGTCGAGGAAGAACAACGGCTCGGCGCCGCAGACCACCAGATCATTGACGCACATGGCGACCAGATCCTGGCCGATGCTGTCGTGCTTGTTCAGGTTCAGCGCCAGACGCAGCTTGGTGCCGACACCATCGGTGCCGGAGACCAGTACCGGCTGCCGGTAGCCGGCGGGGATTTCGCACAGGGCACCGAAGCCGCCCAGACCGCCCATGACTTCCGGGCGAGCGGTGCGCCTGGCAACGCTCTTGATACGTTCAACCAGTGCCTCGCCGGCGTCGATGTCCACACCGGCGTCTTTGTAGCTGATGGAGGGTTGCTTGCTCATGGGCCAAGGCCTTGTAAGTAAAAAAGGGGGAAGCAGCCGGGCCGTATTGGCCATTCTGCGAAGGCCGGCGATTTTAGCAGGCTTGGGCGTGGGCGACCATCGGCGCATGGCAGGCGGAGCACTGAAGGCTGTTCGTCACGGGTGATTGCTGTGCTTCACGGGGGTTTTTCGCGGGCCGGCAAAATCCCCCGGTTACAACAATGGTTGCCGGGCGCAGGGCGCCTGTTTAAGGTATACGCCTGTCCTTCGCCCCATTCCCCCCGAGAATCCGATGCGCCTGATTACCCGCCTGTTTGTTTTAGCCCTGTCCGCCATCAGTTTGCCAGCTTTGGCGGCACCTACCAGCGGCCTGTATCAGGTACGTACAGCTGTCTCCAGCCAGCAACCGGAGGATCGTGTGGCAGGTTTGAATCGGGCACTGGATATCCTGGTGGTGAGGCTCACCGGCGATAGCGCAGCGTTGCAGGCGCCGGGGCTGGCCGAGTTGCGCAAGGATCCCCAGCAGTTGGTCAGTCAGTATGGCGTGGAGGGCAGTACGCTGGTGGTGAATTTTGATCCCCTGACCACCGAGAGTCGCCTGCGTGATGCCGGTCTTGCCTTGTGGGGTGCCAATCGACCACTGCTGCTGGTCTGGTGGCTGAATGAGCAGGACGGCAGCAGCACACTGGTCGGTGACAGTCAGGAGCAGGCTGCCCCGGTGCAGGCTGCCGCACAGAACCGCGGCTTGCCGATCAGGCTGCCGCTGGCGGACTTGCAGGAGCAGTTGGTGGCTACCAGCGAGAGCCTGAGCGCCGCCCAGCCGGATGCTTTGTTGCCAGCCTCGCAGCGCTATGCAGCCGATGCCCTGTTGGGGGTGGTCGCGCAACCGGCCGGTGACCAGTGGCAGGCTCAGTGGCGCCTGTGGCTGGGCGACAGTCGGGAACAGGGTACGCTCGAAGCGGCTGATCAGGCTGCATTGGCTGATGCGGTGATGCTGGCGGTGAGCCAGCGGCTTGCACCGCGCTTTATCGCTGCACCGGGCGCTGCGCAGAGCATTACGCTGGTTGTGCAAGGGGTCGATCTGCCGCGCATGGCGGAGCTGGATCGCCTGCTCAAGCCGTTTAATGCGCGTTTGCACAAGGCCGAGGGCAACAGCCTGACGTATCAGGTCAATGCCAGTCCCGAGCAGCTGCGTGCCCAGCTGGCGCTGGGTCAGTTGCGCGAAGTGACTGCAGTAGCGGCCGAACCGGTACCGCAGCTGAGCCCGTTGACTACGGCGGTGGAGCAGGCCGGTGCGCAAGCCGTGGCGCCGGCAGCTGTTGCACCTGCGGCCAATGTGCTGACCTTCAGCTGGTAAGCCTCAGGCCCTGAGGCCGTCTATGCAGATACTGCGTCAATTGCCCAATCTGCTGACCCTGCTGCGTCTGGGCATGACGGTGCCCATTGCCTGGTTGCTGCTGGAACAGCAGCATGCCCAGGCCTTGATCTGGTTTGCCCTGGCGGGCGCATCCGATGGGCTGGACGGCTTTCTGGCACGGCGCTACGGCTGGGTCAGCCGCTTCGGCTCGCTAGTCGATCCGCTGGCCGACAAATTATTGCTGGTTACCAGCTACATCTGCCTGAGCATCGTCGGCGAATTGCCGGTCTGGCTAACCCTGGTGGTACTCGGCCGGGACCTGTTGCTGGTTGTCGGTGCTATTGTCTATCGCACAGTGATCGGCCCGTTCGGCGTTCGCCCCAGCCTGCTGGGCAAGCTGTCTACCCTGTTACAGATCGTGCTGGTGCTCGCCTTGCTGCTTGAACTGAGTATCCAGCCGGCGTTTGTCGAGGTGCACGGGGTGCTCGAGTGGCTGGTGTTACTGGTAACCCTGGCCAGCGGGGCGGATTACTGCAGGGTCTGGCTGGGAAAATTCATTTCTGCACGCAGGGAGCCGGTTAGATGACCGCAAACTTTCGCTGGCTCTGGTTGCCGGGTGTGGCGCTGCTGGTCTGGCTGCTGTACCTGCTGACACCGATTCTCGCGCCCTTTCTGGTAGCCATGTTGCTGGCTTACATGGGCGATCCACTGGTTGACCGTCTGCAGCGCTTCAAGCTGTCCCGCACGATGGCGGTGGTGCTGGTGTTTGCGGCGTTCAGCCTGATTCTGCTGGCCCTGTTTGTGGTGCTGGTGCCCTTGCTGGGCCGCCAGCTGGTGCGCCTGTATGAAGTGGCGCCGCAACTGCTCGACTGGCTGCAGCAGCACGCCTTGCCCTGGATACAGGTGCAGCTCGGGCTGCCGGACGGCTTCTGGCGGCTGGATCATGTCAAACAGGCGCTGTCCGGACATGTCGGCCAGACCGGCGATATTCTCGGCATGGTTCTGGGCAAGGCCACGGCCTCCGGTCGCGCGCTGCTGGGCTGGTTGACCGATGTGGTGCTGGTGCCGGTGGTGGGCTTCTACCTGCTGCGTGACTGGGACCAGCTGATGATCCGCTTGCGGACGCTGTTGCCGCGGCGCATCGAGCCGGTGCTGGTACGCCTGGCGGGTGAATGTCATGACGTGCTGGGGGCTTTTATCCGTGGCCAGTTGCTGGTGATGCTGGGGCTTGGCCTGATCTATGCGGTCGGCTTGAGCATCATCGGTCTGGATCTGGGCTTGCTGGTCGGCCTGCTCGCCGGGCTGGCCAGCATAGTGCCGTACATGGGTTTCGTCATCGGCAGCGCGGCAGCCGTCATTGCCTCGCTGTTTCAGCATGGCGGCATGGAACTCTATCCGCTGCTCGGCGTGGCGCTGGTATTTGCCGTCGGGCAGCTGACTGAAGGCATGCTGCTGACGCCGCTGCTGGTCGGTGATCGCATCGGCCTGCATCCGGTGGCAGTGATTTTTGCCATTCTGGCCGGTGGCCAGCTGTTCGATTTCGTCGGTATTCTGCTGGCCCTGCCGGCGGCCGCAGTGATAATGGTCATGCTCAGGCATGCCAATGATTTATATAAACTTTCCGATTTGTATCAGGTACCGGCAGAAGTACCTGAAGACACCCGCGAGCCTGAATGAAACCGATCCAGTTACCCCTTGGTGTGCGTCTGCGCGATGACGCCACTTTCAAGAATTTCTATCCGGGCAGCAATGCGGTTGCGTTGGGTTATGTCGAACGGCTGTGCCAGGCGGATGCCGGCTGGACCGAAAGCCTGATCTACCTGTGGGGTGGTGCCGGTGTTGGCCGCAGTCATTTGCTGCAGGCGGCCTGCCTGCAACTGGAACAGCTAGACCAGCAGGCGGTTTATCTGCCTCTGGCCGGCTTGGTCGAGCATGGGCCGGCCCTGCTCGAAGGACTGGAGCATTGTGCGCTGGTCTGTCTGGATGATCTTGATGCTGTAGCAGGGCGGGCTGACTGGGAAGAAGCGCTGTTCCATCTGTTCAACCGCTTGCGCGATGCCGGTCAGCGCTTGTTGCTCAGTGCCAGCGCAGCGCCTCGGGAACTGCAATTGCAGCTGGCGGATTTGCAGTCACGCCTGAGCCAGGCGCTGGTGTTCCAGCTGCGCGAGCTGGCTGCGGATGACAAACTGCATGCCCTGCAGTTGCGTGCCTCGCGCCGCGGGCTGCAACTGCCGGACGAGGTGGCAGCCTTCATTCTCAATCGCGGTTCGCGCAGCATGAACGGCCTGTTCGAGCTGCTGGAACAGCTGGATCAGGCCTCGCTACAGGCTCAGCGCAAACTGACCATCCCGTTTCTCAAGGAAACCCTGGGCTGGTAATTACCTCGTGGTTTCTCACTCGCCGGCCAGCTTGCGCTCGTACTGGAAGCGATAGCGGGTGTACATCAGCGCGGCACAGAACAGCACGAAACTGAGGATCGATTGCAGCCAGCCATAGGCCATGCGGTTGGGGTCGAAAGCTGCCAGTACGCCCTGAATGAAGTACAGATTGACGACAAAACAGCACCAGGCATGGGTGCGCGCGTTGCCTGCCAGCATGCCGGGTGCAAGCAGGGCGAGGGGCAGCAGCTCGATTGCCAGCACCACCCAGGTGCGTGCGCCATGCAGATCGGCCAGCAACAGGTTCCATGCCAGCAGTACAACCGCCAGGCTGGCAAAGCAGGCGAGACTGATTGCGTGGGTGAGTTTCACCCGTGGCTCCAGCCACTCAATGGCAGGCAAGGGCTTGGCGGATTTAGACACGGGCTTTCTCCAGCGCGAGGGCCAGTTTGGCCAGGCGTTGACCCAGCGCCCGGCACAGGTGGGCCTCATGGGTATCCAGCGCACGTTTGCCATCGGCGCCGGCGTGATGGCTGGCGCCGTACGGTGTGCCGCCACCGCGGGTTTCCAGCAGGGCTGATTCGCTATAGGGCAGGCCGGCAACCAGCATGCCGTGGTGCAGCAGGGGCAGCAACATGGATAACAGGGTGCTTTCCTGGCCGCCATGCAGGCTGGCGGTGGAGGTGAACACACCGGCGGGCTTGCCGACCAGAGCTCCGCTCAGCCACAGGCTGCTGGTGCCGTCGAGAAAGTATTTCAGCGGTGCAGCCATATTGCCGAAACGGGTCGGGCTGCCCAGAGCCAGACCGGCACAGTTTTTCAGATCCTCCTGGGTGGCATACAGGGCGCCTTCCTGCGGAATCTCCGCAGCGACCTGCTCGCATTCGCTGGAAACCGCCGGGACGGTGCGCAGTCGCGCCTCCAGCCCGCCCAGTTCCACGCCGCGGGCAATCTGCCGGGCCATTTCAGCGGTTGCGCCGTGGCGGCTGTAATACAGCACCAGAATGAACGGCGTGCTCATGGCAGTAGCTCCAGCACTTTTTCCGGCGGGCGACCGATAACGGCGCGGTCGCCGACCACCAGTATCGGCCGCTCGATCAGTTTCGGGTGGCTGAGCATAGCCTCTATCAGGGTCTGCTCACTGAGGCCGGCATCGGCCAGTTGCAGGTTTTTGTATGCTTCCTCGCCCGTGCGCAGCAGTTGTCGCGCACTGATGCCCAGTTTCACCAGCAATGCGGACAGTTCACTGGCCGTGGGTGGTGTGTCCAGATAGAGAACAACATCGGGATGCACGCCGCGCGCTTCGAGGAGCTGCAGGGCATTGCGGGATTTGGAACAGCGCGGATTGTGATAGAAGGTAAGCTCGGTCATGGCAGGTCACAGGTTATGCATTCAGGCGGCTATTCTAACCGCAGCGCTGCTGCTTGATCGTGCTAACGCAGGCAAATCGTCGTTGAATGTGCTTTTCGACAAGGAGTTTTGATGGTGCATCGGGTGAAACAGCATCTGCGCTTCTGGAGCGCGCTGGTCGGGCGGTTTCTGGCCCATCGCGGTGCCAGCAGCGCTGCAGCCTTGACCTACACCACGCTGTTCGCCGTGGTGCCGCTGATGACGGTAACCTTTTCGATACTCTCGGCGATTCCGTTCTTTCACGGCATGGGCGGGCAGATCCAGACCTTCATCTTCAGCAATTTCGTGCCTTCCACAGGGGCCACGGTGCAGGAGTACCTGCAGGGCTTCAGTCTGCAGGCGCGGCAGTTGACCTGGGTCGGGATCCTGGCGCTGGCCGTCACCGCCTACCTGATGCTGCTCAACATCGAGGCGGCCTTCAACGTCATCTGGCACATCCGGCAGCCGCGGCGGGGTGTCTCGAGTTTTCTGCTGTACTGGGCGATCCTCAGTCTCGGGCCGTTATTACTCGGCGTCGGCTTTGTCATCAGCACCTACATTGCCTCCCTGACGCTGCTTTCCGGACCTCACCCGTTGCCGGGTGCCGCTACCTTGCTCGGCATGCTGCCGCTGATCTGCAGTATCGCTGCCTTTACGCTCATCTATGCCACGGTGCCCAACACACGGGTACCGGTGAAACATGCGCTGGTGGGGGGGCTGTTCGCCGCAGGCCTGTTCGAGGCGGCCAAGCAGTTGTTTCGCGTGTATGTCGGCCTGTTCCCCAGCTATGAGCTCATCTACGGTGCCTTTGCCGCCGTGCCGCTGTTCCTGCTGTGGGTCTATCTGTGCTGGCTGATCATACTGTTCGGTGCGGAGCTGGTGTGCAGCCTGTCGTACTCCAGCCCCGCACAGCAACGCAAATTGCCCAGACTGCTGAGCCTGCTGGGGGTTTTGCGGGTATTGCATGACAAGCAGCAATCCGGAGCCGGGCTGAGCCTTGCGGGACTGACAAAGTCCGGCTGGCCGCTGGCGAATGAGGAATGGCTGGATCTGCTGGAGTTTCTGGAGGAGGAAAAACTGGTCTGTCGTTCCGGCTCCGACCAGTGGGTGATCAGTCGTGACCTTAACCATTACAGCCTGGCTACCCTGTTGCAGCGTTGCCCTTGGCCATTGCCCGCGCCGCAGAGCATGCCTGCAGAGCTGGATGAACCCTGGTATCCGGCCGTGCGCTCGGCGCTGGCGCAGCAGCGCGAGGATCAGGCTGCGCTGTTTGCCGGCAGTCTTGCGCAATGGCTGGAAGCGACACCGGAGTCACAAGGCTGAGCTGGGTTTATGGCTCAGGCCAGTGTCAGTGGATGTCGGCTCACACAGGGTGTGGTCAGACTGGCGGCCGGTAACTTGATGACGGTCTGGCTGTTGACACTTATCAGCTGCAACCAGAGGCTTTCACCCTCGCCGAACTGGTCCACTGGCAGCCACAGACCATGCTGCCAGGTATTACCTGCTTCAGGGGTGCTTTGCAGCACAGCAGGGCGCGCCTGGGTGCCGGGTGCACGCCGCAGCCAGATCGGTCGCGGCAAACCCTTCAGGTAACGCAGTCCCAGATGCAGCCCCTCACTGTTGAGGTGGCGCCAGCGCACCATGGCCAGTGTCGAGGTGCCGTTGCCGCCCAGCAGGAGCAGCAGCTGGCCAACCAGCAGCTCGCTGCCCTGATCACCGTTACACAGCACACAGGTGCCGCCAGCGCTGGAGTCGAGCATCTGGACGCTGGACTGCTCGACCGGGTTGCCCATCAGGTGTTTGTGCACATCGCCGAGGCCGATGATCAGGTTGCAACTGCCATTGGTTTCGGAGCGTTCGTGCTGACGCTGCATACGCCCCAGCCAGTGCGGCCTGACATTCTCGAGCAAAGCGTGCTGCGCTTTGCTCTGCAAGGGTGCCGGTTCATGCAGGGCTACCAGCAGTGCGCCGAGCTCGAAGCGGCGCAAATGCTCGGCGGAGCTGGTGACCTTCTGGTTGGGGCTCAGGCAGGGTTCGGATTCGCCAAGATCAACCACTGGCCCATCGCTTTCATCCTCACTATCCCAGGGTAACAGACGCCCCAGGGCGGCAATCGGAGCCAGTGCGCCAAACAGCTCGAAGGCTTCACCATCGGCCAGATGAAACGGGTTGCTCAACGCCAGCAACAGCATTTGCTGGTAAAGGCCGCGCAGGGTATTCGCCGGCGTGGGGATGAAGGCTGCCGCAATCAGCTCGTCAAGGCAGTTCTGGTGCTCGCCGATCCAGTACAGCAGGTGACTGTCGCGCCACATGCTGGGCGGCGGCTCCTGATAAATCTGGTAATGCCGCAACATGCTGTGTGCCAGAAAATGCACGGCCATATACAGGCACCAGGCCAGGTGCGGGCGGGAAGGGTTGCGGCCCTGAAGAATCTGCAATAGCAGGCGTTTGAAGCCGGTGGCCATTTCATGGTTCAGACGGATAAACAGCGCTGTGGGTGTTTTGTTGCTCTGGAATGCTTTGGAATAGAACTGATATTCAACACTGAAGCTTTGCAGCGTGCGTTGTCTTTCCAGTAAGGTCAGGTTGCAGCGGTTAAGACGGAACAGCAGCGCCAGAATGTCACGCAGACCGGTTTCGGCAGAAACCTTGCGAGCTTCGGCCAGTCTTTCTGCAAGCTCTGCCAGAATGCTTTCAGGCCGATCCTCGATCAGGTCGGGTACCTCAAGGCGCAGCGCATCAAGGCTCATATAAAGGCTGCACTATCAAGGATTACAGACATGCGCATGCAATTTCCTGCGGTCATTTTGGTTTCTCTGGCATTAATACTGCTGAGTGGTTGCAGCGCGGATTACGGCACTGATCAGCATGGACAAAAGGTACCGGCTACGCGCGTCGAAGGCCAGTGGTTGATCGTCAATTATTGGGCGGATTGGTGTCCCCCTTGTCGGAAAGAGATCCCGGAGCTCAATCTGCTGGCCGAACAGCTGAAAAATCAGGGGGTCAGCGTGTTTGCAGTCAACTATGACGGCCTGCAGGGCGAGGACTTGCAGAAGGCTATCCGCGAGTTCGACTTCACTTTTACGGTGCTGACGGAGGATCCTGCTGCGCGCCTGCAGTTGCCGCGCAGCGGCGGGCTGCCGGTGACCTTCATCATCGACCCGCAAGGCAGATTGCGCGAGCAATTGATGGGCGAGCAGACCGCCGCCGGGCTTGCCGCCAGGCTGAAGACCTTGCAGCAGGAGCCTTAGCTCAGGGCGTAGTATCGGCTCTTGCCGGCTGGCGGCCAGTCTTCTGTTTCAGGGCGTGCAGGAATTCGCTCTGCAATTCGGGATCGTTGCGCGTCAGTTCCAGCAGGCTCTGCTCCAGCTCGCTGGCTTCATCTTCCATCCCGAGTTGCGCCAGACGATTGACGCGGTAAGCCCACTGGCTCGCATCATCGTCCTCGAGGTTGGTGAAAATCAGCTCGTGAGCTTCCTGCAGTTTGTTGCGCAAGGCCTTGCTGACGGTCAGCGTGACTTCCTGACGGGTACCGTCTTTCGGGTCTTCGACGCTGACAATCAGCTTGTTGACGTGCGTCAGGTCCTGATCGGCCAAGGGGCCATCCAGCAGATTGAGAAACAGCAAGCCGCGGCGGTCCGTCATCAGCTCATGGGTTTGCTTGCCGGCTTTGACCTGCACCGGTCTTTCGGCCCAGGGCAGGCTGATCTGTTCCTTGCGCTGCACCGTCTGCACTTCATTCAGGGAGGCCAGACTCTGCTCGGCACGACCGTTGGACTGCACATTCATCGCCGGATTCAGGCCGGCCATGCCGTATTCGATCCAGCCGCGGGTGGCGCTTTGCGGCACATTGCCCAGTGCGATGACGTTAACCACGTTGGCCCCGACACCGGCAACCACGGCTACGGCGCCAGCGGGGATTTCATAGATTTCACGCCAGGCCTGATAGGGCGTATAGCGGTCGTAGGTGCGGGTAACCTCGAAGTCGGTGACATCGAAGGTCTGCTGATCGTAAATACTGATACGCCGTTGCGGTAGCTCCATGGGCTTGTCCGCTTCCGCATCTATACGCAAGCTGTGATCCAGCAATTTGCGTTCTGCGCGGGCCTCGTGGTCGCTACGCTGCGGCAAATGGTTGGCGCAGGCGCTCAACAGCGTAATGCACAGCAGCGGACCCAGACGGAACAGTGCGGAGGAGGTTCGCATGCTCTGTCTCAGCCCTGGATGCGCTGCGCGATGAACGACAGGATCTCCGCTGCCGGCAGGACCTGTGCTTCGCTTTGATCGCGACCCTTGTACTCCAGATTGCCTTCATTCAGGCCGCGATCGCTGACCACGATGCGGTGCGGAATGCCGATCAGTTCCATATCGGCAAACTTCACGCCGGGGCTGGTTTTCTTGTCGCGATCATCCAGCAGCACGTCGTAGCCGGCAGCAGTCAGTTGCGCATACAGGGTGTCGGTGGCAGCCCGCACAGCTTCGGTTTCGTACTTCAGGGGTACCAGAGCAATCTGGAAGGGTGCCAGGGCGGCTGGCCAGCGAATGCCGCGCTCGTCATTGTTCTGCTCGATGGCTGCCGCCACCACACGGGTGACGCCGATGCCGTAGCAACCCATGGTGAGGATCACCGGTTTGCCGTTCTCGCCGAGCACCTGACAGTTCATGGCTTCGCTGTATTTGGTGCCCAGCTGGAAGATATGTCCGACCTCGATGCCGCGCTTGATCACCAGTGTGCCCTGGCCATCGGGACTCGGATCGCCGGCCACCACGTTACGCAGGTCGGCAACCGGTGGTAGCGGCAAGTCGCGATCCCAGTTGATGCCGAAATAGTGTTGACCGTCGATATTGGCGCCAGCGCCGAAATCACTGATCAAAGCCACCGAACGGTCAATCACACAGGCAATTGGCAGGTTCAGCGGGCCCAGCGAGCCAGGACCGGCGCCGAGGGCAGCGCGGATTTCCGCTTCGCTGGCAAACACCAGCGGGCTGGCGACCAGTTCGTGATTGGCGGCCTTGATTTCATTCAGTTCGTGGTCACCGCGAACGATCAGGGCTACCAGCTTGCCCTTTTCCGCGCCATGCACCACCAGCGTCTTGATGGTTTTCTCGATGGCCAGATTGAACTGGCTGACCAGTTGATCAATGGTTTTGGCGTCGGGCGTAGCGATCAGACGCAATTCCTCGGTGGCTGCTGCGCGTGTGGTTTCACGGGGAACAGCTTCGGCTTTTTCGATATTGGCGGCGTAGTCGGAGCTGTCGCTGAAAGCGATGTCGTCTTCGCCGGACTCGGCCAGTACATGAAACTCATGGGAGCCGGTGCCGCCGATGGAGCCGGTATCGGCCTGTACCGGCCGGAAGTTCAGACCCAGGCGGGTAAAGATATTGCAGTAGGCCTGATGCATGCGCTCGTAGGTCTGCTGCAGGGATGCCTGGTCCGCGTGGAAGGAGTAGGCGTCCTTCATGATGAACTCGCGACCGCGCATGACGCCGAAGCGCGGGCGGATTTCGTCGCGGAACTTGGTCTGGATCTGGTAGAGACTGAGTGGCAACTGCTTGTAGCTGTTCAGCTCGTTGCGGGCGAGATCGGTAACCACTTCTTCGTGGGTCGGGCCGGCACAGAAGTCGCGCTGGTGACGATCTTTCATGCGCAGCAGCTCGGGGCCATACTGCTCCCAGCGTCCGGACTCCTGCCATAACTCAGCCGGCTGGATGCCGGGCATGAGTACTTCCAGCGCGCCGGCAGCGTTCATTTCCTCGCGGACAATGGCTTCGACTTTACGTAGTACGCGCAAGCCCATCGGCAGCCAGGTGTAAAGCCCGGAGGCGAGCTTGCGGATCAGGCCGGCGCGCAGCATCAGCTGATGGCTGATCACCACTGCATCGGAGGGGGTTTCTTTGAGGGTTGCAAGCAGATACTGACTGGTACGCATGGTTGGCCGTTATGTCGTTTGCGGAGGCAGGGGTAGGCTGCGCATTGTACGGTGCTGGTCAATGCGCGTACAGGCACCAGATGCTCCGTAAGCGGGTACAGCCGTTGCGCTCTTGTCGCGTTTTCGGGAGGGTGTCAGAAAGGTGGGGGAGTTACGCATAATCCCCATTCCCGCCTCGTAGATACCGTCTTGCCGGTCAGTGCGCAATAGCCAGTTGAGCATCAAAAGGCTTGCCTGACTTCAATACGCCGTAAGCAATGTGTAGAAGTTTACGCATCGCTGCGCAGACGATCTGTTTACCCGGCTTGCCTTTGGCTTTTAGCCGCTCACTCAGGGCTTTTACTGCCGGATTGTGCGTCATGGCCACGAGTGCCGGCATGTACAAACCTGCACGTAGACTTGCGGACCCCGTGCGCGATATACGCACATGCCCTTTGTGCTTGCCGGACTCTTGCAGTCGAGGGTTCAGCCCGGCGAATGCGACAACGGCGCGGGAGCTCTTGAAGCGTAACGGATTCGCCAGCTCGGCCATTATCAACGCTGCAGTTTTATCGCTGATCCCGTCAATGCTGACCAGCAGTTCACGCTGGCCACGCAAGTCAGGATCATCATCAATATGTTCTTTGATGGCTTTCAGGGTCGCCGTAATCTCTTGCTCCAAATGCTGGATGACCGAGCGGATAGAGCCTTGCACGCTGGCATCAGAGACATCCAATCGATTTTGCTCCATCTGCTCAAGCCCCTTGAGGTCTTCCAGACGCCGTACCAAGGCACGCAGGCGGCGCTGCGCAAGGGGTTCGGGCTGCCAGGCGACAAGCTCATCTTTATGGCGCTGGCCATAAAGTGCGATCAATTTGGCATCGACCTTGTCGGTTTTGACCCGCTGCAACTGGCTCTTGGCATAGCTGGAAATGCACGCAGGGTTGATCACTGCAACCTGATAGCCCAGGTTGTACATGTGTTCAGCCAACGCCAGGTGATAAATACCGGTTGCCTCCATCACCAGCCAGGCATCGGCCGTGGCATGTTTGCCCAGCCATGCCTGCAGGGCATCAAACCCCTTGGGATTATTCGGCAGACGGGCTTTGGTGCGGTACTTGTCGTTGATCTGAAGGGTGGCAATATCAAAGCTGCCTTTGGCAATGTCGATACCAACTACGCTGGACATGGTCGATCTCCTCAAGTTGATCCGTTTGATCATCACGACACTCTGTTCAACCTTGTCAATGCGAGCTCTCGCGCAAAGCTGGCTCAAGATACCGTTCGAACTTCACGAGTGAGTGCGCAGGGTCGAAGAACTATCTACGTCACAGACTCAAGGCCTGAGGGTGGGCTCGTCTTTCTGACCCTGCTTCCGATGATCTGTCGGATACAATCACCCAGTAACTGAGTGATTGTCGAGATACAAGGGTGGGCTTCAGCCCAGCGCCGCGTCAGCATGCTTTTGGTGGGCGAAGCCCGCCCCGGGTGATTGTTCCAGCAGGTAGCGGGGCATAGCCAATTCAAGGAGGTTCAGTACATTGAGTGAATTAACGGCAGAGCAAGTTCAAGGGCTGATTCGCAGCGGAGTACCGATGGCGGAGGATATTGATCTGCGGATCGATCGCCTGGATGTGCAGGGTGCCAGGGCGCGGGTGCCGTATCAGGGCAAGCTGGTGCGACCAGGCGGCACCTTGTCCGGGCCGACCATCATGGCGCTGGCCGATGCGGCCATGTATGCGGTGGTGCTGGGGCGGCTGGGGCGGGTCGAGATGGCGGTGACGGCCAATCTGAATATCAACTTTCTCAGCAAGCCGGCAGCGCTGGATTTGCTGGCGGAAGCGCGCATCCTGCGTCTGTCCCGGCGGCAGGCAGTCTGCGAGGTGGGAATTTTTTCGGCAGGCGCGGAGGATGAGCTGGTGGCGCACGTGACCGGCACCTATGCCTTGCCGCTTTGATTGGCACTTTCAGGCTGCAGAAATGAAAAAACCCGGCAAAAGCCGGGTTTTTTCATGGAGCCAAGTACTTAAGCAGGACTTACAGAATGTCCAGCGGGTACTCGGTGATGATGCGGATTTCGTCGACTGCGTTAGCACCGTTCGAGCCAAAGTAACCAGAGTCAAAGTCTTGGTTGGAGCGCCATGTTGCTTGACGCACACGGAATGACAGGTCTTTGGCGGCGCCTTCCTGGATTACGTACTTGACTTCCAGGTCGCGTTCCCACTCGTCACCACTGTGGCCCATTGCACCGCAATAAGCGCCTTTCGAGCTGCAATCAGCGCCAGTACCATTAGCCTGGCCGCCGGTTACGTAACGCGCCATGAAGCTCAAGCCTGGAACACCAAGGGTAGTCATATCAAGGTCGTAACGAGCTTGGTAGGACTTTTCACCAGGACCGTTGAAGTCGGAGTACTGCAGGGAGTTAGCCAGCCAAATGGAGTCGCCAGCTGATCCGTCAATGCTGACATAGTCGAAAGGCGTATCACCATTTACGCCCTGATGGGCAATGGTGAAAGTCTGAGCGCCAATCGCGAATGCCAAAGAGCCGCTGTAGGCGTTGGTGCTGATATCACCGGCGTTAGCATTGCCAGTGTCTTGGGTGTGGTAATAGTTCAGGCTGGTGCTGAGGGACATTTCGTCTCCCATATCCCAAGTGTGATACAGGTCGGCGTAATACTGATTCCACAGGTCGTCATACTTGGCAGCGTGCAGACCTATGCCCAAGTTGTCGTTGAAGGTGTAATCCCCACCGATGTAGTCAGCGGTATTGAAAGGTGTTTCACCATAGGTTGTCTGCAGCTCACCATCCTGATTGGTTCCATTCGAGGCGCTACCTGAATAGAAATGACCGCCCTGGATGTGCAGATCAGTAATTTCGTCACTGGCAAATGAGGTACCGGTAGCCCAAGCAGGCAACAAACGGCTATCTGGAGTTGCAAACACTGGGCTTGCCGGGCGCTGCTGACCAAAGGCTAGAACAGATTCAGATACGCGAGCTTTAACAGCGCCGCCAGCCAAGCCATATTCGCTCTGGCCTTCATTTGACTTGCTGTTATTTACCGGAAGCAAGCCAGTTCCGCCCTGACCTTGGCCACTGTTCAGTTGCAGGCCAACTTGGCCAAAGGCGTCAACGCCAAAACCAACGATGCCCTGGGTGAAGCCCGAGGTAAAGGTGGTCATGAAGCCGTGAGCCCACTCGTTCCTGTAATTTTGCTCGTCAGGAGCGTTGCCTTTGTTATTGCGGTAAAAAGCAAAGTTGCGGTTTTTCAGCTGAAGATCAGCGTCTTCCAAGAAGCCATTCGATGCTGCCTGGCTGGAGACTTCTTCAACAGGCATTACGTTGGTGGTTGAATCGTCCTGCTCGGTGGCATAAGCCATTTGCGAGGTTGCGGCGGCGACTGCCAGAGCCATTACGCTCCACTTCATCACTTGCATGGGATTACTCCTTTGGTTTTGAACGGACTGCTGTTTCAACTTATGTTGTTGAATGGTCAGCACTATTACAAATTGTATCGGCGAAACTTTATAGCAGGTTTTGCCTTAACGCGAGGATTACCTTTCAATTTTTACAATTTTTACACGGGGAATGCCGTGATTGCGTAGCCATTTTGTCTTTTTTACCGGCTTCAGGCCATTCATTTTTCAGCCTTAAGCTGCCCTTAAGTTTGCTGGCCCACATTGTCCACCAGCTTTTTCTGAACGGTGTGGCATGTCCATGAAGCAGTTGTGGTTACAGCAGACTGAGACGCTTGCCCGTATTGGTCGGGAGCCTGAGCTTGCGTTGCATATGGTTAAGCAGAATTCGGGCCAGAAATGCCGGATGCTGGTTGAAAACTTTATTCGCGAGCGTTTTTTCGAGCGCTACGGGGCGCATATTCAGCACTTTATGCCTTGTTTGCTGGCGCTTGTGGATAGCGCCGGCATCTTGCGCGGCGCGGTCGGCTTACGCAGTGCGGCTTCCGGGCCGTTGTTTCTGGAGCGTTACCTTGTGCAGCCGATCGAGCAGTTGATCGGGCAGCAACAGGCGCAGTGTAACGTGCGTGTGCTTGATCGTAACGAAATTGTCGAAGTCGGCAATCTGGGCACGCTGGCACCAGGTAGTGCGCGTTTGCTGATCGTGGCCCTGACCGATCTGCTGGTAGCCCAGGGGTTTCGCTGGATCAGCTTCACCGGTACGCCCTTGCTGATCAACAGTTTCCAGCGTCTGGGTCTGAATCCTCTGGCGGTGGGTGAGGCCCGTGGCGAATGCATGGGCGGCGAACTGTCCGACTGGGGCAGTTATTACGTCACCAACCCGCAGGTAATGGTCGGCGACATCATGGGTGGCCACCAGTGCCTGCTTCGCAGCGGTTTGTATCAGCGCCTCGGCTTTGAAGGGCTTTATACGGTTGACGGGATGAGCCATGTCGCCTGTGCTTGAGAATTTTTTTCAGCGCTGGCAACAGTATGCCGGGCGTACGGCATTGATTGAGGCGGGCCGGCGTGTGAGTTATGCGGCGTTGGTGGGCGAAATCGGTGCACGTGCGCAGGTGCTGCGTCAGGCTGGGGCAAAACGTCTGGCACTGGCACTGGATAACGGTATCGACTGGGTGTTGTGGGATCTGGCTGCGCTCAAGGCTGGTGTGGTCTGTGTGCCGCTTCCGGGTTTCTTTTCTGCCGATCAGCAAAAGCATGTACTGGATAGTGCCGGTGTCGACTGCCTGATTGTGGCTGAGCCTTCCTTATATAGGCAGTGGGGCTTTGTCGAGACCTCGCGGCAACTGATGCAGCGGGTTCCATCACAGGTGCCCGAGCTGCCGTCAGGCACGCTGAAAATCACTTATACATCGGGAACCACCGGTCAACCCAAAGGCGTTTGCCTGGACGCGGACCTGCAATTGCGTGTTGCGCAAAGTCTCTGGCAAACCACCTTGCCGTGTGCAGTAGACAAGCATCTGTGTGTGCTGCCGCTGGCAACCCTGCTGGAAAATATTGCCGGGGTGTACGCGCCGTTATTGGCGGGAGCGAGTATCGAGCTGGCACCGATGGCGCAGATCGGTCTGCAGGGTGCCAGCGGCTTCGATCTGCCGCGCTTTCTTGGCACGTTGAACCGGGTGCAGCCGCACAGTCTGATTTTGTTGCCGCAATTGTTGCTGGCCGTGGTGACGGCTGCCGAGCGCGGTTTGCCAGTGCCGAAATCGTTGCGCTTTATCGCTGTGGGTGGCGGGCGGGTGGCGCCGCAATTGCTGGCGCGCGCCGATGCACTGGGGCTGCCGGTGTATGAGGGGTATGGCTTGTCCGAGTGCGCCTCGGTGGTCTGTCTGAACGCGCCGGATCAGCGTCAGCCGGGAGCGGTTGGTCAGCCGCTCGGGCACCTGCAGGTGCAATTGGCAGCCGATGGCGAAGTGCTGGTCAAGGGCGCGCAGATGCTCGGCTATGTCGGTGAACCGCCGCTGGCTGGCGAATGGCTGGCGACCGGTGATCTGGGCCATTTCGAAGGCGAGTACCTGGTACTGCACGGGCGCAAGAAGCACCAGTTCATCACGGCGTTCGGGCGCAATGTGAATCCTGAGTGGGTCGAGTCGGAGTTGGTGCAGCAACTACCCATCGCCCAGGCCTGGCTGCAGGGTGAGGCCATGCCGGCAAATGTAGCCATTATCGTGGCGCGTTTTGCTGCGACCACCGATGCCGAGATCGCCGCTGCCATCGCCGGGGTCAACCGGCATCTGCCGGATTATGCGCGGGTGCATCACTGGCTGCGCGCCGCCGAGCCTTTCAATGCGACTAACGGTCTGGCTACGGCCAATGGTCGCCTGCGCCGGGCGGCCCTTAATCAACATTATCAATCCGCCATCGCCGCGAGCCTGGCGGCCGGGACTGTCTGAGGAGTTAATTATGGATTTTTTTGATGAGCTGAACCAGCTGACCAGCGCAGAGCGGGACTATCTGCTGGGCGCGCCGATCATCACCCAGGCCAGTGCCGGCAAGGTCAGCCTGCCCAGCTATGTGGCGTTTCTCGGTCAGGCCTACCACCACGTCAAGCACACCACGCCGCTGTTGATGGCGTGCGGCGCGCGCTTGCCGGAGCGTCTGGAGTGGCTGCGCGAAGCGGTTGCCGAGTACATAGAGGAAGAACTGGGTCATCAGGAGTGGGTACTCAACGATATTCGCGCCTGCGGTGCGGATGCTGAAGCAGTGCGTGAGGCTACCCCCAATCTGCCTACCGAGCTGATGGTCAGCTACGTCTACGACCGCATCCAGCGGCATAACCCGGTGAGTTTCTTCGGCATGGTGCATGTGCTGGAAGGTACCAGTATCGCCCTGGCTACCCAGATGGCCGGCATCATCAAGGGCGGCCTGGGCTTGCCAGCCCAGGCGTTCAGTTACCTGACGTCCCACGGCAGCCTGGATATCGGCCATGTCGAGTTTTTCAAGAAACTGATGAACCGGCTGGATAACCAGGCAGACAAGGCGGCGGTGGTGCACACCGCCAGAGTCGTTTATCGCCTGTATGGCGATATGTTCCGCAGCCTGCCGTTATCGGTCTGAGCGGGCTCAAGGAGAGCAGCATGCAACTGTCAGACTGCAGAATTGTGCTAACCGGTGCCAGTGGCGGCATCGGTCAGGCACTGGTTGAGACCCTCTGCGCCAGCGGTGCGCAACTTTTGCTGGTGGGACGCCATGCGGATGCTCTGGAGAAACTGGCCAGCAGCTATCCGGGCAAGGTCAGTGTGGTAGTGGCGGATATTGTCGAGCGTTCGGGCCGGGATGCCGTACAGGCGGCGGCACGAAGCTTTGGCGGGGTGAATCTGCTGATCAACGCCGCCGGGCAGAACCGTTTCAGTCTGCTGGAACAGCATGATGAGGACGCGATGGCGGCGCTGATCAATCTCAACGTCACGGCCACCCTGCAGCTGACCCAGCGCCTGTTGCCGCTGCTGATGCAGCAAGGTCGAGCGATGGTGGTAAATATCGGTTCGACATTCGGCTCGATCGGCTATCCGGGGTTTGCCACCTATTGCGCGAGCAAGTTTGCCCTGCGCGGGTTTTCCGAGGCGCTGCGCCGCGAGTTGGCGGACACCCAGGTCAGGGTTTTATACATCGCGCCACGGGCAACCCGCACCGGCATGAATGCGGAAAATGTGCTGGCAATGAATGACGAACTGAAAGTCAGCATGGATGAGCCGCTGGCGGTCGCAGCGCAGGTGCTCGGAGCTATCCGGGCCGAGCGTGAAGAGCTGTATCTGGGCTGGCCGGAAAAGTTCTTCGTGAAGCTCAACGGCCTGTTGCCAAGGCTGGTCGACCAGTCGTTGCGCAAGCAATTGCCGACCATTCAACGCTTCGCCAAATCGAAAAACTGAAAGGAGGTCTGCCATGTTGCGTTACCTGTTGGTTTTCTGCGCCTGCTTGCTCAGCTTGCCGGCTTTTGCCTTGAGCGAAAGTACTCAGGAAAATCTCAAGCTACTGCAAACCCGCTGGGCCCAGATCAACTACCAGACACCTGCAGCCGAGCGTGAAAAAGACTTTGCCAGATTGTCCGCCGAAGCTGCGACCATGGTGCGTAATGACCCGGCTGCCGAGCTGCTGATCTGGCGCGGCATCATCCTCAGCACCTATGCTGGAGCCAAGGGCGGACTCGGTGCGCTGGATCTGGTCAAGCAGGCCAGGGCCAGTCTGGAGCAAGCCATCAAGACCGATCCGGCAGCGCTGGATGGTTCGGCTTACACCAGCCTCGGGGCGCTGTACTATCAGGTACCCGGCTGGCCGATCGGTTTTGGCGATGACGAGCAGGCTGATGTGCTGCTCAAGAAAGCCCTGACAATGAACCCGGACGGGATTGATCCGAACTATTTCTATGGGGATTTCCTGTTCCGCGAAAAGCGTTATGCAGAGGCCAAAGCGGCTCTGGAAAAGGCCCTGAAGGCGCCGGATCGACCCGGGCGGGAAGTGGCCGATGCCGGGCGCCGCGCCGAAGTAAAGGCATTGCTGATCAAGGTCCAGAGCGAACTCGACTGAATGTTTGGCGGTTAACAAGGAGCGGCTATGCGGGTGTTGCTGGTCGAGGACGATGTGGCTCTGGCGGAAGGCATTCGCATGGCCCTGAAGCCGGAAGGTTATACCGTGGACTGGCTGCAGGATGGCGTGAGCGCCCTGCATGCGCTGCAGCAGGAAAGTTTTGATCTGCTGGTGCTTGATCTGGGTTTGCCGCGCATGGACGGTTTGCAGGTGCTCAAGCAGCTGCGAGCGGCGGCCAACCCGCTGCCGGTGCTGGTGCTGACTGCCCGCGACGCCACGTCTGACCGCATTGCCGGACTGGATGCCGGCGCGGATGATTATCTGGTCAAGCCATTCGACCTGGCTGAGCTCAAGGCGCGGCTACGGGCCCTGCTCAGGCGCAGCATGGGTCGCGCGCAATCCTTGCTGGAGTACCGTGGTATCACGCTCGACCCCTCGAGCATGGAAGTTACATTCAGCGGCAAGCCGTTAGTCCTGTCGCGCAAGGAGTTTCTGCTGTTGCATGAGCTTATCGCCCAGCCCGGGCGGGTACTGACCCGTGACAGGCTGCAGCAGGTGCTTTACGGCTGGGATGAGGAAATCGAAAGCAATGCCCTGGAGGTGCATGTGCACAACCTGCGCAAGAAAGTCTTTCCTGAACTGATCCGCACGGTGCGCGGGGTCGGTTATCTGGTTGACCGGCAGGCGCCATGACAGGCTCGATCCGCAGCCGCACACTGCTGCTGGTCTTGTTGCTGCTGACCGTGACCACCAGCCTGTTGACCTATAAAAGCTACCGTGACGCCAGGCATGAAATCGAAGAGCTGTTCGATGCCCGCCTGGCGCAGTCGGCACGCCTGCTCGAAGGACTGTTGCATGGCTCCGAGCCGGAATCGACCCGTCAGGCCATGCAGTTGGCGCTTGACCAGGGCGCAGACAGTTTGGCCGCAGGGGATGAAAAGGGCGCGCATCCCTATGAAAGCAAGCTGTCATTCCAGTTGCTGGATCAGGCCGGCAAAGTACAACTGGAGTCGGCACAGGCGCCGCACGAGGCGCTGCCCAGATTGCTGGCGCAATTGGCGGATTCCGCCCCAAGCGCAAAGGCGCACGGCTCAATACCAGCGATTCAGGCTCTGGCAGCAGAGTTGCCGGGGTTTCACGATCTACGGCTGGGTGCTTATGAATGGCGGGTGTTCCTGCTGCATGAACCAGCCAAAGGTTTCTGGATTCTGGTTGGTGAGCGCGATGATGTGCGCGGCGAATTGGTGCAGAAAATCGTCTTGCGCAGCCTGATGAGCGAAATTCTCGGGCTGCCGCTGATTGGCCTGCTGGTCTGGTTTGCAGTAGGTGTCGGGCTCAAACCGCTACGGCAAATGGCTGAACTGCTCAAGCAGCGTGCCCCGGAAAGCCTCGCCCCGCTGACTCTGGCACCGTTGCCGGCTGAGCTGGAGCCGATGACTGCCGCGCTGAATCGCTTGCTGTTGCAGGTGAATCAGTTATTGAGCCGGGAAAAGCGCTTTATTGCCGATGCTGCGCACGAATTGCGCACGCCGTTGGCGGTGCTGCGCATCCATGCGCAAAATGCCCTGCAAGCACCGGATGGCGAAGACCGCAAGGCCGCTTTGAATCAGCTGGAACTGGGTGTCGAGCGGGCAACCCGGGTGGTGGCACAGTTACTGACCATGGCGCGGCTGGAGCCCAGGGCGATGCAGATGGCCATGACCGATGTCGATCTGGCACCGCTGCTGCGCCATGAGCTGGCCGAGCTGACGCCACTGGCGCTCGCTCGCCAGCAGGAGCTGCTGTTCGAGCTGGATGAGGCAGGCGACTATCACCTGTGCGCCGATGCCCCGAGTCTGGCTACCTTGCTGCAGAATCTGGTGAGCAATGCCGTACAGCACACGCCGGCCCACGGTCAGATCAGGGTCAGCTTGCAGGCGGAGCCGCAGTGCCTGCGTCTGCTGGTCGAAGACAATGGTCCGGGAGTGCCGCAAGCGCAGCGTCAGCAGTTATTTGAACGATTCTATCGACAGGGCGCGGGGCAGGGTGCCGGGCTTGGGCTGTCGATCGCACAACGCATCGTCGAGTTGCATAACGGTGAAATCCGGCTGGACGATGCTGTGTCCGGCGGGCTGCAGGTCAGTGTTGTGTTGCCGAGATAATCCCGCTTGATCAGGCTGTAAATTGGCTGGCCAGCGCCTTGTCAATCCGGCTATGCTGGCCTGAGTCCGGTCATTGCCGGGCCTGATAATAATGAAAATGAAGAGGAAAACCTGCACATGAAGCGAGTACTGAGTGTAGCCCTGCTGGCCAGCCTGTTGGCTAGCCCGGTAATGGGCGCCGAGTTGACCGGCAAGCTGAAGTCGATTGCCGAGACCAAAACCATTCTGATCGGCCACCGTACCGAATCGATTCCGTTTTCCTTTGTCGACACCAACGGTGAGCCCATGGGCTACTCGATAGACCTGTGCAAGCGGGTTGCCGCAGGCATCCAGCAGCAATTGAAGCTGCCCAAGCTGGACATAAAATTCATCCCGCTGACGGCGGAAAATCGCTTCGAGAAGGTCGCCAGTGGTGACGTGGACATCGAATGCGGCAACAGCAGCGACACCATTTCCCGGCAGAAAATCGTCGATTTCAGCCTGATGACCTGGGTGGATGGCGGTAATTTCCTGGTCAAGGGCGACAAGCCGGTCAAGAGCCTTACGGATATGGCCGGCAAGAAGATCGGTGTAGTTGCAGGCAATACCACGGAAACAGCGCTCAAGGCCTGGGCCGAAAAGAACATGGTGACCTTCGAGCTGGTGCCGGTGAAGACACATATCGATGGCATGCAAAAGCTCAATAACGGCGAGATAGACGGCTACGCGGCGGATCAGACAGTGCTGATTGGCATGGTTGCATCGGCACCCAAAGGCGCCAAGTTCAACATTGCACCGCATACGTTCTCCTATGAGCCCTACGCGCTGGTCGTGCCGCGCAATGACGCGGACTTCAAGCAGGCGGTCAACCGGGTACTCGCGCAGTTGTACCGCACCGGCGAAGTGATGAGCGTCTACAACACCTGGTTTGGCAAGTTCGGCAAGCCACCAATGGCGCTGGTTGTGATGTATCAGCTGAACGCTCTGCCGGAGTAATGTTCTGCCGCTGCCTGCCGACAGCCGTTGGCAGGCAGTTTTACCTGTGATCCCGGATCGAGGAGCCTGCGATGTTCAATCTGGATTCCCGTCTAGCCAATGACACCCTGCTCATGGGTGACTTCACTTTGTGCCGCCTGCTGCTGATGAATGACCGCCAGTACCCGTGGTTCATTCTGGTGCCACGGCGTGAAGCGGTCAGCGAACTGTTTCAGCTCGATAGTGCGGATCAACAGTTACTCTGGCAGGAAACCACGGCTCTGGCCGAGGTGCTCAAGGATACATTCAGTGCCGACAAGATGAATGTAGCGACGCTGGGCAACATGGTCAGTCAGTTGCACATGCACGTCATCGTGCGGCGCAAGAGTGACCCGGCATGGCCAGCGCCAGTCTGGGGCCGGCATCCGCCAGTTGCTTATACAGTCGAGGAAGTGGCGGCCATCCGGCAGAAGCTGGCTATGGTGCTGACGGATGATTTTTGCTTTTCGGAGACGGCTTGATGAGTGACGATCTGCGCATTATCGAGCTGGAAACCCGCCAGGCCTTTCAGGAAGACAACTTGCTGGCCCTGAACGATGTGGTGGTAGCCCAGCAACGCGCCATAGACTTGCTGCAACAGCAGATTGCTGCACTTGTCCGGCGCCAGGAAGAGTTGCAGGGGCAGTTTGGCATTTCCGAAGATGAAGCACCGCCGCCGCATTATTGAAGGCATAAAAAAACCACCTTGCGGTGGTTTTTTTATGCCTGGAGTCAGCGTCCGCCCGGCGCGGCGGCGGTGACATCTTCGGCCTGCAGGCCTTTTTCACGATTCATTACCACGAACTCGACACGCTGGCCTTCGACCAGCACACGATGACCTTCGCCGCGAATGGCACGGAAGTGCACAAAAATATCATCGCCGGAGTCGCGCGAAATGAAGCCGAAACCCTTGGATGTATTGAACCATTTGACGGTGCCGGCCTCACGATTGCCCTGCTCGCCGCTGAAGGTGGTCGCTGCTTTGCTGCGTGCTGGCAGGTTGCCAGCCAGGAGCGCAATCACGGCGCCGATCACTGCGGTCAACGCCAGTAACACGGCCGGTTGTCCGGCAACCTGGGGCAGTGGTGCCAGCACCACGACAGCCTGCAGGGCGGCTGCCAGTACGATCAGCGTGGATGCAGTTGATTGCAGTGCGCTGCGGCTGCCGCGTCCGCTAAGGCCAGCGGCGAGCAGGTTGATCAGGCCGCAGAACAGCAGATAAACCACGTCAGGTTGTTGCAGCAGGTTCGGCGCTTCAGCACCGAGGGTGGGGATAAATGACAACAGCAGGGCGGCAACGCCCGTCAACAGATGAACAATTTTGAACATAACGGAATTAACTCGCTTTGACGAAAAGGTGGCTATCAGAAAAATTGCTTTGCAGCCCGGGCGGTTGAAAGAAGTCCGCGGCTAACTGCTTGGGTTGCTGGTTTTTCGAGCGACTCGAAAGCAGCAGTCGGGTATTTAACCGTAAAGCCGGTGACTACTCAATTCTGCCGGCAAGGTTGCGCCCGTGGCGTCGGGGCATCTGTCAGAGGCTGCGTAGAGTCGGGGAGTTAGCTTGCCCGGACACGATTCGCAGGGCTTTCTGCTGAAGTTGTCGCAGTAAAATAGCCTGTTGCTATCCAGCTGCGGCAGGCCGGATTTGCCCTTTTTGTGGTTCACGCAAGAGTTGTGCCGGATACCTGGCGGCTGTGTCTTGCGGATTAACTGTATATAATCGCGCCCTTTGCCGCAGGGTATCGGTTTGTCGCCGGGCCATTGCCGACTGCCGTGCTGGCAGGGCAATTGGCGGTAAATTCCGGCACAACGAATTCAAGCACTTAACGGAAGCGAACAAAGATCATGATGCGCACTCACTATTGCGGCCAGCTGAACGAAGCGCTGGACGGCCAGGAAATCACTCTTTGCGGTTGGGTTCACCGGCGCCGCGACCATGGCGGTGTGATTTTCCTCGACATTCGTGACCGCGAAGGTCTGGCCCAGGTGGTGTTCGATCCGGATCGTGGCGAAACCTTTGCCAAGGCGGACCGGGTGCGCAGCGAGTTCGTGGTCAAGGTAACCGGCAAGGTGCGTTTGCGTCCGGCCGGCGCAGTCAATCCGAACATGGCTTCCGGTGCCATCGAGGTGCTCGGCTACGAACTGGAAGTGCTGAACGAAGCGGAAACACCACCGTTCCCGCTCAACGAATACACCGACGTGGGTGAGGAAACGCGCCTGCGCTATCGCTTTATCGACCTGCGTCGTCCGGAAATGGCCGAGAAGCTCAAGCTGCGCTCGCGCATCACCTCGAGTATTCGTCGCTACCTCGACGACAACGGCTTCCTCGATGTGGAAACGCCGATCCTGACCCGTGCCACACCGGAGGGTGCGCGCGACTATCTGGTGCCGAGCCGCACCCATGCCGGCAGCTTCTTTGCGTTGCCGCAGTCGCCGCAACTGTTCAAGCAGCTGCTGATGGTGGCCGGCTTCGATCGCTATTACCAGATCGCCAAATGCTTCCGCGACGAGGACCTGCGTGCCGATCGTCAGCCTGAGTTCACCCAGATCGACATCGAGACCAGCTTCCTCGATGAAGACGACATCATGGCCATCACCGAGAAGATGATTCGCCAGCTGTTCAAAGAAGTACTGGATCTGGAGTTCGGCGAGTTCCCGCATATGACCTTCGCCGAAGCCATGCGCCGCTACGGCTCGGACAAGCCGGACCTGCGTAACCCGCTGGAACTGGTGGATGTGGAAGACCAGCTCAAGGACGTCGATTTCAAGGTGTTCGCCGGCCCTGCCAACGATCCCAAGTGCCGCGTCGCTGCCTTGCGCGTGCCGGGCGGGGCGAGCATGCCGCGCAAGCAGATCGACGATTACACCAAGTTCGTCGGCATCTACGGAGCCCGCGGGCTGGCCTATATCAAGGTCAACGAGCGTGCGGCCGGGGTTGAGGGTCTGCAGTCGCCGATCGTCAAGAACATTCCGCTGGACAATATCAACGTGATTCTTGATCGCGTCGGTGCGGTGGACGGCGATCTGGTGTTCTTTGGTGCGGACAAGGCCAAGATCGTCAGCGAAGCCCTGGGCGCGCTGCGTATCAAGCTCGGTCATGACCTCGATCTGCTGACTTGCGCATGGGCGCCGATGTGGGTAATCGACTTCCCGATGTTTGAAGAAGCCGACGACGGCAGCCTGAATTCGCTGCACCACCCGTTCACTGCACCCAAGTGCACTCCGGACGAGCTGCGTGCCAACCCGGCGGCGGCATTGTCGCGCGCCTACGACATGGTGCTCAACGGCACCGAGCTGGGCGGCGGTTCGATCCGTATCCACGACAAGGCCATGCAGCAGACCGTGTTCGATGTGCTGGGCATCAGCGCCGCAGAGCAGCAGGAGAAGTTCGGCTTCCTGCTGGATGCGCTGAAATACGGTGCACCACCGCATGGCGGACTGGCCTTTGGTCTGGATCGTCTGGTGATGCTGATGACCGGTGCCAGCTCGATTCGTGAAGTGATTGCCTTCCCGAAAACCCAGAGCGCCGCTTGCGTCATGACCCAGGCGCCGGGTGTGGTGGATAACAACGCCCTGCGCGATCTGCACATTCGTTTGCGCGAGCAAGCCAAAGCCGAGTGATGCTGTTTGCGTGATGGTTCCCATGCTCCGCGTGGGAACCTCATCCCCGGGTGCTCAGCGTCCCGCACTCGCAGAACCAGCTCGGCTGCGCTCCCACACAGAGCATGGGAGCGATCATCAATTTGTAGCAACCGGAGTGAAATATGGCTGGTCATTCCAAATGGGCCAACATCAAACACCGCAAGGGACGTCAGGACGCCAAGCGCGGCAAGATCTTCACCAAGCTGATTCGTGAGCTGACCGTTGCCGCCAAAGGTGGCGCCTTGCCATCCGAGAATCCGCGCCTGCGTCTGGCGGTGGACAAGGCGCTGACCGCCAACATGACCCGCGACACCATCGACCGGGCCATAGCCCGCGGTGCCGGTGCCAGCGAAGCCGACAACATGACCGAGCTGAGCTACGAAGGTTATGCCGTCAGTGGCGTGGCGATCATCGTCGAGGCGATGACCGATAACCGCAACCGCACGGCAGCCGCGGTGCGCCATGCCTTCACCAAGTGCGGCGGTAATCTGGGTACCGATGGTTCGGTGGCCTATATGTTCGAGCGCAAAGGCCAGATCAGCTTCGCTGCGGGTGTCGATGAAGACGCATTGCTGGAAGCGGCACTGGAAGCCGGAGCCGATGATGTGGAAATGGCCGAGGACGGTTCGGCGCTGGTGTCGACCAGTTTCGCCGACTTTCTCAGCGTCAACGAGGCCCTGGCGGCCGCCGGTTTCAAGGGTGAGGAGGCGGAAATCGCCATGATCCCCACGATCAGTGCGCCGGTTACGGATCTGGAAACTGCACAGAAGGTCCTCAAGCTGATCGACATGCTGGAGGACCTGGATGATGTGCAGGAGGTCTACCACAACGCCGACATTGCCGATGAGTTGATGGAGCAGCTGGACTAGAAGCTGTCCGTAGCAGTGCTGCAAAAGACCGGAAGCTGCCCGTGGCGCTTCCGGTTTTTTTCTGTGCACTGGTGGGTGACGTGCCGGGAGAGACTCCCTATACTCGCAGACTGGATATATAGACAGTATCAAGACATGACGCTGATTCTGGGAATTGACCCCGGCTCGCGCATCACCGGCTATGGCGTGGTGCGTGACACCGGGCGTGGCTGCGAGTACATCGCTTCGGGCTGTATCCGCACCGGTGAGGGCGCATTGCCGGAGCGGCTGCAGAAGGTCTATCGCGGTGTCTGTGAGGTGATCCAGACGTATAAGCCAACGACCATGGGCATTGAGCAGGTGTTTATGGCGCGCAATGCCGACTCCGCACTCAAGCTGGGTCAGGCGCGTGGTGCGGCGATTGTCGCGGGTGTCGAGCAGGGGCTGGAGGTGGCGGAGTACACCGCCACCCAGGTCAAGCAGGCGCTGGTCGGCTCCGGCCGGGCCGACAAGGAGCAGGTGCAGCTGATGGTCATGCACATGCTCAAGCTGGTGCAGAAACCGCAAATCGACGCCTCGGATGCACTGGCGATAGCCATCTGCCACGCCCATCATCGGCAAAGCCTGATTCCCCACGGCCTTTCCGGCGCCAAACAGCGTGCCGGCCGCCTGCGACTTTGAACAAGGAATTGACTCTGTGATCGGACGCCTGCGTGGCACCCTGGTGGAGAAGCATCCACCGCACCTGATACTGGATGTCGGCGGTATCGGCTATGAGCTGGAAGTGCCGATGTCCACGCTTTATCGTCTGCCGGCGGTGGGCGAGCCATTGATCCTGCATACCCATCTGGTGGTGCGCGAGGATGCTCAGCTGCTTTACGGTTTCTTCGAGAAGCGCGAGCGCGAGCTGTTTCGCGAACTGATCCGCCTGAATGGCGTGGGGCCGAAACTGGCACTGGCGCTGATGTCGGGTCTGGACGTGGATGAGCTGGTACGCTGCGTACAGGCACAGGATAGTTCGGTGCTGGTCAAGGTTCCCGGTGTCGGCAAGAAAACCGCCGAGCGCCTGCTGGTTGAACTCAAGGACCGCTTCAAGGCCTGGGAGACGTTGCCCGGCATGTCGACACTGGTGATTGAACCACGGCCCGGTGTCGCGGTCTCAAGTGCCGAAACCGATGCACTGGGTGCGCTGATCTCGCTGGGCTACAAGCCGCAGGAGGCCAGTCGTGCGGTTGCTGCCGTGCTGGAAGAGGGTCTGTCCAGCGAAGAACTGATTCGTCGTGCTCTCAAGGGGATGGTGTAAGCCGCAATGATCGACGCAGATCGACTGGTAACAACCGGCGGGCGTGACCGCGACGAGCAACTGGACCGGGCCATTCGCCCGCTGAGTCTGGCCGACTACATCGGCCAGCCGGTGGTGCGGGACCAGATGGAGTTGTTCATTCAGGCGGCTCGCGGACGCAGTGAGCCGCTGGATCACACCTTGATCTTCGGCCCGCCCGGCCTGGGCAAGACTACCCTGGCGCATATCATCGCCCAGGAGATGGGCGTATCGATCAAGAGCACTTCCGGCCCGGTACTGGAACGCCCCGGCGATCTGGCAGCCTTGCTGACCAATCTGGAGCCGGGCGATGTGCTGTTTATCGACGAGATTCATCGCCTGCCGCCGATTGTCGAGGAAGTACTCTATCCGGCCATGGAAGACTTCCAGCTGGACATCATGATCGGCGAAGGTCCCGGCGCGCGTTCGATCAAACTGGATCTGCCACCCTTTACTCTGGTCGGTGCCACCACCCGCGCCGGCATGCTGACCAACCCGCTGCGGGATCGTTTTGGCATCGTGCAGCGGCTGGAGTTCTACAGTTCGGCAGATCTGTCGACCATCGTCAGCCGCTCGGGCGGCATTCTCGGCTTGCATGTGGAACCGGACGGCGCTTTCGAGATCGCCCGCCGCGCCCGTGGCACCCCGCGCATCGCCAACCGGCTGCTGCGCCGGGTGCGTGACTATGCCGAAGTGCGTGGTCAGGGCCAGATCACCCGACCGATCGCCGACCTGGCCCTGAATCTGCTGGATGTCGACGAACAGGGCTTCGATCACCAGGATCGCCGCCTGTTGCTGGCGATGATCGAGAAGTTCGATGGTGGTCCGGTGGGTATCGACAGTCTGGCCGCCGCCATCAGCGAGGAACGGCATACGATTGAGGATGTACTGGAGCCCTATCTGATCCAGCAAGGGTATATCATGCGCACTCCCAGAGGCCGGGTGGTCACCCGCCATGCCTATCTGCATTTTGGCTTGAACCTGCCGGGCCGGCTGGCCTCGCTGCCATCGGCTGAATTGTTCGATCTGGGTGACGATTAGTTTAAAAACAAGCAGTTGGCCGATTGGCAAGGCCGGGAGTAAGCACTAGAGTATGCGCGTTCAGAAAGATGCCCAGCCCTTCAGCCTGACTTGTCGCGTGTATTTCGAAGACACCGACGCCGGCGGCATCGTTTATTACGTCAATTACCTGAAATTCATGGAGCGGGCCCGTACCGAGCGTTTGCGCAGTCTGGGTTACGCCCAGTCGCAATTGGCGGAAGAGGGCCTGCTGTTTGTGGTGCATTCCATAGAAGCGCGCTATCTGGCGCCGGCAAGACTGGATGATGCCTTGCAGGTGACGGCTGAAGTGGTTGAGCTCAAGCGTGCGAGTCTGCGTTTCCGGCAGCAGGTCAGACGTGTTGCAGACGGTCAGCTGCTATGTGAAGGACAGTTTCTGGTGGCCTGTGTGCGCGCCGACAATTTGAAGCCACGGGCCATTCCCGAAGCGTTGCATGCAGCCTTCGCCATGGATTCGGGGCTTTCCCAGTAAGTTTTTAGCAGGAGATGCAGCGTGGAAGCTAACGCCGTCGACCACATGTCCATGTGGAATCTTATCAGTAATGCCAGCTTTGTCGTGCAGTTGGTGATGCTGGCGCTGTTGGCCGCTTCGGTCACTTCCTGGGTGATGATTTTCCAGCGCAGCAGCCTGCTGCGTCACGCCAAGCGCAGTCTCGACAACTTCGAGGAGCGTTTCTGGTCGGGTATCGATCTGTCCAAGCTGTACCGTCAGGTCGGCAGCAGTCCGGACCCGGACTCGGGACTGGAGCAGATTTTCCGCGCCGGTTTCAAGGAATTTTCGCGGCTGCGCCAGCAATCCAGCTTTGATCCGGATGCGGTGATGGACGGTGTCAACCGCGCCATGCGCGTGGCCATTTCGCGCGAGGAAGAGAAGCTCGAGCAGAGCTTGCCGTTTCTCGCGACCGTTGGCTCTACCAGCCCCTACGTCGGTTTGTTTGGCACGGTGTGGGGCATCATGAACTCGTTCCGCGGCCTGGCCCAGGTGCAGCAGGCAACTCTGGCCACGGTAGCGCCGGGGATTGCCGAGGCGCTGATTGCCACGGCAATCGGCCTGTTTGCCGCGATTCCGGCGGTGATTGCCTATAACCGCTTTGCCGCCCGCGGCGAGATGCTGATTGGCCGCTATTACACCTTCGCAGATGAGTTTCAGGCGATCCTGCACCGTAAAGTCCACAGCTCCGATGAGTGAGGGCTGACGTCATGGCAAGAATCCGCAACAGACGCAAACCCGTCTCGGAAATGAATGTGGTGCCCTACATCGACGTGATGCTGGTACTGCTGGTCATTTTCATGGTCACTGCGCCGATGCTCAATCAGGGCGTCAAGGTCGACCTGCCCAAGGTATCCAGCCAGGCGCTGCCGCAGGACAACAACTCGCGGGTGCTGACCATCTCGATCAAGGCGGACCAGAGCTATTACTGGAACATGGGCGAAGAGGTCGATCCCGATCAGGGCAAGGGTAGCGAGACATCCACCGAGCTGCCGAAACTGATTGAGGCGGTGAGCAGTATTCTTGGCGCCAACAGCGGGCAGGGCAAGGCGGTGCAGGTGTTCGTCCGTGGTGACAAACGCGTGCCCTATGAGGCGGTGATGAAAGTCATGGGTGGTCTGCAGCAGGCTGGCGTCAGCAATGTCGGGCTGATTACCGAGGCCCCCTGATGCGTCAACTGATCGAGCGTTCATCCTCGGAAAGCTATTTCTGGCCTGTGGTCTGGGCGGTTGTGCTGCACCTGCTGATTTTTACCATGCTGTTTGTCAGTTTCCAGTTCACTCCCGAGCTGCCTCCGGCGCGCCCGATCATCCAGACCACCTTGTATCAGCTCAAGTCGCAGAGTCAGGCAACCACCCAGACCCCGCAGAAGATAGCCGGAGAGGCGAAGAAAACCGCGGCACCGAGCAATCAGGTCGAACAACTGGAAACCAAGAAGATCGAACAGCAGAAGCAGGCTGCTGCAGTCAAGGCGGCTGAACAGAAGAAGGCCGCCGAACAGAAGAAAGCACAAGAAGTACAGAAGGCTGCCGAGCAGAAGAAGCAGGCTGAAATAGCCAGGAAGAAATCCGAGGAAGAGAAGAAGAAAGCCGCAGAAGAGGCCAAAAAGAAGAAGGCTGCGGATGATGCCAAAAAGAAAGCTGCAGAAGATGCCAAGAAAAAGGCTGCTGCCGAAGCCGCCAGGAAGAAAGCGGCTCAAGACGCTGCGCGCAAATCCGCTGAGGACAAAAAAGCCCAGGCGCTGGCCGAGTTGTTGGCCGAAGACACCCAGTATCAGCAGGCCATGGCCGATACCGTTGGCAGTCAGGTGGCCGGCAATCTGGATGATCTGCTGATCAAGCTGGTCAGCGAGCAGTGGCAGCGTCCACCGTCAGCGCGCAACGGCATGAGCGTCGAGGTGATGATCGAGATGTTGCCGGATGGCACCATTACCAATGCCAGCGTGACGCGCTCCAGTGGTGATCGTCCCTTTGATAATTCGGCCGTGGCGGCAGTCCGCAACGTTGGCCGGATTCAGGAAATGCAGCAGCTCGATCGTGCGACCTTTGACAAGCTGTATCGTCAGCGTCGCGTCATTTTCAAACCGGAGGACTTGTCCCTGTGAACACCCTTACCCGTATCCTGCTGCTGAGCCTGAGTCTGTTGCTCGGTAGTGTCCAGGCGGCCGAGCCGCTGGTGATTTCGCGTGGTACTGATCGCGCGGTACCGATTGCCGTAGTGCCGTTTGGCATGCAGGGTGGTGTGGTATTGCCGGAGGATATGTCCGGTATTATCGGCAATGATCTGCGCAACTCGGGCTTTTTCGAGCCGATTGCCAAGCAGAACATGATTAGCCAACCAGCCCAGCCGGCAGAGATCATCTACCGCGACTGGAAAGCGGTCGGTGCGCAATACCTGCTGATCGGCAATGTCACGCCGGCTGCCGGGCGGCTGCAGGTGAATTTTTCCCTGTACAACGTGACCACCGAGCAGCAGGTCATGGCCGGTACGGTGAGTGGCGGGATGGATCAGTTGCGCGATATGGCACATCACATTTCGGATCAGGCCTTCGACAAGCTGACCGGTATTCGCGGCGCGTTCTCCACCAAGCTGCTCTACGTGACAGTCGAACGTTTTGCCCCCAACAATGCCCGTTACACCCTGCAGCGCTCTGACTATGATGGTGCCCGTGCGGTGACCCTGCTGCAGTCGCGGGAGCCGATTCTGTCACCCAGCTATGCGCCTGACGGCAAGCGCATCGCCTATGTCTCCTTCGAACAGAAGCGGCCACGCATCTTCATCCAGTATGTGGACACCGGCCGGCGTGAGCAGATGACCGATTTCTCCGGCCTGAATGGCGCCCCGGCCTGGTCGCCGGATGGCAACCGCCTGGCCCTGGTGCTGTCCAAGGACGGTAATCCGGAAATCTATGTGATGGATGTGGCTACACGCCAGCTCAAGCGCGTAACCAATCAGCTGGGTATCGATACCGAACCGTTCTGGGGCAAGGATGGCCAGACCATCTACTTCACCTCGGATCGTGCCGGCAAGCCGCAAATCTACAAGGTCAACATCAATACTGGCGCGACCCAGAGAGTCACCTTCGTCGGCAACTACAATGCCAATCCGAAGCTGTCGGCAGATGAGAAAACGCTGGTCATGGTGCATCGCCAGGACGGCTATGCAGTGTTTCGCGTCGCTGCGCAGGACTTGCAGCGCGGCAGTTTGCGGATAATTTCGGAAACCAGTCTGGATGAGTCGCCCACTGTTGCGCCCAACGGGACCATGGTAATCTACGCTACCCGCCAGCAGGGTCGGGGCGTTCTGATGCTGGCTTCGACCAACGGTCGAGTGAGAACGCCGCTTCCCACTGCCCAAGGCCAAGTTCAGGAACCTTCCTGGTCGCCCTATCTGAACTAAAAGCGGCTACCAAGCCAAACATGATCCAACACCTCGATTTACTAGGAGTTACAAAATGGAAATGCTGAAATTCGGCAAAATTGCCGCCGTTGCCCTGGCCCTGGCCGTTGTTGTGGGTTGTTCCTCGAAGAAGGGCGATGCCGCCGGTGAAGGCGCTGTTGATCCGAATGCCGGTTATGACGCTAGCGCCAATGGTGCCTCCGGTCTGGACAGCAGCATGAGCGATGAAGCTGCACTGCGCGCTATCACCGTATTCTACTTTGCCTACGACAGCGCCGAGCTGCAGCCTGAGGCCATGCGTGCCCTCGACGTGCATGCACGTGACCTGAAAGCCAATGGTCAGCGCGTAGTGCTGGCAGGTAACACCGACGAGCGCGGTACCCGCGAGTACAACATGGCACTGGGTGAGCGTCGCGCTCAGACCGTACAGCGTTATCTGGTACTGCAGGGCGTTTCCCCGGCACAGCTGGAAGCCATTTCCTATGGTGAAGAGCGTCCGGTTGCGCTGGGTAACGACGAGCAGGCGTGGGCGCAGAACCGCCGCGTAGAGATGACCAAGTAAGCAGTCATGACCAAGCTCAATCGCATTCTCGCGTTATTGGCCTTTGGCCTGCCTCTGGCAGCACTGGCCGAAGTACCTGTCGTCGAAGGTAACAATGCTGCAGGTGGCGGCTATTCGTCGGCAGGTTATGGGAGTGCGGCTTCCTATGCTGGATCCGGGGCAGCTGCCCCGGTTTCGGCACAAGGACAGGTATTCATGCAGTTGCAGCAACTCCAGCAGGAAGTGCAGCAACTGCGTGGTCTGCTGGAAGAGCAGCAAAACGAAATTCGTAACTTGAAGCAGGAAAGTCTGGATCGCTATCAGGATCTTGATCGGCGTCTGGGTACTGGCGCTGCCGGTGCTCCGCTGAATCAGAGTCAGCCTGGTACTGCGATGAATGCCGGTAATGCTCCGGTGATGCCTGTTGCTCCTGTACAGAATCCGTCTGCGGCCAGCGCTGGACCGGCTGACCCGGAAAAAGAAAAGCTCTACTACGATGCGGCTTTCGATCTGATCAAGACCCGCGACTTTGCCAAGGCCAGTCAGGCATTTAGCGGCTTTTTGCGCAAGTATCCCAATAGTCAGTACGCGGGCAATGCGCAGTACTGGCTGGGTGAAGTAAGCCTGGCGCAAGGCGATTTGCCCGCAGCCGCTCAGGCCTTTGCCCAGGTCAGCAAGTCCTATCCTGATCATCAGAAAGTGCCGGATTCGCTGTACAAGCTGGCCGATGTCGAATTGCGACAGGGCAACACCGCTCAGGCCAAGTCGATTTTGCAGCAGGTTGTCAGTCAGTATCCGGGCAGTTCCGCTGCCCAATTGGCCCAGCGCGACCTCAAAGGCTTGTAGTCAGACAGCTTTGGCTGGACTAAACCCGCGCCAGTCGCGGGTTTTTTCGTTAGAATCGCCATCCCTATTTTCGTCATCACGACACAACGGAGGCGGATGGCCTGTTTAGCTGTCACGCCCGTGGTCCCATGTCAGAAACACTGCGTATTACCGAAATTTTCTACTCCCTGCAGGGCGAGACACGTACTGCCGGCTTGCCGACGGTGTTTGTTCGCCTGACCGGCTGTCCGTTGCGCTGCCAGTATTGCGATACCGCCTATGCCTTCAGTGGCGGTGAGCTCTGCACCCTGCAGGAGATTCTTGCCCAGGTGGCGACTTACCAGCCGCGGTATGTCTGCGTGACCGGTGGCGAGCCGTTGGCACAGCCCAATTGCATCCCGCTGCTGCAGCAGTTGTGCGATGCCGGTTACCAGGTCTCGCTGGAAACCAGCGGTGCACTGGATATAGCGGCTGTTGATCCGCGTGTCAGTCGTGTGCTTGACCTTAAAACACCGGATTCGCAGGAGGTCGCGCGCAACCGCTATGAAAATATCGCGTTGCTGACCGCACATGATCAGGTGAAATTCGTTATCTGTTCGCGCAAGGACTACGACTGGGCGGTTTCCAAGCTGATCGAGTATCGCCTGGAGCAACGTGCTGGCGAAGTACTGTTCTCGCCCAGCCAGCATGAGCTGCCGGCGCGGCAGCTGGCGGACTGGATCATTGCTGACAATCTGCCGGTGCGCCTGCAGTTGCAGCTACACAAGATTCTCTGGAATGACGTGCCGGGACATTGATATGAACGAAAAGCGTGCAGTCATCCTGTTGTCTGGTGGCCTCGACTCGGCGACCGTCGTGGCGATGGCCCGGGCAGACGGTTTCAGCTGCTACAGCATGAGTTTTGATTATGGCCAGCGTCACCGTGCCGAGTTGGCCGCAGCCGAGCAGATTGCCCGGCAACTGGGCGTGATCGAGCACAAGGTGATAGGTCTGAACCTCAACGGCATTGGCGGCTCGGCCTTGACCGATGAAAGTATCGCGGTACCCGAAACACCGGGTGAAGGCATTCCGCTGACTTATGTGCCGGCACGCAATACGGTGTTTCTGGCGCTGGCATTGGGCTGGGCCGAAGTGCTGCAGGCGCAGGACATTTTCATAGGGGTGAATGCGGTGGATTATTCCGGCTATCCGGACTGTCGCCCCGAGTTCATCAGCGCCTTCGAAAGCATGGCCAATCTGGCTACCAGGGCCGGGGTAGAGGGTCCGGGCTTTCGTATCCAGGCACCACTGCAGTACCTGAGCAAGGCTGAAATCATTCAGGCCGGAACCCGTCTCGGGGTTGATTACGGGCTGACGGTTTCCTGTTATCAGGCCGATGCCTTGGGGCGGGCCTGTGGTCGCTGTGATAGCTGCCGTTTGCGTGCTGCAGGCTTTGCCGCGGCTGAGCTGGCTGATCCTACGCATTATCAATAGCTTGCCTGTGTTTTTCCGGTTTCAGGCGACTCCGGGAACTGCACTTCGAATGGTATATTTCGGCTGTACACAAGCCTGCTCGCTCTCAAAGGTCCGCGATCATGACGCACATTTCCGAACGCCTGCTGGTTCAGGCCCATCTGGATGCCAAACAGCCAGTTATCCTGTCTGCAGAACAGCAAGCTGAGCTGCGTGAGCAGATTGCCGCTGAGCTCAAGCGCCAGAATGCGGTACTGGTGGCGCATTACTATTGCGATCCGGTGATTCAGGCGCTGGCCGAGGAAACCGGTGGCTGCGTTTCCGATTCACTGGAAATGGCCCGATTCGGTAATCAGCACGCGGCGCAGACCGTGCTGGTGGCCGGCGTCAAATTCATGGGCGAAACGGCGAAGATTCTCAATCCGGAAAAGCGCGTACTGATGCCAACGCTGGAAGCCACCTGTTCGCTGGATCTGGGCTGTCCGGTGGATGAGTTTTCGGCATTCTGTGACCAGCATCCGGAACGTACGGTGGTGGTGTACGCCAACACCTCGGCAGCGGTGAAAGCCCGCGCGGATTGGGTGGTGACCTCCAGCTGCGCGCTGGAAATTGTTGAAAGCCTGATGGACAACGGCGAGAAGATCCTGTGGGCGCCGGATCAGCATCTGGGCCGCTACATCCAGCGCGAAACCGGTGCCGACATGTTGCTCTGGGATGGGGCCTGCATCGTCCATGAAGAGTTCAAGGCGCGCCAGTTGCTGGAAATGAAGGCCTTGTATCCGCAGGCTGCCGTTCTGGTGCATCCGGAGTCGCCGGAGGCGGTAATCGAACTGGCAGATGCCGTTGGCTCAACCAGTCAGTTGATCAAGGCCGCGCAGACGTTGCCCCAGCAGATGTTCATCGTCGCCACTGATCGCGGCATTTTTTACAAGATGCAGCAGTTGTGTCCGGGCAAGACCTTCGTTGAGGCGCCAACGGCTGGCAATGGCGCGGCTTGCCGCAGTTGCGCGCACTGCCCGTGGATGGCGATGAACACCTTGCAGCGCACCCTTGATTGCCTGCGCAATGGCAGCGGAGAAGTGCTGGTCGATGCGGCGCTGATTCCGCGTGCGGTACTGCCACTCAAGCGCATGCTGGACTTCAATCGGGCGGCGCACCTGCGGGTCACAGGTAATGCCTGAGCAGCCTGTCCGGGCTCAGCGCATCATGGACTGAAGGATTTCCTGTTCCTCGATGAGTTGCTTCTGGCGAGCGTCTATGCGTGCTGCCAAAGGGAAGTTCGAGGCCGCACGGCGCTTGGCATAATTCAATTGCTCAATCGCTTGGCGGTAGTCGCCAACCAGCGCGAAGTACTCGGCGCGAGCCTGATGCAGGCCGATGATGTTACCGTTCTGGCCGCGAATTTCGGCGACCTGATACCAGATTTCCGGGTCATAGGGGCGCATCTTGACCAGCTGGTCCAGGGTTTCCTCTGCTTGCACCTTCTGCCCTTGCTTGACTTGCAGGTTTACTTGCGCCTGCAGCACCGGGTAGTTGTCAGGGAAGGTCTTGAGCAGCGTGTCGAGCCGGCTGCGGACATCACCGTAACGCTTGGCGCTCATGTCCAGCTCGATCTGGGCCAGGTTGTAGACGATTTCGTTGGGGGCCTTGGCCAGTAGTTGTTTGAGGTTTTCACCTGCCGGCTTGATCTGCTCAGCCTGTATTTGTGCTATCGCCAGCCCGTAACGTGCAGGATCAAACTTCGGGTTGTCGTTCAGCATGGCCTGAAAACGCTTGGCGGCTAAGCCTGGGGTTTCTTCAAAGACCAGCTGGGTGCGTGCGCGCATCAGCTGGTAGCGCGTGGTGTCCTTGACGCCCCCGGCAGGGTATTGCTCCGCGCGGTTGCGGGTGTCAGCAATCCGCGATTCGGTAACCGGGTGGCTCAAGAGGAATTCAGGTGGCCTGCTGTTATAGCGGTACTGGCTCAGCAGGCGACCGAACATGTCAGGCATGCTGCGCGGGTCGTAGCCGGAGTTTTCCAGGGTTTGCATGCCGATGCGGTCCGCTTCCTGTTCATTCTGTCTGGAAAAACGCTGACTTTCCTGCATGGCTGCGGCCTGGGTGGAGGCGATTGCCGCCATGCCGGCATTGCCTGCGCCGGCTGCCATGGCAACGATACCGGCGAGAATGCCCGCCATGGCCGGCAGCTGCATCTGCTGCTGGGCCTCGATGCCGCGGGCAAAGTGGCGTTGTGACAGGTGAGCCAATTCGTGCGCCAGCACCGAACTGAATTCGCCTTCGGTTTGCGCATACAGGAACAAACCGCCGTTTACGCCAATGATGCCGCCGGGCGCGGCAAAGGCGTTGAGTTGGTTGCTTTTGAGCAGGATGAAATTGAACCGGCGATCCTGCACCTCGCTGGATTCGGCGAGGCGGTAAACGTTGCTTTCCAGATAGTCCTTGAGCAGCGGGTCGGGGATCTGTTCGGTCTGGCCGCGAATGATGCTCAGATAGGCATGACCCAGCTCGCGCTCCTGGCGCAGGGAGACGATTCCCGAGCTGGAGTCACCAAAGGACGGAAGATCGCTGGCGCCAACGGGTGCAGTCATCAGGCAGGCAAGGGTCAGCAGGGAGTGGCGCAAGTGATGCATGCTCAAAGGCTCTTGTTCAGGTGATTCATACTGTAGCTGTGTGAAGGTGCGGCTGGCCAGCAGTTGCTGGCCTTGAGTAGACTGGTTCGCCCGTTCAGGGATATCTGCAAAGACTGGCGAGCAATACAAGGCTCAGGCGGAAATTCATGGTGAGTACAATTTACGCGCTTTTAATGAGCATCTGATTCGCTGGCTGTTCCTTGTGCGCGGCGCTAAAGCAGGTTCTGCGTGGTGCTTTGTGAATTCTTTGCGAATGCAGTGCTTTTGCACGAACAGTAGTTTTTCAGAGGTTCCCCAGGAGTTCAAATGACTGATAAGGCCTGTCCCGATTACCCCTTTGATGCCGAGCTGGACGCCCGTGGACTGAGCTGTCCGTTGCCCTTGCTGCGGGCCAAGCTGGAACTCAATCGGCTGCCTTCCGGTGCGGTGCTCAAGGTATTGGCAACCGACGCCGGTTCGCAACGGGATTTTCATTCCTTTACACGGCTGGCCGGGCACCGCATGGAGCATGAAATGCAGGTCGATGGCATTTACGGTTACTGGTTGCGCAAGGCCTGAGCCGCTTGCAGTACTTCGGCGGCATGTCCGGCAACCTTGACCTTGCGCCACTCGCGGCGCAGCACACCCTCACTGTCAAGCAGAAAGGTGCTGCGCTCAATCCCCAGGTACTCCTTGCCATACAGCTTCTTCTGCTTGATGACGTCGAATAGCTGGCAGAGCGCTTCTTCCTTGTCGCTGATCAGTTCGAAGGGAAAGGCCTGTTTGCTGCGGAAGTTTTCATGGGACTTCAGGCCGTCCCTGGATACGCCGAAGATCAGTGTCCCGGCATCCTGGAAAGACGCGTACAGGTCGCGGAAATCCTGCCCTTCGGTCGTGCAGCCCGGGGTGCTGTCTTTCGGATAAAAGTAGATCACCAGCTGATTGCCCTTGAGTGCAGATAGCGTTACCTGCTGGCCGCTGGTCGCCTGGGCAGTGAAATCGGGTACCTGTTGGTCAATGGCAGTGCTCATGGAGTAATCCTTTATGCCTGTTGTGGACGCCAGGGCTCGATCAGTGCGTCCAGGTTCAGGGAGTCGGCGAAATCGAGGAACTGGTCACGCAGCCAGCTGATCTGGGTACCGGCGGGCAATGTCACCGTCAGGGTGGCATTCATCATGGTGCCGCCGGTCTGTGGCGCGAGGTAGGTGTCGCAGGTCAGGTTTTCCAGCTCGACCTTGTGATCGGAGAAGAACTGGCAAAGCTCGTTGAGGATGTCCGGACGATACACTGAACTGACGTAAGCCACGTAAGGCAAGGCTTGCGGACGTGGTTCCTGTACGCCGCTACGGGTTACGCTGAGGGTGAAGTGGTGTTTCTTCGCCAGCCCCGGCAGGCTGGCTTCCAGGCGTGCCAGCGCATCCCAGCTGCCGGCGATCTGCAGCACCAGTGCGCTGTGTTCGCCGTGCCGGCTAAGGCGTGTACTGGTAATGGCGCAGCGGTTTTCCTGGCTTACCCGGCACAGCACATTGGTCAACTCCATGGAATTGGAGCCCAGCGCGCAGATGACGAGGAATTGTTCACGAACGGGAGGGGTGGACATGCAGCATTCCTAAGAAAGAGAGGTTGGCAAGGTGCAAACCTGTAACACAGGCCGGCAGGTTATCGAAAAGGCGGGCTGAGGGGAATGCCGGGCATGTCCATTGCTTGTGCAAGGCAGGTGGCGCCAGTACCATAACGCTCTTAATTTACAGCAGGAGCGGTTGCATGATTGCGGGCAGTATGGTGGCACTTGTCACGCCCATGAATGCACAGGGTGGTCTGGATTGGGAGAGCCTGACGCGGCTGGTGGATTTCCACCTGCAGGAAGGCACCAATGCCATAGTCGCTGTCGGCACCACCGGTGAGTCGGCGACACTCGACGTGGCCGAACATGTCGAAGTGATCCGGCGTGTGGTCGACCAGGTTAACGGGCGGATTCCGGTAATTGCCGGCACCGGTGGCAATTCAACCCGTGAGTCGGTTGAACTGACTACGGCGGCCAAGCAAGCCGGCGCCGATGCCTGTCTGCTGGTTACACCTTATTACAACAAGCCCACCCAGGAAGGTTTGTATCTGCACTTCCGGCATATCGCTGAGTCGGTGGCGATTCCACAGATTCTCTACAACGTGCCCGGACGTACCGCCTGCGACATGCTGCCGGAAACCGTGGCACGCCTGTCTACGGTGGATAACATCATCGGCATCAAGGAAGCCACCGGCGACCTGCAGCGCGCCAGGCAGGTGCTCGATCTGGTGAGCAAGGACTTCCTGGTCTATTCCGGTGATGATGCCACGGCGGTCGAGCTGATTCTGCTTGGCGGCAAGGGCAATATTTCGGTTACCGCCAATGTCGCACCGCGTGCCGTCAGTGATCTGTGTGCTGCCGCCATGCGCGGTGAAGCAGCTGCAGCGCGCGCCATCAATGAACAGCTGATGCCGTTGCACAAGGCGCTGTTTATCGAGTCCAACCCGATTCCGGTGAAGTGGGCGCTGCACGAGATGGGCCTGATTCCCGAAGGCATACGTTTGCCGCTGACCTGGCTGAGCCAGAACTGTCATGAACCTCTGCGGCAGGCCATGCGCCAGTCCGGCATATTGGCCTAATTCAAGGAATTACTGCGCATGAAGCGAATTGCCGGGTTGTCCGCGCTCGCCCTGATTATCTCCAGTACCAGCGCCTGCAGCTGGCTGGGTCTCACCGGGAAGGACGGTTACTTCCGTGACCGTTCTGACGATTACCTCGAATCGCGGCAAACCGCGCCCATGCAATTGCCGCAAGGGGTACAGAGCAAACCTCTGGACCCGTTGCTGCAGATTCCAACCAATGTGGCCAACACCCGCGTCACCGAATATGAAGTGCCACGGCCACCGCTGCTGCTGCCAACTACCGGCATATACAGCGACTTCACCTTGCAGAAGAAAGATGACATTCGCTGGCTGGTGGCCAAGCGCACACCGGCGGAAGTCTGGCCGATGGCTCTGCAATTCTTCGAAGCCAGCGGTTTCCAGATTGCTTCGCAGAACCAGACTACCGGTGAGTTCCTCACTGCCTGGCAACCACGTCAGGACCTTTCGGCTGCTTTGGGCCCAGGCTCCGAAGATGACGAAGACGAAAATGCCAATAGCGATATCCGTATTCGCGTGCGTGTAGAGCCCGGCGTACAGAAAAACACCACCGAAGTATTCGTGGCGACTGCCTTGCGCGACAAGGACAGCGGCGATGAGGATCTGGAGTGGTTGACCGATACCGGCGTGGAAACCAGCCTGCTCGACGGCATGATGACCAGTATGGCAACCAATGATCAGGAGACCCAGCAGGTTTCCCTGTTGGCCGAGCGCGACTTCGACTCCCCTTCACGGGCGGTTCTGAGCGATGATGCCAGCGGCAATCCCCTGCTGACCCTTGGTACGGATTACGACCGCGCCTGGTCAAGCATCGGGCGAGCGCTCGAAGTGGTCGATATCCGCGTAGACGACCTGGATCGTACTACCGGGGTGTATTACATCGACATGTCCAAGCCAGCCAGTGCACCGACTCGTGAAGAGCCGGGCTTCTTCGACTGGATCACCGGCGGTCCGGATGACGAGGTTGAGGCGGAAGATGGTGTGAGCCAGTCGCAGCGCTATACCGTGCATTTGCTCCAGGTTGGCAGCAGCGTGCAGGTAACGGTGCAGACCAGCCAGAACACCGCGGCACCTTACGAAGAGGCCAAGCAGTTACTCAGCGAGATACGCACCGGCATCCTGGCCCCCGATCCGAACATGCACGGAGGTCCGGGAGGTCCCGGAGGGCAGGGGCGCCCCTGAGACGCCAAGCCTGACTGATGAACTTTCATGGGCGAAAACCACGCGGTTTTCGCCCGTATTTTTTCAAGACGGAAATACACAATGACTACACCGGCTTCCCTCGGTCTGAAAAAAATCTACTCGGGCAAAGTCCGTGATCTGTACGAGATCGACGACAAGCGCATGCTGATGGTGGCCACCGATCGCCTGTCGGCATTCGACGTGATCCTCAACGAGCCGATCCCCGAGAAGGGCAAGATTCTCACCGCGATTTCCAATTTCTGGTTCGACAAACTGCGTGGTCTGGTACCCAACCATTTCACCGGCGACCGGGTCGAGGACGTGGTGTCGGCGGCCGAATTGCCGCTGGTCGAGGGGCGTGCCGTGGTTGCCAAGCGCCTCAAGCCGGTGGCTGTGGAAGCGATTGTGCGTGGCTACATCGTTGGCTCGGGCTGGAAGGAATACCAGAAGAACGGCACGGTATGCGGTATCCGCCTGCCTGCCGGGCTGAAAGAGGCGGCCAAGTTGCCGCAGCCGATCTTCACTCCCTCGACCAAGGCGGCCGTAGGTGATCATGACGAGAACATCTCGTTTGCCCAGTGTGAAGCGATCATCGGTGCCGAACTGGCGGCCAGGGTGCGTGATACCTCGATTGCCCTGTACAGCGCCGCCGTCGAATATGCGGCAACCCGCGGCATCATCATCGCCGACACCAAGTTCGAGTTCGGACTGGATGAAAACGGCACCCTGACGCTGATGGATGAAGTGCTGACCCCGGATTCCAGTCGTTTCTGGCCGGCCGACAGCTACGCTGAAGGCAGCAATCCGCCCAGCTTTGACAAACAGTTCGTGCGTGACTGGCTGGAGTCGACCGGCTGGAACAAGCAGGCACCAGCCCCGGCGGTGCCAGTCGAGGTGGCACAGAAAACCGCTAACAAGTATCGCGAAGCGCTGACACGTCTGACCAGCTGAGTAGAAAGGCGGCCAGGCCCCGAAAAGCGTAAAAATAATCCCTCCCGGGGTTCGCCTCGCCCGTTTCGGCTGCTATCATGCGCGCCGCTGGGAAGATGCCGGAGTGGCCGAACGGGACGGATTCGAAATCCGTTGTGTTAGCAATAGCACCTAGGGTTCAAATCCCTATCTTCCCGCCACTACAAATTAAGTCTAAGCCCCTGAAATCATTAATAATTCCAGGGGCTTTTTCTTTTCAGAAATATCGTTTAGGACAAATTTAGGACGAAATTGGCACCTTCCAGGCCGCATCTGACCGCCCTAGACCGTTTCGAAGCCCATCATTTCAGACACCATCTTTGCCATGCTTTTCGTATTACCGGGCATCCACCTGGCGTAGTGCTTCTTCACCATGGTGGTGTCAGCGTGCCCGAGCTGGCGCGCTACCCACTCCAGTGGCACATAACTTGAAATAGCCTGGCTGGCGAAGGTGTGCCGGCATTGGTTCGGGCCGCGGTGCGCTACCTTGCTGCGCTTCAAGTGGGCGGTGAACCACTCGCTGACGTTCTGGCCGCTCCAGGGTATTCCGCTCACCGAATTTCGGAAGAGCAGGGTGACCCGCTCCTGCTTTCGGCTGATGTTGTCCCGCTGGATGATCTCAAGCGTGCCGGCAGGGTAGGACGCTGCGTCGAGCAGTATCTGACGCATAAGCTCCATGGCCGGAGTGATCATCTCGACAAAGCGAATACGCGATCGTTCCTTTGGTACCTTGTACTCAACACCCACGCGAGCGCGGCGGACGTGTACACCTCCAGTTTCAAGATCAACATCTTCGACGGCCAGCGCGATGATTTCCGAAAGCGAAAGGCCTGCCCAGCAATTGAACAAGAGCATCCTCACATCTGGCATGCGCCCCAGATCTCCAACAGCAATGTTCTCCATCTCGTCCCTGGTGAATGGGTTGGCAAACTCGATTTCATCGTCGCGTTCGATGTTACTTATGCGATCTAGCGGGTTGGTACGCAGAATACCGTCCTGAAAGGCATCGCCCCACACTCCCCGAACCACAGTGAATATGTCGTTGACGGTCTTTGGGGCAAAACCTGCCTTCAATAGTTTTGCTTGGAACAACTCTAGGTCTGACTTTCCAATATCGGCGATGCGCCGTGGTCCTGCCCAGGCAATAACGTGCTTCGCCTTGCTGGCATAGTTGACGTAGGTGCTGGTGGCCTTTTTGGCCAGCTGAACCTGCAACCATCTGTGCACCCCTTCCTCAACGGTCCGCCTTGTGCCTGGCCCGTCAGTGCCTGAGAGCGCCGCAGCCTTTGCTGATTCTGGGAAGTGCTGGGCGTAGTCGAAGCGGCCTTCTTTGATCTCGGTAAGGATCGCTCGGCGCTTGTTGTCGGCATAGGCGATTGACGCCTTGTCGATTGTGATGACCCCGGGTACGGTCTCCCGACACCGCTGCCCATGCAGCTGGAATGAGACTCGGATCTGATTGCCGTTTAGCTCGACACCCCGGGGTAGTTTAGCGACGCCCCTTGGCAGCACTTTGCTCACGTGGCCCTTTCCTGCATCCAATTGGAGATTGCCTGGCGGTTGAAGACGTACTTGCCCATTGGGTCTTTTCTGTAGTGCTTGCCATCCAGCCACACCCCTCGTTCGCGGTACTTCCGCGCTGCTTCGCTGCTGATGCCAAAAATAGGGGCAAGCAAATTCCCGCGAAACCACTCGGCGGGGGTGATGCGAAAATCTAGTTTCTCTGCGGTTGTCATGGCATATCACCTTCAAGATGCTTCAGTTCTCGGATCAGCATCGGCAGCAACTTTCGCTGGATGATGATTGTGTGGAGCGCCGACCCGTACCAAGGTCGACTTGCAGTATAAAAGCATGCTTGTATTTATAATGCAAGCATACTTGCATCGTGCTTTTGTTCAGACACAAAACCCGAACATGGCGGGCCTTGATTAAGCGGGAGTGTTACTTCGATAGGCAGGTTACCAGTGGTTCCAGATACTGCTGGACAACCCACAAGCCAGCTAACATAGCTATGCAGAAGCTAAAAGGGGCTGAGACCTTGTTGGTCCAATATCACATTACCGGGTCACGCAGGCAAATAGCGGGATGGATTTATGATGGCGCTGATTAAGTGCATTTTTATAACTGACGATTCATCGATAGTCAGAGGAGGGTGCGCACCATTGATGCAAAAAAAGTGGAATAAGCCGTCTTGCTTGTCCTTGAAAATTTTGATCATAGACTTTGCAAGTGATCCATCGTCAACTTGGACGAGCACCTCTTCACCTGCTGTTATGTAGGGATTATTTGGCTCAATCAGCACAAATTCACCACTTCGGATGCGCGGCTGAAGTGCATCTCCAATAACTTTAAGGGCGTAAGCGCCACTGTCGACGCTGGTTATTCGAACAAATCCATTTTCAGGGGTTGCTGGAAAGTCAACAGACTCGAAATAGCCATTTTCCTCTAGCTTTGCAGTACCAAATATAGGTATCAATCCGTCATCGCGGTGGAAGTATTCATCCCCGGTGGTGTCTCTAGGTGCATCTTCATGTAATGGCTCCGCGGCAGCACTGCCCTTGAACGTCGAAAAATCCCGCTGGCCATTTCCAGTTAAGAGCCAGTCAACTGAAGTTCTGAACGCCAAAGCAATACTCATGAGGTGCTCATTCTTTATGTTTGCAGTATCCCCAGCGAACCATTGGCGCACCGCTTCATAGGTGATTCCGCAAGCATTCGACAACGTGCGCCGAACTTCTCGCGGCTTTACGCCGCGCGCCTGCAATAATTCTGTCATTCGGTCTGTTATGTTCATGTCCGCCAACCGACAAGCAGTCTCTGTGACTATGCCTGCGCAGTAAATACAAGTGTGCTTGCATTCTAGCATATGAAAGGAGACAGGCAATAACGCGCGGATGCGCCGAAGATTCCTGATTTTTAATATCGCAAATAGACGGATATCTATTATGCAATTGGACGCTACTTGATCATGCAATTGGACGGAATCCGCCAGCGCTCTTACACTGTGCTCAGCCAGTTCTTTGCCCTCATCAGGTAGCCCCGTGACCGTCACACACCACCCGAGATATCTGCAGCAGCAGGTACTGGACGCACTGAGCGACACTCCAGTCGTCTGCATTCTTGGGCCGCGCCAGGTTGGAAAAACCACATTGGCCCGCCAGCTGCAACCAGAGCGTTCGTATGTCTCTTTCGACGACGCCACGCTGCTCGCTGCCGCCCGCTATGACCCGATTGGCTTCGTAGCCGGTCTGCCGCAGCAGGTCATCCTCGATGAAGTGCAGCGGGTGCCTGAGCTGCTGTCCGCCATCAAACTGTCCGTGGATAACGACCGACGCCCTGGGCGCTTCGTCCTCACCGGTTCGGCCAACCTGTTGTTGCTGCCCGGCGTGCAAGAATCACTGGCCGGTCGCATGGAAGTGATCTACCTCAACCCGCTGTCCGAGCAGGAAAAACAGCACAGCCAACATTCCCTGATCGAAAGCCTGCTGTCCGGTCAGATAAGGCCGGCCATCAGCGGCCTGCAATCGCCGGTTTCCGGCGTTGCCGAGGCCGTGGTGTGGGGCGGTTATCCGGAGCCCAACACGCGAACCGAACCGCGTGCCCGGCAATGGTTCCGTCAGTATCTGAATGCCATCATCCAGCGCGATGTGCAGGATATCGCCAATATCCGCGATGGCGATGAACTGCTGCGCCTGCTTCAGCTCATCGCCTTGCGCACCGGCAGCCTGATCAACATCAGCAACCTGGCCCAGGACACAGGCCTGCAGCGCGACACCATCGGCCGCTACCTCTCGGTACTTGAGCGTCTGTTCCTGATACGAACACTGCCCGCCTGGCACCGCAATGCCGCCAAGCGCCTGATTAAGGCACCGAAGATCCACATCGTCGACTCCGGTCTGGGCTGCGCGCTGGCCAACCTGAAAACCGCCGATTGGCACCGCCCCGACAATGCCTTTGGCGGCATGCTGGAGAGCTTCGTCGTACAGCAATTGATCTGCCAGGCCGGTTGGGTCGACAACGAACTGCGCTTCTCCCATTACCGCGACAAGGACCAGCTCGAAGTCGATCTGGTCATCGAGCAGGACGACCGCTTGTGGGGCGTGGAGATCAAGAAGGCCGCTTCCGTGCAGGGCAAGGATGGCCGTGGTCTGGCCCGTCTGGCCGAACAGGCTGGCCACAGTTGGCAGGGCGGAATTTTACTCTATACCGGTACCAGTACGTTGCCCCTGTCTCTCATTCCGAATGCTTTTGCCGTTCCTATGGATCAGCTGTGGACGGCCATCCCCAATTCACTGAGTTAGCAGCAAGGAGGCTCATTTGGTTAACCCGCGCTCACTTGTCCAAGCCTTGTATCTCCACTGGCAAATTGTCGAGTGGTTGACGCAACGCTCGCGTGAAGTGCCCGTGTTTGAGCCATCACAGGTGTTGGCAATGATGGGCAAGGTGGATGCCAGCAAGACGCTTGATGAGCGCGAGGCAGCGTTGCGTGCGCTGATCAACGCCGAGATTCTGCTGGTGTTGCCGAGGGACATTTTGCTGCAACTCAATGGCCATGTTCTGGAGTTTGTAAAAGGCCTGACCCGCGAGCATGAGCTGGGTTTGTCCGCTGTTTTACAAGTCAGGGTGCAAGGTGTTCGCGAGGCGACGGGGCGCCTGAATGCCGCATTGGAGCAACGTGATCTGGACGCACTCAGGCAGGCCTGCGCAATGCTGGCCGATTTGTTTCGACAGATCAGTCTGCAATTGGATCAGGACCGTCATGCGATTCTGGAAATTGCCGAGAAAGCCAAGTCGAATGACAGCCAGATGTCTGCGAGCCGTCGCTATCGTGAGGTTTTGCAGGCTTACGACGACTATGTAGAACCCATGGCCGCCATGATGGATAGCGGCCCCAGCGGAACTTTCTATCGCTACCTTGAAGAGGCGGAACGGTCCCTCGATTTCAGTCACGACATTCTGACCGCTCAGGGTGCGCTATACACCCTGCGCCAACTGGTGCGCCAGGCTGCTTTCCAGGCCAAAGAGTTGCGCAAGCTCGGGCGCGAGGTACTCAAGCAGTGCAGCGATACCTTGCTACCGCTTCGCGAAGAGCTACGTCAGCACAATACCTTGTCAGCCAATATCAGTTACCTGCTTGGCCTGGTTCGCAAACGCGGTTTGCAGCGGACCTTCCGCCCGAATGACCTGCCTGTGTGGCGAGCGGATCGACCAAGACGGATCTCGGCAGGCGATGAAATAAGAACCATCATGGCTCAAGCGCAGCGCTTTGAGGCGAGCAGCACCGCTTTTCCAGAAGAAGCTCCCGCAGTTTCCGTGGATGAATTGCAACTGGTCGATAGCACTGAATTACGCCTGAGATTGGCAGGATGCCTGCCGGTAACCAGCCTGCTGGACTGGTTGCGCGCCGAGTATCCCCACCTCAACGATGCTACTTTGCTGCGCCTTTACCATGAGCTGATCGGTGAGGTGGATTGGCAAGTTGCACAGTCGGACCAGCGCCATAGCACCGAATTGAACACGCTCAACGTGATCCATTATCCCCACGGAATTTACCCATGACCAATCAACCGGCCACCTTGTATGTGGGGCGAATGCCGCGCTTGGGTGAGCTTTTTAAACTGTTCAATGCCGGCAGGCACTTGAATCGAGTTGCTGAGCCTGCACTTTGGGCTGAACTGGAGCAGGAGCAAGAACAATACCAGGCTCTTTTCAGCAGCCTTGGTTATCAGTTGCGCGTAGATGCACGCGGTTTTGCCTGGTTTCACTTTGACAACGCCAATAGCGCGGTCAACGTCACCACTCGCCAACTGGCCTTGCTGCTTATGCTGATCTTTGAACACATGTCTGATCAGGGGCTGCATCTGGGGCGTTTTGGTGACTGGATACTGGATCGAGACCTGCTTGTTGCACTCATGGAGCGCAGTCATGACTTGCTACAGGCTGAAGGCCTGGATGAGCAGAATTTGGCGGGCCTGCTTGATCGTGCCTGCAATTACTGTCTTGCCGAAGTGGCCAGTGGCGGTTGGCGCCTTCTGCCAGCTGTATGGCGTTACCTCGATCATTTCGAGTCACTGGCTGCCAAGCCGCACGATGCCGATGACGCAGAGTCCGAGGTGGTGCTGACTGAGCAAACTGATGATGAAGGTGAAGAGCCATGATCGAGTATGGTTTTCAACGCCTGGTTCTGCTCAATAGCGCAGGCTATCAACGTGCAGAGCTGCCCCTGGATTCAGCCGTTTCACTGGTGGCACCGAATAACACCGGCAAAACCAGCCTGATCAATGCATTGCAGTTTCTGCTGATCATCGACAAGCGGCGCATGGACTTTGGCTCGTACGATGTGGAGCGCAGTCGGCGCTTTTATTTCCCGAACAATAGCGCCTATATCCTGCTTGAAGTGCTGCTGCCGGAAACCGGCACAGTGGTGCTTGGCTGCGTGGGCAAAGGCGTCAGCTATGACTATGAATACTTTGCTTATCGCGGGCCGTTGGTCGTTGATGATTTTCGCTTTGAAGATAACAGCCTGGTAGCTCAACCCCAACTGGTTAGCCATCTGGCCCGTCGTGGTCGTCTGGTGGAGCGATACAGCAGCACTGAGTTCGCCGGCATGGTGTACGGAAGTGGGAAGCGAAAGCGTAGTGAGCAGGGTGACTTTTGCGTATTTCGTCTGGAACAGGCGAGTCAGGCTGAGGTGTTTCAGCGGGTTCTCACGCGGACTTTGCGCCTGGATCAGCTGCAGTCGAACGAGGTTAAAGAATACCTGTTGCTGATCTTTGGCCGCGACCTTCCAGATTCCAAGATCGACTTCAAGCTGGAATGGGACAAAGCGTTTGCAGAGGTTAACGCTGATCGAGCGCAGTATCAGGCGGCTTTCACTCAACGTGAGCGCTTGGTTGAGCTTGAAACCTTGCATGAGGAACAGCTGACCTTGCGCGGCAAGGTCTGTTATTTCCGCCCGCAGATTGATCAGTGTCTGATGCAATGGCAAAGCTGGTATCAGCAGCGACGCCTGGACAGTCTGGCAGAGCAGCAGCAGGCTGAAGATGCCGGCATAAGACTCAGACATGAACGTGATGAGAAGCTGCAACAAAAGTTTCAGCTTGAGCAGGATTCAAAAGCGTTAGCGAGCCAGTCAGGGCGACAGAAGGCGCTGGAGCAGCGGTTTGCGCTGATCAGCGGGCGGCGGATTTTGCAACAAAGCCTTGCTCAAGCCACTGAAGACTATGAGCAGCAAGTCAGCCTCGTTCGAGAGGCGGGCAGCCGCACGGTTGAGCAGATCCGCCGAGAGCAACAGCAAGTGCGTGGCAAGCTGCAAGAGATTGAGCGCGAATTACAGACGCTGTCGGGCAATCTATATCAGCACCTGCAACAGGCGCTGAGTGCCGAACAACTGCAGGCAATCAACCGGCTGTTCAGTCGCAGCACCATGACCTTGGGGGAGGGTGACTTCCAACTGGATGGGCCTGCGTTCAAGGTCACGCTGCAGCAATGGTTGCAGAACGCTGACAGCCTGGTCTTGCCAGGTTTGGCGTTGCAGATAGATGGTTTGCCGCAGCAACACAGCCAGCGCAGTGCGGCCCAGCTACAGCAGGAACTGACGGAACAGCAGCAACGACTTAGCGCCCTGCAGTTGCAACTGCAGGTAGCTGAAGAAATGCAGACTGCCAAACAGCGCAAGGACGAGCTGGATCGCAAGCGCAAACAAATCGAGCGCGAGCTGGCTGAATTCGACGAGCTGGAAGCCTTGCGTGCCAATTGCGAGGCGCGCGAGGAGCAGGAGGCACAGTTACAGCACAAACTGCAGCATATCGGTCTGTACCTGGCGAACATGCGGGAAGAGGAAGATCGCCTTCGAGCAGCTTTGAGCGCAGCATTGGACAAGCTGAAAGAGCTGGATGAACAGCATCAAAGCATCTGTCAGCTGCGTGAATCCCGCAGTGACAGCCCGGCGCTGTTCAATTATCTGCATGAGCTACCCCGCCATGAGTGGCTGGCCGCTGAAGAGCTGTCGCTGGGATCCTTGGCGGGAGCGCTTAAAGCCTATCAGAAGGACTGCCAACAGCTGTTGCGTCTTGAGGACAAGATTCGCGGCGTGCTTGGCGAGTTGCATGCTGGCGGTCTGACCAAGTACCAGCAGAGCGAAGACAGAGACAGTGAGACCGGGCGCATGCTCGAATTTGCCAGGCTTCTGCCACAGGAGAGCGAGGCTATTGAACGTGCCGCACGCACTGCCGTGGTTAACGTCACCGCATGCCTGCGTCAATTGCGGGATGGATTGCAGACATTCAATAGCAAGATGCGTCAGTTCAACCAGCTGATCGGTCGCCGGCGTTTATCGGACCTTGCTGTGTTCAAAATCGAACCGGAAGATCAGCGCGAGCTGGTTGATGCTATCGAGAAGTTGATCAGCACGGCCGAGCAGGTGGGTTCGGGTGAAACGTTCGAGCTGTTCAATCATGGCAGTGTTTTGGATGATGACACGCTGAATCGCGCCAAGACCTTGCTGATTCGCGAAGGGGAGGCGCGCGGTGGTCTGCGGGTGGAGCATTTGTTTTACCTCAGCTTCATCGTTGGCAAGGATGGACAAAAGCCCGAGGCTTTCGCTGATATTGATGGGGCTGCATCCAACGGAACGGTGTTGATGGCCAAGCTGGTTACTGGATTGGCACTGCTGCACCAGATGCAGGACAAGCGTCAGACGGTGCGCGCAGCGTGCTATCTGGATGAGGCGCTGGCCCTGGACGGGCCAAACCAGACCAGCCTGATCGAGACGGCCGCGGAGTTTGGCTTTGCGTTGATTTTTGCGTCTCCGGCGCCCCTGGCAACCGCGCGCTACTGCGTGCCGATCAGCCGGCACAATGGCTTCAATCAGATCAGTCAGAAAAGCTGGCAGGTTCTGGAACCCAAGCAATCGGTGATGCGTCCATGAGTGGCGCCCTGGCCGATGCTTTAGGCAAGTTACTGGCCAGCGAGAATGGGCTTGCCCACAGCCAGTTCACCCTGGCACAGCGTGGGGCGCTTGACGACTTCGCGCGCAAAACAGGTGCAGTCCGCCTGCAGAGTCAGGGTCGTGGAAGTCTGTTTCGGGTGATTGACCGGCCGTTGGCAGAAGCACACTTGCGTCAGTTACGGCCGCTGCAGGGTGATGCTGTTCATGATGATCTGCCAATACGTGCAGCCAATGTAGGCATGTTTCGCAGCTCAAAAGGTAGTGCTGCCGGTCACGCCTGCCAATACCTGATTTTGAAATCCATTGATCAATCGGTTCGCTGGCACGATGGGCAGGGTCAAGAAGTGGATCTTCCGGCGATTACACAGTTGTGTGGCGCGGCAACACTGGCGATACGGCCAGCGGATGACTGGAGCAGTGCTTCGCCATTATGGCTGGTGGAGAATCAGGCGCTGTTTGACGACCTGAGATGGCTACCTACAGGGGCCTGCGGCACCCTTTGCTATTACGCGGGGCAACTCAGTGGTGTGGTGCTCGACTGGTTGCAGGCAAAACCAAGAGCCTCTCAGATTATTTTGTTTCCCGATTGCGACGGAATTGGCCTGCAGAATTTTGCCCGTCTGCGTGAAAGGGTTGGAGATGCATGCGAATTTTGGATGATTCCCGGTTGGCGAGACTTAATACAGCGCTACGGCAATCGGAAGATCTGGCAAGACAACCTGGCAAATTTTCAGGATGCCGTAGCGCGGCTCACAGCCTTGGGCATGCAGCCGGAGTTGGCAGACTTGTGCCACGCATTGCAGTCCAGCGCAATGGCGCTGGAGCAGGAGGTAGTGTTTTTATCTGCCGGGCCGTGAAGCAGTTTTGAGTTGAGCAAGGCTAGCAGTGACTAACACCCAGTTCGGCAGAGAAGGAGCGGCAGCTCCTGCGTCGGGTGGAGCGTTGTGTTTAGTTGTGTGTTCTCGAGCTGGATCTGAACGCATTCCTGCCGATTGCTTCGAATTGCTTCGAATTGATTTTAATTACTACGCATTTCCGCGAATTCTTGAGCATTGCTGTGCATTTCTACGCATTGTTATGCCCAACAATTCATTGAAATGCCACTTTGATTGAGTTGCTGCAGTTGTCTCCGTCTATCCAGGAGGGCTGTTCTTCAGTATCACGTCAGGATCTAGCTCCCGCCCGAAGTCAGGGTCGGCCCCCGTAGTTCGTGCATTCGCCAGATAATCGCGATATTCACGGGCTAGAAATTTCTGAATGAATTTCCGCAGGCTGTTGTAGCTGACGATGATCCCGGCTCTTTCCAGCATTTCCTTCTGCTGAGTAATTGGCGTCCCCAAGCGCGTCGCCTCGCGCAGGATGTCAATTCGTGGGAGCAGTGCTTTCGTAACACTCCCTCTTACATTTTTGGGGCCGCTGCCCGATTGTGCGATCGCTTTCATGCGTTCCAGCTCGGCCCGTAACGCCGCGGTCTTGCGGTTGGCCTGCTCCTGTTGCATGCGGAGCCACTCCAGCTCTTCTTTCTCATCCTGGGCACGCTCTGCGTCAGTGCGTCGATCGTACATGGCCATTACCTTGATTTGTGTGTTTGGTTGGAAACTGGTTTCTAAATCTACCAAATGTTTCGCCTTTTCTTGGCTATTTGCAGCAAAACCGTCCAAAAGAAGCACTCAGTCCTTGCGCTCTAAATTAGTTGCAAACAAGTGTTTTTGATTTGAACTTGCATAAACAAAAAATAAATGATTGTATCTTTCCAGTAAAGATAGCTAACACTCCTGCACTCTTCGGGTGCTGTCGCGTTACGCAGAAGCCTTGAAGCACTTGGTCTGTAGCTGTTTTGTTTGACTATGAAAAATTTCATAGTCGGTTTTAAGAAGGGTGGAGTGGTTGATCAGATCCGCTCCAATTGAGAATTATTCGCAGAGGTGTAGAAGGTGACCGCACCTAAAAAACGAGGCAAAACGTCCTCCCAGGTAATAACGACTGACCGCCGCGTTGCGGATTTAGACGCTCTTGCTGAGGGCTTTGGCGTGGCCCCAGGGCGGGTGCTGGACACCCTTCTTGAGCTGCGCGCGCCGGAGGAACTGGCTGCCTTTGCCCAGGCGCAGGCGTGGCGCCGGGACGCTAATAAACCGGTTCCTGTGCTGCTTGATGGTGCGGTTGTTGCCGCGATCTCGGGCCAGCTCGCAACCAGTTTTTCCCGCCTTCTGGGACCGCTTTTGATCGATGTTCTTCAAGTGGCAATTCCACAGGCGTTTGAAAGCCGCCCGCAAATTTTGCAGGGCGTTGTGAATTCGGTCATCGACCGAATGATTGCCGAGCAAGAGGGGTAAGTAGTGAGCCATTACGGATTCGCGGGATCTAAGACCACTGCCCGCAACTTTGCTGAGCGAGCTTCTTACTATGAGAAGAAGCTGGGCGAGATGCGTGCGCTGCAAGAGCAGCGCATTGCGCTGGGCGAAGATGTGTCCGTATTGACCGAGGAAATCGCCCAAGCGGACGCCTTGCTTGCAGTTGCCCTGGGCGATTTGGAGGATGAGGCGAAGTCGGGCCGGGAGGATTACTTTTTCAAAATGGGTGCTGACACCCTGGATAGCCAGATCAGCGGCCCACTGGCCGAACGCCTTGGCTTGGGAAGTGAGCCTCAGCCCGGCGACTATATGGCGCTGTATCGCGGCATTAACCCGCGCACCTCAGAGATTTACCTAGAAAAAACGCGCTCTGATGCCATTGAGAACGATATTGCGAAAGCAGAAATCGAAAAGGCGGCAAAACGAGAAGCTAAAAATTCGGGGGAGGGTGTTGAGTCAATTCGTCTGACATTGGCTGAAGCTGATGTTGGAGATAAAAAGGAGCAGGTACTTGGCCACTCAAGCTGCGTATCGCTCCAGAAAAGCTTGAGCATGTACTGGGCCACAGCGCCTGAGCAAGAGCGGGTCATCATCCAAGAAGCATTGCTGCAGGCCGTAACAGACGCTGGTAATTACGAGCAAGCACGCGGCTATGTTGGCGGGCGATTAGGCGCTGGCGGTAGCGAGTTCGTGGCAGGCGAGGGCATGGTGCTTGAGTACCTGCACTGCACCTCTCGCGTTGAAAAAGGCCATGAAAGGCCAGATCCACAGCTTCACGTCCACCGAGAGCGGCCCAACGTGGTTCGCTTGCCCGGTGGAGCGATGCGAACGCTGGATGGCGGCGAGCTATACAAGCGGCAGAAAGAGTTTGGCGCAGTCGTAGATGTGGCGCTGGCATCCAAGCTTCAGCAGCGTCTACCACACCTTGCAGCAGCGCTTGAGGTAGATCATGCCGGGCATGGCCTGAAGCTAAACGAAGGCACGATCAGTCGAGAGCGAGTTCTTGGCTCCTCAAAGCGCGGCCAAGGGATCACGGCAAAAGCGGTCGAGCTTGGGATGGACGGCGCCGCCGCCACCGAAGCCATCGCAGTTCGCGGGCGAAGCTCAAAGCAGGAAGAAGTTGGTGAAGACATCTTCGACCATTGGCGAGATGAAATCGGCGAGATCGAGTTGGTTCAAAGCAGCACCCAAGAGCTGACCATGCCAACCATCCTGCAAGTCCAGGAAATGCTGTTTAAGGGCAGCAGCGTTATCAGCGACCATCACCTTGATTTCGTGGCCGCTCAGCTCACCATTGGAAAAGGCGGCATCGAGCAGATCGCTTTAACCCGCGAAGCCCTTATCAAGCAACTTTGCATTGTCGAGATCCCGCCACGTTTCGACGAAAACGGCGAACTGGTGCGTGGCGGGAAGAAGTACACGACCGGCGAAATGATCCGCATCGAATCCGACTGCTTAAAAGCCGCAGTTGCCGGCATGGAGAACGAGCGCTGGGCGATCAACCCTGAGCTAGTCGAAAGCATCATCCAACGCTATGAGCTGGAAAAGCAGGCGACACAGAAGCCGGAGGATCGACGTTTCCGGTTGACCGACGAGCAGCGCGAGGCGGCTTTCAAACTCACTGGTAACGGTCAGTACAACTTCCTGCAAGGCGCGGCGGGCGTAGGTAAGTCCGCAACGCTAGCACCGGTATTCCGGGCATTTGGCGAAGCCTTTGCTGCCAAAGGGCACCGCTGCATCGGCGTAGCGCCTCAAAACAAGCAGGCCAGCGAGCTTGAGAAATCCACGGGCATTAAGTCGCGCACCGTTCACAGCCTGCTAATGAATCACGAGAAAGCCGCCGAGGCGCAAGCCAAGGGCGAGCGCTTCAACCCTCAAAATCTGGTTCAGCCATGTGACGTAATCGTTTGCGACGAAGCTGGCACCTTGGACACCTTTACCCTCCATGCGCTCGTAAGCGTCTGCCAGGACCGCCAGGCCAAGCTGGTGATGGTTGGCGACCGCCGCCAGATGGAATCGGTGGGCACCGCGCCCATGTTCGGCCTTTTGTCCGACGCCATGGGCGGCAACTTGGCACGCATCGAGTCGATCGCTCGCCAGAAAGAAGAATTCAAGCCCGTCGCCCAGGCGCTTTATGAAGGGAAAATCCCCCAAGCGCTAAAGGCTATGGAGAGCAAAGACCAGATCCGGATTTTTCGCGAGGACGTAAACGAAGCCGACGAGCTGGTTAAAGCAGCCCTTGCTGATGCACAGACGGCCCGCAAGGGTTGGGAAGACCTACTGATTCTGGCTGACACCAACGCCCAGGTGGGCAGTCTCAACGATAAGTTTCGAGATAAGCTTATCGCTGACGGCTCGCTTGACCCTGAAAAGCAGATCGAGATCGAAACCGTTGACCTGCAGGGTTACGCGCGCGCGCTCAGTGTTACCCCAGGTGATCGGCTGCTGCTGCGTAAAAACGCCAAGGATGCCGAGAAGTTGCCCGTCAGCAACGGCGACCTTGGCACTGTATTGAGTGTGCGTGAAATCGTCGAAATCATCGACGAAAAGGAAGTGCGCGACATTGAGTTGATGATCCGCCGCGACGACGGCGAGACGGCCCGGATTCGTAATAGCGAATACCAGGCGATCCAGCACGGCTGGGCCATGACCACAACTAAATGCCAGGGCATGACGGTAGATCGAAGCTACTACCTACCCTCCGATATGACCCACATGCGGGCGCTCTATGTTGCCTACACGCGAGGCCGGGAGGGCGGCTTTGTCTACGCCAACGAAACCCGCTGGGCAGAGATTAAAAAAGGGGTCGAGCGATTCAGTGAGAAGGAAACAGCCCTCTCTCTCATGCCGGCCATGCGCCAAAGCATCGAAGCTGCCGCGCAAACCAATCAAAAATTGGTGCTCACCGCTCAAGCCGTGACCGTGGAAGGTCGCCTGAGTAAAGGTGGAGAGCGCTTCCAGATGCCAGGGCAAACCCCTGAGCCTGAGAGTCCAGATCGCAAAATTCAGGTAATCCCCAATGCCCCTGACGATATTGAGCGTGCCAAAGCTCTTGGCAAAACCATCGTCACCGAAGATCAGTTGTGCGACCCGAAATTTGAGCTGCCTGACGACGGCAGAGCCGTTGCAGTTGCGCTGAATCCAGCCCCGCCGATTCCGGCGGTGCAGGACACTGAGCTTAAAAAGGCAACGGTCACCTACTTGCCCACTCCTGAAAATCGCGGCCATTCAGCGAACCTGCTTGATCGCATGCAAAGCGCCGCGCCGCTAGTGAATCGCACCAAATACTTTATGCCAGAGCCGATGGAGGCCAACCATGAGAAAACCAGACACGCTGGCTCACTCACCCGAAGCGAGCGAGTTAACCGACGAACTGAACGATCTGCTGCCGCCGGATCAGGAGATTCCAGAGTTTCCGGAAGTCTCGGCACCTACGAGCGCGACATTACCCCGCGCGTCTCTGAAGCCCGGTTCCAAACCGTCGCCAACCTTGGAAGGCCTGTTGGGTTCCCGCCCCAAGACGGTATGCGACGGTTGTCCGAACGGAGTCTGGCACCAGACTCAGGAATGGGACGTGAGGGTTTATTGCCGGGTAATGCACTCGCTGATCGACAGCCTTCTGCTGGAGTGCGACGGTCGATTCATCCAGATGCAGTGAAGCAGGAGAAGCCTGTGAGCGATAAGCCACGCAAGTACCCGATCGACAAGGCCGGTGCGCAGCGCGAAACGGACGGCATGAAACGCAACGTCGATTTGGTCGGCTATGCGCAGCATCTCGGGTATGAGGTTGATAAAACGGCTTCATATAAAGGCCATACCGTTGTGCGTGGACATGGTGAGGCGAAGATCGATATCTATGCCGGTAAAGACGGGAATTGGGCGTGGAGCGATCGCAAGTCCGGCAAGGGCGGCGACATCTTCAAGCTCAAGCAGTTCACCGACGGGGGCGATTTCAAAGTGGCCAAGGATGACGTGCGTGAATACTTGGCGGCACCCACTCCGGTAGCGCTTCAGAAAACGGTGGCTCCATCGGTTGAGCAGCCCAAAGAGAAGGCCGAGCGTATCGAGCAAGGCACTGCCAAAGCAAAGCGGGATCTTGAATTTATGGGGCGCAACGACGCCTATCTGCGCTCTCGTGGCTTGAGTGCTGAAACGCTTGATGAAACTCGATGGAAATCGAACCGGTACGGTTCAGCCACTTTCTCGCATGTAGGGGCTGACGGAAAGGCATGCGGTTACGAGTACCGTGGCGAGTCGGCCAAGGGCTTCTCCAAAGACACCGAAAAAGGCGTCTACGTCGCCAACAAAACCATCACCAACCCGACTGAAATTCGTTTCTGTGAGGGTGGTGTAGACACCCTCAGCGCCTACCAGCTAGCCACTCCAGAAGAGCGCCAAACCATCCTGTTCGTCGGCACTGCCGTCCAAACTGGCGAGAACACAGAGAAAGCCATTATCGCGTTGGCTCAGCGCAACAACATTCAGAAATTCTCGACGCTCTACAACCAAGACCAAGCGGGTGACAACCTCACCGCTCAGCGGCATGAGCGCCTTGCGCAGCAGTTCCCGGATGCACAGATCACCGATCTGCGTGACGAAGTGGGCCTGCAAAAAGGTGAAGACATGAACCTTTTGCTGAATCGCCTCAACCGCGAAGCCCTCGAACTCGAAAAATCCCAACAGCTCGCCGCCCAGGCTGCGCCTGAGCCGGCCCACGCCGAGAAAAAGGCCGAGCCAACCCAAGACGCTCAAAAGCCTGAAGAGCAAGATCAAAATCCGGCTAAAGGGAAGGCGGCGGATTCAGCAGCCGAACCTGATCCAGACGAGCCAACGCAGTCGCGAGGGAGATCCATGTGAATGAAGCGACCGCTTTACCTCTAATCCAGCACCTCTCAAACCAAATGCGCGCCTCGAAAATCGAGCGCCTTGAGCGTGAGCTGGCCGAAGCGAAAGCAAGCCTCGGCGACGATCTGGCCGGGCCTTTCGTGTTGGCTTTAGCCATCGTCGCCCAGGTAATCAGGATCGAGTCAGCCTACGTCGTGCCTAGCCCGATCACCGACGAGAAAGCATGGGAGGGCGCAGCCGACTGGCATTTGGCGGTTTTCACCACCGACGAGCTGCCCGCCGACACCCACATCGAGATCCGCAATAGGCTTAGGGACCACGGATCTAAAACAATCGCCGGTCGTGTTGAACTGATCGGACCGATCGAGAAAAACCCCGAGCCATTGGCCCGCGCCTGCGCCGACGGCCTGAAACTGGAGGTTCCACAATGACCGCTGCCGAGCTAATCGAGCTGTTAAGCGCCTACCCGTCCGACCTGCAAGTTTTGGTGGAGGGTTACGAAACCGGTTATGACCACATCAAACACGTCGAGCAAAAAAACGTGGAGCGTTACCGCCATGCCCAAGACTGGGATGGCCAGTACCAAGAGAGCAAAAAGGGTGGAAAGCCCTGCATTTTAATACGCGGCCGGCTTGGATACCTTCGTTGAAACAGCGTTGTTGCATTTGTAATGGGTACTCCCATGCCATTTGCAACAAACCGAAAAGGTACGTCGAACGCCGATCATTCGGCTCACCGAATGAGCCGAATAAACCAACTAATCGGCTCACTGAATTATCAAGTAGACGCGAACTGCAGGTTTTCATGCGGTTCGCGTAGAGATACGGAGCAACACATGATTCTCGTCATCGATCTTGAGAACACCTGCGAAAAAGACCGGCCGCCCGGCTATCCGGACGACATCATCGAAATCGGGGCTGCGTGGGCAACGCCGGAAGGCGAAGCGCTCGACACGTTTAGAGTGGTAGTGCAAACCGAAACCCCGATCTCCGTCTTCTGTACTGGGCTCACGGGCATCAGCCAGTCCGACGTAGACGCCGGCCTGACATACGCGCAAGCCATGCAAGAGCTGGCTGAATTCGCGTCCAAGTATCCAAGCACTGTTTGGGCGAGCTGGGGAGTGTCCGACCTCCACTCGCTTGAGATCGACTGCGCCAAGCATAGGGTCGAAAACCCACTTAGCGATTGGACGCACCGCAACCTCAAAAACGAGTTTTCGTTAGCTAACGGCAGCAAGCCCTGCGGTTTGAAAAAGGGGCTAGAAATCGCGGAAATCGAGCGAGAAGGCGCAAGGCATCGAGCACTGCCTGACGCGATCTATGCAGCGAAACTGATGCCCTACATCGCCACCTATATTCAGCTTTGCGAGAACCTATGGGCTCGTGAAAGAGCGCGCCGCGAAGCGCTATGTTCGCTGCAAGACCCAATGCTAGGGCGGCGTGAAGAAGCATTAAAAACCCTCGCGCTGATCAAAGGCCAAGACCGCAGATCACCCATCGGGGAAGGGGCAGAGCTGACCACTAAGCACCTACGCGAAAGCGTGAGAATCGTCCCGGCGAGCGGCACAACGATCGCCCACGTCATCGAGACCGAAATCCCTGAGCCGTGGCGCGCGCGTTTCCAGGCGGCCTCGATCGGCTCCACAAAGCAGTCACAAGACACGTCCTACGCGCATGACTGGATCACGTTTCTGGACATGTGGGACAAAGAAAGAAAAATCCAAGGAGTCAGAAATGTCTGATCAAACTATTGGCAACCACTTCAGTACAAGTGAGCGCGAAGCCCTGATCCGTCTATGCGAATCCCGCGAAGCAGTGGCCTCGTTCCTTTGGTCAAGCGGCAGTGATTGCCGCGAAAAATCACGGCTCGAAGACGCGATGGAACAACTGCTCGACCTGATCAAATATGAGTAATCGCAATGATCTATATCCAGAAAGAAGACCTCCCAACAGCGAGTTTTGCGCTCGATGCCCGGCTCTATGCCGGCCAGGGCTGGCTCTCGCTCGTGCGCGAAGCGATGGTGGTCATCGGCAGCTCACCGATCCACGCCATTCGTGAAGATGCCGGCCTGCTGCGCATTGAGTTGGGCAGACCAACGCCCGAGCAAAGCGAAACGATCAAGGAGATCCAGAAGCGCTCTGCCCAGGTATGTGAAATTTGCGGCGAGCAGGGCTCTTTGCGCTTTGAAGGGCTGAAAAACGGCCAGCCAGCGGGTTGGCACCGGACTCGTTGCGACGAGCATGTAGATACGCGAACTGATGACCTCAGAGGGAAAATCAAGGCCAAATCGTGGCTGGCGGTTTGCCAGGATGCTGGTGATGGAAACGGCGATCTTTTAGTGTATCTACCCCCGGATCTTCTGGCGGAAATGGGGTGGCAAGCGGGCGACACCCTCGACTTCAATGTTCTGGCGAACGGCACAATAACGCTATCGAAGTTGGGCGCCGAAAAAGCTGGGGAGAGTTCGTAAATGATCCTGTTTCTGGATTTCGACGGCGTGTTGCACCCTGATGCTGCCTTTAAAACCCGTCGCGGCATCGAACTGCGCGGGGAGGGCGAGCTGTTCATGTGGTCGCCGATCCTCGAAAAACTGCTCGCTGAATGCCCGCAGCCCCAGATTGTTTTGAGTACGAGCTGGGTGCGGCAACTGGATTTCAAACGAGCCAAAAAACGCCTTCCCGAAGCTGTCCAGGCGCGTGTGATCGGTGCGACGTACCACTCATCGATGGAGGCCGGCCCGGACGCAATCCCATGGATGCAGCGCACACGCTGGCAGCAGATCGCAACCTATCTTGTGCGCAACAAAACCCAAGACTGGATCGCCGTGGACGATGACGACGCCGGCTGGCCGGATGATCAGCGCCATCGCCTGCTGCATTGCGACCCGCAAACCGGCCTTGCCGGGTTGGACTATGACGACACCAGGGCGGCGATACGCGAATGCGGAAAGGCTCGACGGGAAGAGGCGGTGAAGTACGCCAGGGCGACCAATGCGCTTGAAGGCCTCCGGCAGTCCGCAGAGAGCGCAGATCAGGCGCGGCGGTATATCGCTGGCGAGATCACACTTGAGCAGGCGCTAGAAGAAACCAAGGCCCGCTGGGGCGCGCAAATAGACCCGCCGGAGCTGGGGTCACGATGAGCGCGCCGACACCAATCCCGCCGACGTCGTTGTCTCCATTGGTCTATATCGGCGGCATGGCTGCGCTCAATTTGCCGTCACCGACAGGGACAGGCGATTGGCACATGGAACAAACATTCTTTATTCCGCGACCAAGCGGAAGGCGATCGCGTTCGTTTATCTCTGGCGCTGGATACCCAACAGACACAACATCGATTCTTGGTGATGAGGGGATCTACGATTGCACCGCTACGCTTGATGACCTCGGCATCCTAAGCGAAAGCTCCACTGCTTACGCGGCGAGCCACGCAAGAGCGACGGCAGACCTTGTGCTTGACGCAGTATTGAGGGGGCTATCTCCCTGTTTCGTGACCCTGGATGACTGGATGCCGCGAGACAGTGACAAGCAACAGGTGTTCGACCTATTAGCCAGGGCCATGCCGTATCTAACCGCAGATCAGCAAGAGAATGTTCGTTGGTGGGAACGGAAAAACGCGATGTCGGAACCCACTTTCGCAGAGCTGAAGGCGCTCAAAAAAGAAAATCAGCAGCGGCATATCGAAGAAATCGAAGCCATGTCGCCCGCGGAACGGGACGCCGCGATGGAGCGCATGAAAGCGAGCCTTTTAGAAACCCCGATCGGGCCGCGTAAGCCGTACAAAAAGGTCAATATTGAAAATCCAGAAAATGCGGACTGGGATCAAAAGCCGGATGGATTTGAGCCGGGCCACTAAATCCCCGATAAGGTACGTCGAACGCCGATAAGGGGTATGTACGGGTTTCCTCGTTTTCGAGGATTTCTGCACATGGATATTTATACAGGACTACCGAATTTCAGCTAGTGCTCATACGATCGCATCAGATCGCCTGGCGTCAGCAGTTCTTGATTCTCGTCCAGCCCAAAACCGTCCCGGCTCAACAGATCCAGCACGCGCGCGCGCTCGACTGGATCGCTCGCCAGCCGATCCTTAGCAGCCGCAGCACGCGCTTTAACGTCGATGGCGACCTCTCGCATCAGGTCGTCTAGGGCGGCTTCGCCCCAGAGCTTTTTAGCGGATCTCATAGTTCTGGCTGCTCTTTTTTAAGGGTTCGGTAGGACGCAAAATCCTCGTTATCGTCGCCGAAATTGTGCTTGTCCGGGAAGTGCCTCAAAAGATGCTTTGCGTCTTCGCGCACTTTTTTTGGCAAGTCGAGATCCATGATCAGCGCCATCAAGAAATCTTTGGTTTGAATCACGGAGCGCGTGCGCTCAAGCGGGGTTGTCATTGTGTCCGCCTCCGCTTGGCCCAATCGATATAGACATCTACTGCGTCGCCCTTGATCAATCGCCAGCCAGGGCGACGAACTGCCGGATCAAACATCACGTCCATCTCATACAACAGACTTAGACCGCCAACGATAAGCCCGACGTAACCCAAGCCTGACGGCAGTGGAAACAATAGCGCATGGGTCGGGCGCTTTTCAGCCAGCATTGTGTGCGATACCCAGCACGCCACCGGCATTTTCCAGCGATTGATCGCCCAGGCACAGGTCGCGGCGAACGCCTCCCGATGGTCGCGGCTGCGTTCATACGCATCTTCATAAGCCAGCGCGAAAGCAGCGAATTCGTCCTGGTCGGTGTTTGATCTGGCCATCTTTATCGATCCTCTCTGTTGGTCGATCATCATTACACCTCGATCACGCAGCGGGGATCGAATCCGGTTTCTTCATCCGGATATCCGCGTGGGTTGCATACCACACGAGTTCCCTCGATCTCAAAATCAGCAGCAGTGTGCGAATGACCATGCACCCACAACGCGACGTGATCGCCCATCATGTCGTCCCACGCATTCGCGAACGCCGCGTCCATGTGGCTACGGTCATAAGGGCTATCGATAAGCGATCGCAGCGAGGGCGCATGATGAGTAATAACCACCGTCTGGCCGTCAAAAGGCTCGTCGAGCTTTGCGCGCAACCAGTCTCTGGTCTTCCTGGATTCTTTTACTAAGTCTGCCGGCCTGATTTTCCGGTGACCATCAGTGCGAATCAGCTTGAAGTCGTTGAGCCCTTCTTGGGCTGTGAAGGCCGCGATTGGCGGACTGCCTGTCGCAGCGAAGTCTGTCCACATCGTCGCGCCGAGGAATCTGACGCCACCGATGGCGATCTCTTCTCGGTCCAGCACTCGGACGCGATCGGTCTGAGCTTTGCGAAGATCTTCAAGCGTGCGCGTCAGGTGACCACCGTAAAACTCGTGATTCCCAGGCACGTAGAGCACCGGGCACGAAAACGCTTTCTCGGCCCACACAACGCCACGCGATTTCAGATCGATATCGCCCGCCAGGATAACCACGTCAGCATCCAGTACCTCGGGAGTGAAGGCGCTGAATTCGTTGTGCAGATCTGAAAGAAGGTGGATACGCACTTTTTGTGGCTCGCGGAGGAATTCTTAAAGCGTACCCCCATCTTGCGCTCTTTTGCTTAGCGTTTCAATATAAGTATACCTAAAGTGTTACAAAGCGACGAGCCCTCTGAATCCCGTCTCGTCAGCATGAAAAATACTTAAACTGATACGCTGATAGAAACACACCCAAATTGATACAGGGCAACAATACCGATGTTCATACGAGCTTACCTGCGGGCCAGTACCGCAGAACAAGACGCTACCAGGGCGAGTGACGCACTGGAGCGGTTCGCGGTCGAGCATGGCCACAAGATCGCTGCTGATTACATCGAGAACGAGAGCGGCGCGCGGGCCGATCGCCCCGAGCTGCTGCGCCTGCTGAAAGATGCCCGCAAGGGCGACGTTCTCCTGGTCGAAAGTATCGACCGGCTTTCGCGACTTCCCGCTGATGACTGGCAAAAGCTCAAGGCGGCCATCGACTCGAAGGGGCTGCGAATCGTCGCGCTGGATCTGCCGACCAGTTACCAGGGCATGAACGGTACCAAGGGCGATGAGTTCGCTGGCCGGATGCTGGCGGCGATCAACTCGATGCTGGTTGAAATGATGGCAGCCATTGCCCGCAAGGATTATGAACAGCGTCGTGAGCGCCAGGCGCAAGGGATAAAGAAGGCAAAAGCTGAAGGTGCATATAAAGGCCGACCCGTCGATGAGGATCTATACAATCGGGTGCGTGAGCTGCTGGGCGCTGGCCTTGGCGTTCGCGCTACAGCGCGACATGCAAAATGTTCGACGACAACAGTTATGAAGATTCGGGATACGAAGAAATTCAAAAGTGCGGCTTTAGAATCGGTCCACTAATCGGCCACGGCACTGCTGGAAATCGGCGCAATTGACAAGACGGCAATGGAGGAGTTCGACGAATCTTGTCATACGTTGCCGTAGTCGAACGGGTTTTTGCACTCCCACGCCCAAAGCTTCTCTTTTTGCGCGCCGGTCAAAAGCGGTCTGGCCTCTTCTAGCAAGAAGTACACGCACTCCTTATCCCAAGTTCCCGGCATCCAGTCGTCGAGCACCACATAGTCCGGAGACTCCCCCCTCAATACAGCACCAAGAATGAGGTCGGCGACAGCCCTTGCATGGGTCGCCGCGTAAGCAACCGCGCCTTCATGCGGGATGCAGAGCTTGTCGAGAATTTCCGTGCAGTCGTAGAAATCATCGCAAATACCCTCCTCCTCGAAAAACGAAGTCGTATCCGTTTCGCACCCAACCCCAAAGAGGAACGAGCGCGATGCAGGGGGCTTCTGGCTGAAAAAAGTCTCTTCCAGATGCCAGTCTCCGGTTCCCGTTGGCGACGGCAAGTTGAGCGCCGCAAGGCCCCCGATATACACAAGCGGCGACAGTGAGGTCGGTGGAATAGGCGCAACCGTGCTCCCCGACTCTGACCCGGACTCTCGCAATTTCCGCCGCTGTTCATTCTTGTGAATCTGCTCATCTACAAGCATGGCCGCCCGCATCCAGGCTGGCATGTCGTTGATCACTGATTTCAGTGCTTCAAACTCTTCAGCGCCTAGCTTGCGCCGAATTTTACCGACGAGCCTTGGCGTGACTTCGGCCTTGCCTAAGTACCACATGGCAGTCAGGGCGACCCCGGCCCGCCGCCCTGCAAGAAGCAGTTTGCGCGAACTGGCATGCCTGAATTCGACCGTTTTATTTCTGATCAACAGTGTGCGCGACCGCCCAGACGTCAAGTAGATCGAACTCATCGGAACCTGAGTGCTCAACCCCATGATATTTGCAGCTCTCGCCCCGTGAACCTGAAGGGTTTCGCCTTTAGCTATCAGATCGACGACCTTCTTTTCCGACGATCCATATCGGCCAATCCGACCATCGACTGGAAGGCAATAGATCCCGCGCGCTACGCGCATGATCTGCTGGGTTTGGATGAGCCTCGATAGAGTCTGATCGACAGCCGCGCGCGTGCCTAATGACAAAAATTCATCAGGGGTAAAAGGCTCTCCTGGCGGGATTTCCTGGATACGCTTGCGGATCAGTTCAGCGGTTTTAGTCGGCTTGCCCATGTTAGAAAAGATACACGTTTTTCTGACAAACTTCAGCTGGATCAATGCGCCAAATCAGCGCAAAAAACCCCCACGCCCAACCCGCCGAATAGCGTCAACCTTGACGAGCTTGGACAGCGTTTCCTCGACCAGTTCTTGCGGCCCGAGCCCTCGGAAATCATCAAGGCTAAAGCGCTCTCCATAGGGCATTTCGTAGAGGCAACGACAGATCTTGATGGCAGTTTTGCTCGGCGGCCTGATCTCCAAACTGGCGATTCTGAGCCCCACGTCTTCGCACCGATTTTTTCCGTAGTCGTTATCAAACCGAATATCCCTCCGGCCGAAGCCAATTGATCGGGAGATCCGCCTTTTGCCCGTGTTAAACGTAGACCGGGCCGGGATTTGCGTCGTTCGGGCAGAGGCGTATTCCGCCGCCGCGCGACCAACCCGGATCTGCTCGCCGAGCCTCTCGAAAAGCTCAACGGTAAGCTCTTCCAGGCATACCCTGGTAGAAGGCTTGCCCGAATGGATGCTCGGCCGCGCCTTGGCATAAGCGCCTCGACTGAAGCGAACGATCTTGCCCTCCAGGGTCAGCTCCTTCAGGGCACGGCTGATCTGGCTGGCACTGCCCAGCGCCTCAAAGTCTGCACGCATGACGGCCTCGCCTTTGCGCAAGGCGATAGATCGGGCCATTCTGTCTTTAACTGTGAGCTTGGCCATGACGGCCTCTGAGTTGTGCAGGGATTGCTCATTTAGTGCGCCTAAAAATGGTCGCTATATCTAGCAATACCAAGGCATACACGCACATCACCTAGCTATTCGACCTCGGGAAATAGGCTCGGTTTTCTTACACTTTTTTCAGGATGCAACTGCTAAGGAATTCTTAGCAGTTCAGCTCAGGAGTCCTCATGCAAAATCAATGCGTCCAGGACAGCCTCTCCGCAGGACGGGCAAAAATCGCCAGTCACCGCAGCGGCGCAAGCAGGGCATTTCACGCTGGCGAACTTGCTTCGCATGTCCGCATGGGAGATGACTGCGTAACATGCCGGCTAGCATTAAGGTTGCCTGTTCGCAACGTCAATCAAGCAGACTGTTAAACTGCATAAATAAGCTGTTTGAAGGATCAACTTTAGATTGGCCCATGCCCCCATTTATTGCTTCTTTGAGTGCAGCCCCACCTGCGCACTGGCGTTTTGAACCATGACTGCAAGCCATTGTTCCTGCAAATCCAGCTAAGCCTCTGAGTTTTTTGCATGGATCTTCCTGACTAACCGCATCAAGAAACTCCTTCGTTTCATCATAGGTTTCCTTAGCTTCCTTAACTTGGTTGTATTTTTTGTAAGCGCCGGCAGTTCCGCCGAGTCGCCCACCCATTTTGGCAATTAATTTTACTAATCCTCCACTCGGGGAAATTGCAGAAATTGCAGCCCCAAGCTGCTCTTCAGCATCAATGCTTTTCCCTGTAAGCCAGTCGTGACCAGTAACCGCGTTGTAAAGGCTAAGTCCATTTCCCAAAACTGGAACTGCTTCAAGTACGTCATGAATAACTGCCATCTCCAGATAAGGAACTTCTACATTCCCGATCTCTGTGCAGGGCTCATCACTAGTCGAGTCGGTAGGTATACCAAGCGACCACTCAGTTTTACCAAATTCAGACGCAATCATGTCCTTCGCTCGGTCCTCTTGCGCTTTTGTGTAAGCGCTGCTGCCTGAGGGTGCAGTTGTCCTAACTGGCGTGTATGGTCCGACAGAGAGGCGCTGGGTAGGGTGGTAAGAGTTCCCGTTTCCGCTAGATGTGGTTGTTGCTATCCATCCAGAAGGATCGACTGGCTGCGGTGAGCCAGTTGGGTTTTTGATAACAATCTTCCCTGATCCTGGGCCATAAAGTGATGATTGTGCCGCTAGCCCGTTTGGCAGCATTGAGTAATTACCATTTGGCTGGATACCGCCATCGGCTTTGGGTAGGTCATCACCAATCTGGTTAAGCACACTCAGCGCTTGCGCAACAGTTTTTTCTTCAGGCGTGCTTGGGTTTTTCGGCGTGATCAAGTCAGTATATTTTCGTGCCTCGCGCAAGTATGGGTTATTCAAAACACTACTTGCTGATTGAGGGACGATTCCTGCCATATCAGCCAGCTGCAGAAGATCGGTTGAATTGGAATAATCTGCATTTGCCAGCATTGTTGCCTTGTCAGAAAGCGACTTTGCTTGGGCAAACATGGACCGGTAGTTAGCCATCGTCGATGGGTCGATCGGGGCATACTGGCTGGCGATGTTCGTCGCCATAGAGCCACCAGTGCTCTTAATGTTTTCCATCTGGCAATAACTATTCATTGCCGCCAACGAGACAGGCCGAACAGCGTTATTGAATAGTGTCCGCATGCCTCCTGTTAGCCGTGCTTCTTCACAAGGGTTGTGTCGGAAATACCAAACAAGGGATTGCGTGTTGTAGTAGTTGTCAGGGTGCGCAGCTGAGTACCTAGTAACGTCCGTATAGGCCGGAATAAGTTGCTCTGGCAGGTAAGCTTCAATTGACCGAATGGTGTACGTGTCACCGGGAGAACGGCCCGGTAAGTTATGGTCGTTACAGAACGTCTGAACAAGCAACTCGACTGAGCCGCCAGCAGGCACCCAAACCTGCTCAGTAGTACCTTTCGTGGAGCGCTTGTTTTGATTGTCGGCTATCACCTTACCTTCTCGATACATCCGACTTTTTGCGATGAATCGCAGTACAGGAAGAACGGTTTCCGTCACTTCAAGCAATTGCTCTGGAGTCAGAGTTTTTTGGCTTCCGTACTTGGCCATGACTTCAGAAATCTTTTTCTTGTATCGAGCTTCCTCGCCGGGCTTTAGCGGATCGTATACCTCCACCGTTGCGGTAATTGCTGAGAGGTTATCAAAAATTGATTTGGCTTTATTCGCGCTAGCTTGGTCTTGCGCAGTCCACTGCCGGTTGTCCATTCCTTTCTTGCCAACATAGTTGCCAAGACCGACGGAAGAAGCTGCAGCACCAATTGATGCGGTGGCAGAGTTGGCTACATCCAAAGCGCTTTTAAAAGCATCCGACAAACCACCAGCGCTGGTGCCGTCTTGCTTAACTGTCCCTGGCAGACACCCGGCTAGGAATCCTGCCAGAGTTATAACCGAGGTTGCCCGCATTAAGCGCGAGCGCTGGAAACCCATAATGCTCATAAATAGTCCCTTATATTTGTATGCCTCCGCGTCAGCTCCCTTGAACAGCATGCGAAGGCCAATCAAATCTACATGATCAACTGATTATGCAACAGCCGATTCTGGTCTTGTCGGGGATGCTCGCCACGAATCTTAAGAATTTCATCCGCCTTGCCAATGGCTCGGCCCACTCTTGCTGTAACCATAATCGGGGAGACGTCGCTACTACCGCACAGGTGGGTTGCGCAGTAATCGCGCGAGGTGTGGTTGCCGGACGCTTACGCCCGGAGTCTGGCATCTAGCACCCCTAATGCGCCGTCCTTGGCGCAGATTATTTCACAGCCGAGCCCCCGACCGAAGTATTGCACTTTGATCTACTTTGTCAGTTGTATGCTGACGGAGATTTAGCCGCCTGCGATGACAAAGTTGCAGTTGGATTAACTGTGCGGTGCAGGGTCATTTTCGTATCGCACATATCCACAACGATCGTATTTTTGTCCACCATTCTGCCCTTCATTAACGGCGCAGAGAGACGGCTCGGATCCGAATTTGGTCCCCACCGCTTCACGAAGGTTTCACTTTGAAGTGCAAAGCTGCCGACCAGTTGAGTCTTGCCGGTGAATGTCGTATTCCCACCTAGCTCTTTGCCCGTTCTGTAGTCAGTGAGTACGTATTCAGCGTGGCCAGTGAATGTCATGGGGAGTGCTCCCGGAATGAACGTTACAGTGGCCTTAGATGGATGTGGCAACCAGCGCGGTGGTTGGCATTGGTAATCACCTTTCCACTCCCCGCCCAAGTCAGTCATAGCAACGCTTTGAATGCTATCCATGGCTGAGCATCCCATCAGAAGTGATACCGCTGTTGCAGCTAATAGTGCGTTTCGAATCATGTTTTACCTCTGCTTTGGTTTGCTGCATGTAGCAGCTTTCTTGGTATTTCGAGTTGCAATTCAGTCAAGGGCTATGTGGGGGAGGTTAACTTATCGCCACCTTAACTTTCCGATCCGTTGAGTTCTTTCGCAGCATCAACTGACTTTTCGACTAGGTCTCGGGTCTGTTGGAAGTCCATGTGTAGGAACTCGTTGTTTAGGTTAACGGGGAGCTGTATTCCTACGCCGTAAATAGCAGGTTCCATGGTGATCACCCACTTGAAGGCGGAGCCCACGCTGCTGTCTTTGGGAAAGATCAAATCTGCAATCGCGCCGTATTTATCGACCGACATGAATGCGGGGGCAATGATCAGGGCGGCAACGCAAATGGCCTTGATTACCCAGTGGCGGCCAATCTTAGACCCTGAAATCAGCTTGAGTCCTAAGTTCAACAACGCCAACAGCGAGAAGAACAGGCTTAAGGCCATGGCAACTGGGGGCACTGCCAAGGAGCGAACGGCTTGACGCCCCTTGTCCTCCAGACGGCCACCATCGGCCAGATCTTCCGTTGGCGCGGTGAAGGCATCGCGGATCTCGTTCCGGCGTTTGTTTAACTCAGGGGTTATGCAATTAGCTTTGAACACCTCAGGTGAGTGGTAGGCATTGCCTTTCGTGCATGGCGCATCGACAAGCGCTCGGCCGATGGAGTCTTTGACCGACTTAAGGTTCTTGAACTGCTGCTCAGTGAGGTTTGGCCCAACAACCTGGCCAAAGCGTTTCTTAGTCCCTGCTTCCCACTCTCTTTCAACCTTGTTTCGCGCGCTATTATCGACTGACTGCATAACTGCTCTTTCGTCATCCGGACACCAACCAGCGGGCACATTGATGTTATTGGCAACTAGCTTGGCACGAGCCTTTGAACACACCTGTGGCTGACGCATGAAGCCGTTCAGGCTCATGTCGCGCGGCATGCCGTTGGACACCTTGGTATAGGCTTGGTCCATTAAACGCATGTGGCCATTGTGAATGGATTGATCTGTGATTTCGCGAATCTGCTTGTCGCTGACCGCTGTTTCAACGAGATCAAAGAGGTCACCCAGATTGTAGTGAACGGTGTTGCCCTTCCTGACTCCGGGGTCAGAGAAGGTAGCTGCCCTGGTGCCGACGAACACTTCGAAATCAGGAACAAAGCCGTAAATCCGCGTTAGATCTCGCTCGTAGATATCCCGGTTGTACTTCGGATTGGCATTGAAGTCCCGAACCCGTTTTGCCACTTTTTCCTCTTGAGCCATATAGTCCGACTCGAATTTGGTGACCATATTTTGGTGGGTGGTGTAGTCAGCATTCACACCTCTGCGTATTTGGTCGAGGATTTCTCCTGATTTGCCGGAGGCCTTACGCAGCGCACTCTCGTATTGCTCGGCCTGATCGAGGTACTGGTTGTAGCGACTGGCCACGTCATTACGAACTTGCTGGTATTGCTTCCAGCGTCTTTCAGCTGCTGCATTCCCGCCTTGTTTGGCGACCCGGTCAAATATCTGCTGGCTGCTGTCCTTGAGAATCCTGTCAATTTTCTCGTTACCCTGCGCCATGGGTCCGATCAACGCCAACAGGGTCTTGTCCGCAGGGGACTCGCCAAGTGTTGTAGTTCCGAACTGCACAGCACCATTTGCTACACCGAACTTGAACAGGTTCAGGCCTAGTGCCTGACTACGTTGTTCAGCGTTGGTGCCATCGATGAGATGGTCAATCAAGGCTGGCTGAGCCCAGCGCATGAATGGAACGGTTGCCAGAGTGGCAATTAATACCAACAGCATCGTTGAAAACAAGGCTCCCCGCCTTGCGAAAGGGCCAAAGCGCATGAGCAGGGCCATGAAGGCCAGTGCCAGCCCGATACCGGAGAGCGTTTCGCCGGTTAAAGCCAGGCTGTCCATATCTCCGGCGTCCTGATTTATGGACGAGGCGAGGTCGAGAAGGGCGGCGTTGAAGGCGAACTCATAACCAACGTATACGAGACTGATCGCGCCAAAGATCCATGCCCAAAGAGTGCTGGTTTTCTTATCCATGAAAACAACTTCCGAAGTTATTCGATAACGATAGGAGGTGGGAGTTCGTCCAGAGTGATGGACTCTTGTGTCGTAGTTGCCCGCTTGCGTACAGGCGAAGTTGGCGCTTGGCTACTTGCAGGTTGCGAGTTAGCTGCAGTCACAGGCTTCGCCTCCAGGTCGCGGCGCTGACCATTCCAGGTCAGGTACAGGCGTTGTGGGAACAGGCGTCTCTGTTCAGACATATTCTCGATGTCTGCATCTGCTGGAAGCTGCCGAATGATGGCCGCATCGGCTTCGCTCGCCTGTAGCTGCGCTTGGACTGCTTCTGCATCCGGCTTTTGCGTGGGCAGGGATTGTTGTGAGTAGGGATTGGTTGAGCACGCACCCAGAGAATATGCTGCAAGTGCGATGGCGAGGACTGCCAGATAGGGTTTCGTCATGGCTATCACTCCAGTCCCAGCATCTTGCAGGTTTTGATCGGGGTCGAGTCGACAATGGCACCATCTGGCATAGCCCCGCGGGATTTGAGTGCCAGCAAGTCGTTCAGATGGCTGTCGTTGTCGGTCAGGGTATAGGTCATGAGTTTTACGCCCGCGCTATGGGCTCGAGCGACAAGGCCAGGGTCAGCCTTGAGATCGCTAATTTCAACGTGCAGCCCCACTTTGCCTCCGAGAGTCCGGCGCAGTTCTTGAAGCTTTGCCGTCGAACTCCAACTCGGGTACTTGTAACTGCCAAAGGCCTCGGTAGCCATCTGCGCCGCAGCCCTGAGCCGGCGGTTGCCATTGAGTTTGCTGAGCTCTTCACCGTGATTGGCGGCTGCCCATTTTTCCAGTGCTTTGCGGCTTGGTCCCTGAATAAGCGCCAGGTAAGCCTCGGGGTTATGCTCGCGCATGCACGCGAGGGGTTTTACCCCGTTCATGCTGGAGTAGCTCACCTGGCCAGCGCTCAAAAATAGCGTTGCTGTTTCATTCAGTTGGCCGAGATCCTGGCAGTTAATGCCGCGATTGTCCTTCAGCTCGATGTTCAGTGTTTGACCCGGCGATTGGGCCTGGAAAGCACCGGACGCGATGGTTGCCAAATCTTCGGCCTGCTCGTTGACCTGTTGGCCGAGGCGGTTGCGCAGGGTCGATTGCGTCCAGTCACTGCGATCCATATTGCGTAGTTTGGTTTTGTTGGATCGGGTCAGCATGGTTCGCTGGGTGCTCTCATCATGGTTGAGCACCCAGGTCCCATCCCTGAGCTGTCTTGCGTCAACCTCGACCGCATTGAACTTGGCAGCAAATGCGACAACCACCGAGCTGAAAGCGTTCTCGGGCAAGGTTGGATAACCGCGATGGGATTGGATTTCAAAGCCATTTAAGCAGCCAAGGGCTTGTGGCTGATTAAGACGGCGGATAACGCCGAAGCGGCCGAGGTAGTAACCACGTGCGGACAGTGCCGCCTGCTCAGGCGCTCTGTCTTCCAAAGCATCTCCCGGCAGGCCAGGCAAAGCCCATGTTGCGTTGGCGGCAAAGATCGTGAAAACAGCAATTGCCAACGCAATCCTGACGCTATACATGCAGAGTCCTTTCTGTATTTTTTCTTATACGCGTATTTAGCCGCAGGCCAACTGAAAACGCCAGCGCATTAAATGCCAGTTACTGACATTAAGACCTCGTGGCTTTAACAATTAATAATTTCGATATTCTTGCGGGCGAGGGGGATGCCATATCCACCGCCCTTGGTGCTGCCCGGTTGTTCCAGCAAGGCGCCGTCTTCCGCCCAGATAATTTCCGGTGAAAGCCAGCGGCTTACTGTTAGCGGTAGCTTTTGCTCAAACAGCTTGCGCAATTCGCTCTTGCGCTGATCAAACCAGTAGTCCGGGATACCGCCGTTGAGCGCGTCGATCGTGTTGTCCTTCACTTGCCCTTTCAGTTCGCTCCAGTCGAGTAACTGCTTCAATCCAGTTTGCCAGTCAGCGCATGATTGAAGACCACACAAAGGCATTAGCTCATCGAGAAAGACTTTCAGCAGGGCGGTGTCGGCCCGTTTTTTTGAGGGGCGTGTGAGATCCGACTCTTCGGCGCAGGTAGCCCGGGCCATCATCGCGTAGAAGGCTAAACCAATGAGGCTGGGCTTGAACTCGAAGCGCTGATCGCTTTCCTCGTCGCTCACCGTGATCAACTGTTGGGCCAGGTCAATCTGAAGCCGTAACGCTTCGGGTTGTTCGCCCAGGTTGATCAACCGCACCACGTCGCGAAAGTGCACGGACTCACCGGTTTGCGGCAGGATCGCCGGCAAGCTTTGGCGGTGGCGCACAAAGGGAATCGGAGCCAGTGTCACAGTGGCGGCACTGGCGATCAGCGGCTTGCCTTCGGCAGTCAACAAAGGCGCTCCCTGCCGGTCATGCAGTTGCCCTTGTTGCTGGCTGGGATACCAGAAATCCGCCAGGCTTTCGTAGCCCTTGCTGACCAGTACGTGGCTGAGCCGATCCTGCTGGCGTCCCAGCAGGCTCATGGCGTAGCCCAGATAAAACGTCATGGTCTTGCGACCGCCCGCCAGTGACGCATGCACGCTTTGTTGAGGGTCCGCAGTCAGGTTGCGCACCTGCGTCATGATGAAGTTGGCCAGTGCTTCGTGATCTTCCAGGCTGCGGGCGTCATCCACGGGCACGCCATTGGCATCGGGCACCACCAGAATATGGCTGTTGTCGAAAAGCGGCTGCTTTACACCAAGCTCATCGCACAAGCGCGCAAGATGCCCCCGCTCAAGCAATCCTTCGCGTGCTTTGCTCTGCCCGCGGGAGGTGGTGATCAAATAGAGCGCGTCCGGCCAAGGCTGATGTTCCTGATGCAGAGCAAACAGGGTCTCGGTTACAACCTGAGGTGATTCACCGGTGGTGGCGAGCAGAACGTGTTTCATAGTCATCCTTGATACTGAGTGGTACTGAAAGGTTTGAATGCGAGCCACGAAATATTTACAGGCGAGTATTCCCTCCTTGCATATCAACTGGCGGCATTATGCCGAGCTGCTGGTCGGCCTGAAACCAGCGTGGGAGGTGATTCTTCAGGTAGAGCTTACAGCGAGTGGCATGAGTTACAGGAATGACAAGCTTGTTTACGCTGCGGCCGCTACCTGGCCGTGTTTTGATGGCGGACTGCAGTCGACTTCGGCAGAATCGCTGCCGTCTACAGGGAGAGCAAAGATGACTACATGGTTTGTCAGTCGCCATCAGGGCGCGTGCAACTGGTTGGCGGAACAGGGGCATATGGTGGATCGCTTGGTGGCTCATCTTGAACTAGCTCAATTACAGGCTGGCGATACGGTCTATGGCAGTTTGCCGGTACACATGGTGGCTGAACTGGGCCTGCGCGGTGTGCGCTACATGCACCTGATCCTGGAGTTGCCGGCATCGGCACGTGGTCAGGAACTCACCGCCGAAGACATGCGGCGCTACGGTGCACGGCTGGTTTGTTTTGAAGTGCAGGAGGTTTTGCAGTGAAACGCTTTTTTAACAATCTTGCTACAGCATTTGGTGCGCTGCTGGCGGTGATCGTTGCCGGCTGGGTAACCGATGGCCTGAACGGGACGCCGATCCTGCTGTTCTCATCCTTCTTGCCTGATTACGAAATCCTGAAGGCGGCCGGGTTGGGTGTGTTGCTGCTGGCAGGTTCGACCTTGGCGTTGTACCACTATCAGCGGCCAAAGATTGGTCAGGTGATGGAGCCGCAGTTGGTGGATAACCCGCGCAATGTGCTGATTGCCATGTTGTCGCAATGGGCAGATCAAAAAGAGGGAAATGCGGTAGCGGGGGTCGGGGTCAAACTGCCTGCCATTGCGGACCTGGACGGCCAGTCGGAGGCGCAAATTCTGGCAGCTTTTGCGGGTGCCAGTCGCTGGAACGGTATTCCTTTGCTGCATGGCCTGCTGGCTCACCGGCAAAAACTTGAACGCTGCTACCTGCTGGTGACGGACGGTGTCGGCGGCTCGGCGGAACGCTTTGCTTATGTTCGCGATTTGGTGAAACTGCTTATGCCGGGGGTGCAGGTTATCAGCACATCGATCAAGGCAGCTGACCTGAATAATTTGTTTAAGTACTACGAAACCATCCGTGTGCTGGAGGGGCAGATTAAGAAGGATGGTTATTCCGAGCACGATGTGATGATCGACTCAACCGGTGGCCCCAAGCTCTACAGCATGGCAGCGGCCTATGCCACGCTGCACAATGAGTATGCCTTGCAATACGTCAAGTTTGAAGGCCAGAACCCCAGCGTCCTGGAGTTCAGTTACGAAGTTAAGCCAGTCAAGACCGATAGCTGATTTGTATCGCCGGGCGTCCCGGCTTAACCGTTAAGCCAGCCAACGCCACTGCACGAACAACGTGCATCGCCACTCTCGGGCAGCCTTTCGCTAAAGGCCTGTCGCAGTCACCAAACAAAGCCCTTCCGCCCAATCGTGCCCCTCGGCGAAGCCGTGGGCTATCGCCTCAGTCTTTAGCACGATGAGTCACACAAGTGAAAAGCAGGCCTTTGCCTAAGTGGTGCGGCAGACGTTTGGACCATCAACCAGCTAATCGAGCGGTACTCAGCTTTGTCTTAATCCCCTATGAGGCGGGGCAGACATTTGGACGAAATATGCAATCGCTTTGATGATCGGTCTGTCAGTCTTAATCCCCTATGAGGCGGGGCAGACATTTGGACCTTAACTACGTTGCTATTTTTGCTATTTGTGCCGTCTTAATCCCCTATGAGGCGGGGCAGACATTTGGACTCTAGTGTGAAAAAAACTCTTTGTAAATCAGTCGATTGAAAGGTGAAAAAGGCTGATCGTTTTTTGAACATAATGTTGAGTGAAATTTGCACAGTTTTGTTTGGTGGTTTGTGGGTGCCTGAGCCGGAAGTGAAGAATAATTTTCGGTCATTACTCATCAGAGCTTTTTAGTCCGGTTTGATTTTTCGCCTAGTATGTTTGCACGTAACGCACCGGCTTGGTCAGCCCGCTGGTTCACTCACTGTGGCGTTATGTCAAAACCGCAACCAGTTGGTTAGTTGTGAGTGCCGTGCAGTTCGCTGAAAAAGTCACGTATATGCGCTTGAATCTTCTTGTCCTCGATGGCCATGCACAGGCCAGCCAAGCGTTTGGCTTCTGCCCTCTGCAGTGGGGTCATGTCATTTAATTTGTGCCCGGTGAGTTTTAACTTCCACGCCAGGTTGCTTTTATCCTTACCTTTAATCTCTGACACCGAGCATGTTGAAAGTTGTTCTGCTAGCTCGCGCAACAGTCGATCCAAATCAAAAATGCGGATATTGGCCGGCTCTTGAATGCTGGCCGCTGCTGCCAGCGCCTGCTCTTCATCCTCATCCAGTTTGAACTGCCCAAAACCAATGGCTGTTTTGGCCCCGGCGCCCAGCCAGAGAAGTGCTGCACTAAGTGCTTCCCACAATTGCGTCAGTTCGGTGGAGTCGCTGCCGGAGCGCGGCATAATCACGAACTGCAACTTGAGCTTGCGCGCGACCAGGTAAGCGATCGGCACAGGGGCGTGCCAGTCACCGGGTTGGGTGTCGGCTGCCAGTGGGGTTTTCTGGCCTTTGGCATACCACTGGCCCATGTGTGGCGTCATGACTTCCGTATGCAGGTCACAGGGTTCGATAGGCAAGGCATCCATGAAGATGAATTGTCCAGCACGTTCGGGCGTGTCCTTTTTGTCTTCGCTGCCGAACCAGCGCAGCAGAATGTTCGCTTTGTCATCACCTGCATATGCGGTTTCGATCAGCCCGCGCAGTAGTCCTTTGACTGCGCTGCCCGGGATGTAAGGCATGCCCAATGTGGGATGCCAGTGAAAGCCGTTCTCCAGCGGATGCGGGTTGCCCAAGCCGCTGACAAACTGCCCGGTGCTGGAATAAACGCGGGCATCGCCTCCTTGGCTTTTTGCCAACAGGCGCAGTTGCAAGGCCTTTGATTTAAGGCGCGCGCTGTCACCTATTTGCTTGCGCGCACAATCCTTCAGCCAGGCGGTTCTGGCACGGTCGTCTACTTTGGAAAAGTCATCTGGATAGGCCGAATAAAAGCGCTCGAACCACAGGCCCATATTTTCCTGGCCTTGGGGTTTGTCCAAGGCGTGTAGCCCTTTGTAGAGTGGTAGTGGCATGGTGCTCCTCAGTCGGCTTTTTGCAGCAAGGCCAGGGAAAATTTCTTTAGCCATTCCAGCAATGCCAGTGCTTCATTCTGTGCGGCCATATAGGCGAACATATCGGCTGTTGTGATGGCCTTGAGTGCATCGTTCTGCATTACAAAGACCCGGCCTGCTGTTTCACCACACAACCAGTTACCCACGATTTGGTAAATCTTGCCGTGGCTGCTATCCAGTCCTTTCATACGATAGAAAGCCAACGCTTGCCCCAGGCCATTCATGTGAATCAGCGCCGGTAGTCCGTTTGCATGACGGCGAATTTCGGCTTGAAAGTCAGGTTTTTGCTGAGTCAGCTTTTCGATTTCGTCCAGTGCGTAGCAGGCGCGCTGCTGGTCCATGGTCTGCAATACTGTTGCCGTGTTCATGCGCGTCTCCTTAGACAGTTCCCTGGTTGATGCCTACCCGGCACCAGCCCATACCCGTGGTTTCATTGCCGCCTAGTTGCAGCCAGTTGCGGCCCTCGGGGAATTGCTGGGCAAACACTCCCAGCACCTCTGTTGCGCTAAGATTGCTGCCCTTGCGCCGTGAGGCAGTTGCCGTCAGCGGCACATAAAGCACGCTTTCCGGTGGCAGGCTTTCTTCGTACCAGAGGGCGCTGTTCCTGACCGTTTTGGTGGCGGCGTCAATGGCGATATGGGCGTTTACGGAGGTGGCATTTTTGGCCAGGAAGCTGAAGATGTCGTCATGTACGACGACCAGTCGCTGGAGCAGTTCTTCTTTGTCCAGTGCGCCGCCGGTCAGGGGTGCCAGCAGGCCTGCCAGTTGTTCTACCCGAGGATTGTTTTGTTGCTCCAGACGGAACTCCTCGAGAAACACGGTTTCGTCCTTGGAACCCAGCGCTTGAAGTGGCTCTAAGGGCGGAAGACCTGGTAAGCGGGTGGTGAGTCCCAAGCGCTTTGCATCGCGGCCGACACGGCGCAAGACGGCGGGGCAGGTTACCCATTTGAAGCAGCTTTGCAGGGAGCGTACCGGCAGTAGCAGCAGGTGGGCGTCACCTACCAGCAGGGCGCCGGCATGGCTGGTGTCGCGCTCGCCTGCCGCAGCGGCATGTTCAGGGCCAAACAGGTCGGTAACATCGGCAGTTGGCATCTTGTCGTGAAAGGCTTTGGCACGCAGAGCGCCTTTGACGGCCGAACCAAAAACGCAGGGCCAGTTGGTATGTACTTCGCGCTGGATCGGCAAGTCGATACCCGCGATCGATTGGCCCGTGCCTGCATGCAGAGACGTTTCAGTGGTCAGTATCAGCAAGGCAGATTGATTGCTCATGAAATAGTCCTTGTTTAGAAAAGGCTGGCGGGCATGTGCCCGATCAGAAGTTGTCCGCGCCCTCGGGCCACACAGCTTCCGTTGGCCAGGCTGTACAGTTGGTCTGGGTTTACCGTTTGCTCAGGCAATAGTTCGACAAACAGGATGCTGCCTGCCGGTAGCAGGCTTGTAACCGGGCGTGCCTCATGCCGGGCCATGTCCCAGCCCCCTTCACGCAAGGCACGGGAGCAGACTACGGTCAGAATTCTTAGTTTTAATCCGCAGACATCCCCCTCCCATACATCCACCCCATTCGCCTTCGTCCTGATAAACCCGGCCGGGATGCCCGCCGGCAGTTCTTCAGCACAACGTGTTGGGGACAGGGTATAGAGCGCCATTCGTGTTGAATTGATGGTTGGCGACGGCGGAAGATTTTGGTTGGCTTTACAAAGGCTCAGAGAGGCCTGGCGACCTTCGCCGCCCAGACGGATAACCTGCGAACCGGGCAAGGCTAGATCATCTGGCAATCCCATCAGATCAAGTTCTATGGCAACCCCTGCGTGCATTCGCAAATGCCTGGTCTGGTAGAGCATGCCGTGGCTAACAGCACTGCGACTATTATCGCGACCGATACCCAGACGTGGCTCATCGCTCACCAGTTGCTGGCGTTTGACCACATGGATCGCCGCAGGGGCTTGCCCGGCGAGAATCGCGTTCCAGCCGGCGCTGGTCAGCCAGCAATTATCTGCAGGTTTAGCGCCGGCAAGATCGTCCAGCCCTTCAATGGCTTGCGGAAATGAGGGTAAGTGAATGGTTCCCAGGTCGCAGTTGACCGGCTCGCCCAGCCCCAAAAGGAAGTACACCTCATCTTTGACCATCAAGTTGGCGGGTGCCGGAAACAGGCGTTGGCCATCCAGGCTTAGATAGGGGCCCTGACAAGTTAGTGCGCCCAGATCATCGGAGTCGCCAATAAGCGCGCGCAACTCATCAAGGTCTCCAAGTTGCCGCCAGGTCGTGCCGTTTTGGGCATGCCAGGCATCACCAATCAGCGTGCGCACAGCGCCAAGCAGAGTGCCCACCGGTGGCGGAAATACACTGCCAAGCTCACTGGCGCCCATGCTGCCTTGTGGGCGCGACTCCCTGAAGAACCAGGTATCGAAGGGCTCGAAACGACAGGTTATATGGCTCATGCGGATTCTCTCTCTAGGCCTTTGTTTGCCAAGAAGCGCATTAATAAGGCTCCGTCAGGATTCATGCTGTTGCCTTGTGCTGGCTCGACCACACCTGATGGGTTGCGTTTCCAACGCTGGCATTGATCGAGTAATCCAGCCAGTTCTGCGGTTGGCAGATGTGGGCCTCTGGCGCCAAAGGAATGCAGGTATTCAGTGAGCAGCACCTTGCCTAATTGCACGGCGGGCATGCAGGGAAAGCGCTCGATGATCTGCTCAATGCGAAAGAAGAACTTGTTGGAAAATGAACCCTCTTCATCCTGAGTGGCAAAAGCGGATGCCAGACCTACCATTTTCACGGAACCATCCGCATCAAGCGCCTTGCTCCAGGGCATGCTCCACTGCAGGGCCAAGCCGGAAGGTTTCCAGACGCGTACTGCGATGGCATCACGGCCGGTTTCCTCCTTGGCGACCTCATCAAGCAACTTGTGAGCATCCTGCAATACCCGGGTCAGAGGCGTGCGAATGTGAACATACTCGATAGCACCGGAAAGGCTCGAGGCGACCATTGATGCATGGATGGCAAAGGCTTTTCGATAGCTTGCTTGCAGCGCCGCCGCGGCCGGCAGCGCCTGCTCCATCGGCAGCAGGGCCAGGACATCATCCCCGCCGGCATAGACGAGAAAGCCATCGTGCTCACGCACAATATCGCCGGCCTGGTTGGTAAACAGGTTCAACGCCTGACTGATGGATTGTTGGTGCTCAACGATGCCCATGTGCTTGCCAAGCTGATCACCGTCCATTAGTAGGATGGCGTAATAGGGGGAGGGCAGTGCAGCCAAGCCAGCAGACTGCTTGAGCTTATTCAGCTCGCTCAGTACTTTTCCGGCCTGAGCCTGATCGGGGAACAGGTTGGGGTTCTGCAACGATGAAGGAAAGTACAGTTGCCCATCGATGCCTGCCCAGCGGCGTTTGAATCCGTCCGCGGCGCGTTCTTCAGCCGCGCATTTGACGCTGCGAATATCAGACACAGTACCGTAGATATGGGCTGCTTCGGCATAACCCGGGCTGAGTGCCTGCGCCTGTGCATGAAAGGCATCGAAAGCCGCAATGGATGCCTTGTCGATGACTTGGCTAAGCCAAGGCGCTGCTGCCAGAAACGCTACCGATGGCACGGCGGTCGGTACTGGCCAGCCGCTTAGCGTTCCGAGTTCGCCTGGCATAGCAAAGTGCACTTGATCGAAGTATCTGGCAAAGCGACGCTTTATAAAGGCCAGCGCACACAGGTGCTCGCCTTCGCGCAGGTCGGTTTGCATGCCGTTTTTACCTTGTCTACGCACCTGTTGCCAGAAACGGTTGACTGCACCCAGGTCGGTGCGGGTAATGCCGGAAAGCTCCTGCCATCCATCCATCATCATGCACTTGTGGCCCGGCTCTTGTGGGCTAACTTGGCTTCGCCAGTTCTTGCGCCGGTCCAGCAGGTTGGATGGGCCTTCAGCAGACATTACCCAGCTTACCTCCCAGAAGCGGTTGATTTGGCGGTCCCATATCTCACGGGTCAAGGGCGAGGCAATGGCTGCCAGATCGGCTTGCCAGACTTTTTCCGCCATGGCGCGCCAGGCTGCGTCAATGGTCGTCTGGACCAGTTGCGGGTTGAATGCAGCCGGCACCTCGGCGGTGAGAGCTTTGAAACGGTTAGGGATACAACCTTGCGCTGGCGCGAGATCGTCTGCTTCCGGGCGGCCATAGAGCCAGCGCATGTAGCCTTCATCAGGCTGAGGAAATTCGACTTTGCCGCCTTGCTTTTCGATACAGGCCATTGCTGTAGCCGACAGCCAGGAGAGAATGAATGAGCCCGCCCAGAAGTCACGTGTTCTGCGCGCCTGGGCAACGAAACCTTGTACGGGGCCAAGGGTGAACTGGAAGTACTGCTTACTGTCCATCACGCAGTCCTTTCTTTTGCTTAAAGTTGTCGAGATATTCGTGTATCACCTGATAATCAACCTGCGGGGTGCGCAGCAAATTCGGGCGGTGCCCTTTGCCTTTGAGTTCCACTGCTGTATTTGCAGGCAGGAAGTTACCAGGCAGCAATATTTGTATGGCAACGCACTGACCATCAGGGAACTGATGAATGTGGATGAACAGCGGTGAGGCGCGGCGGCCATTATTTTGCGGATTGATCTGCAGGGACGGTCCCGATGAAAAGCGGTAGTTATGCGGAAGGCCAAATACAGCGCGTTTTGGCAGTTGCGCAATCGGCTTGCCCTGCGCAGCTGCAAGGGCATTATCGTGATCTTCTATGAAGTTCCTGCGCGCTGGCTTGCCGTTGACTTTGCCGTTCTTGCCGTAGCTACGGTACTCCTGCAGTTCCGTGCCGATTTTGCTTAGAAGGTTCAGTGCGGGTGCACCGCTCAGGGAGGCATCGAGCCGACTGGCGGTAGTCAAGGCGGAGAGTGGCGCGTCGGTTGGGGCAGTGAAATCCAGAGTGGCGATAAATGCCGCGATAGCAGGCAGGCCAGTAAATGCTTGACGGCCGCCAGGACTGTTCAACCATTGGATGGCCAGTGAGCCAAAGCCTTTGCGTGCCCGACTACCCAGGCCACCAAATAGACCTAGCGCGGTTAGAGCTTGGCTAACTGAATCTATATCTGTTTGTGGAGTGCCGGGCTTGAAGCGTGCAGTTAGTTCTAATCGGCCGCCCGATAAGAATGGGCGTAGTAAGCCATCACGAAAATGGTAAAGACCCTGGCCTAGTAAGTAATTTAATTTGTTCAGGCCCTCTTGCTGCACTGAGCAATCTTGCAGCGTGGTGTGCAATTGCACCTTGCTCTGACCTGAGCAGCTAGCGTCTGTAGCCGTGCCGAACAGCTCGCCCTCTCGTTTATTAAGCGCTTGCAACGCGGCTTTGGTGTTGCCGCTTTCGGCTGAGAGAATGGGTCCCCAGTTGATGGCGCGCCACCAAAAACGCAAGGCGCCCTTGAGCGAGGCATTGCGAAAGACCTGATCATCGGCTTGCTGGTCAGCGCCGCCGAGAAACATCGGCGTGACAATCAGGTACTCGGCCGTGATTTCGACCGGCAGGTTGAACTTCATGCTCTGTGGTTTCCTGGTACGAAAGTTAAATCGTCGGTGCCGTGCAGCGTGAACGCTCCCAGCCCTAGCGCCGTTTTGCCGCCAATATGCAGCCACTGAGCGAGTGCCAGTGACGCGCGCAGATCAGCGTCCAGCGGTCCACGCAGCTGCAACGTGCCGCACAGTCCGAACAGTGGCATGCGTTGCTGTTGGCGGTTGGAGCGACGGGCGAAATGCACGGGTTTTAAGCGTGTGACGACCTCGCAGGCTTCAGCTATCTCTAGCCAGTGTTGCAGCGCTGGCGGTGGCGTAAGGTGTACGCCGTACAAATGATGGGTCAGTTGCAAACGGCGGTGCAAGGCGATGAAAAGGTCTGCTGCACCCAATTGATCGGCTTGCAGTGGGCTGCTGGTCATTGCGCCGGGCAACTTGCGCTTGATCAGCAGTGGGCTGCAAAAGTTCAGCGTGAGCGGGCCATGGGCCGGCGCTTCTGGCGGCTGGCTGAGTATTTGCTGGCGTTCGATGCTGGCGCTGATGCGCTCATTACCCAAGCCTAGATGTGCTGCTAACTGCCAGGCTGACCAGATCAGTTCGGCGTGCTGCAGGCTGGGGCCGAGTAAGGTGAACGCTATGCTCAGTGGCGACTGCGCCGCGTTTTTCGCGGCTGGTGGTGTCAACACAAAGGCGGGTGGGCAATCCTGATAGCGCACCGGCCAGTCTGCTGGTGCCAAGGGCTCGAAGATTTGCTGATAAATACAATCAGCCGCGTGCTGTTCGGCCGGGCATTTGCAGGCTAGTGCTTTCAACGCATGGCCAAAGGCGCCGCGCAGCATTGAGCCGGCCTGTTCGCATTGGGGAATGGGGGTCTGCGGGGTGACCTGCAACAACCAGCGTTCAATGGGCGGTTGCTGCATGGGGGCAAGTGCAGCAAGTGTCATCGCACGTCCTGTGGCTGAGAGGCATCCTGAGGGTGGATTCGCCGCTAGCCGTTGGGTCGGTGGCCTGCAGCTAATCAGCATGCGAGAGTGCATTAAATGCCTGCTTGCGGCAACTGCCTGGGGATTACGGGTTGCTATCGCTTCAAACTGTTGTGGCACCGCGCCACTGCCGGGCTGTGAAATGTTCATGCGCCGCTAGCCGGGCGGAGTCGGTCGTAGGCCCAGAAAAACAGGTAGCCGTACAGCGCATAAAGCACCATCAACACGGCGTCGGCTGCCAAAGCCTGCAACCAGCTCAAGTGCAGTTGGTATTTGATCAGCGGCACGGTAGCCAGGGCAACGCACACCTCCAGAAGCAGGGCATGAAACAACCGCACCCGGTGCGGTCGATTGCTGGCCAGTCGGCCACAGTGCTTGTATTCCAGATGATCGAACAGGCTATTGAACAGGACGGTTGTACTGACCGCTGCGAGTGACAGGGGCAGCAGCAACAACAAAGCTGCGCCGGCCTGTTTGTCTAGCAGCAATGAGACCAGAGGCATGAATGCACACACGCCAATGGCTTCATAACAAAGACATTGCAGCAGGCGTTCGCGAAAACTGCGGATCATGAAAACAACTCCCTTAGAAAAATAGTTTGCTCTGCCATCGCTGTGTGTTGCTCAACCAAAGAGGTTGAGCAGCAGGCAAGCCCAGCTCTGCAGGTGGCTACCCAGAAACGCACCGGCAAAGGCGCAGTAACTGAGGCCAAACAGTTCGGCCAGGCGCAGGTAGTGGTGTGTTTGCAGATGCACAAACAGCAGGCGGGCGCTGGCGCAACTGGCTAGCCACCAGAGCAGCTGCGGCCAGCTGGAATTGCTGAAGGCCAAGCCCAGACCGCTAGCCATGAGCACTTGCAGCAACAGCCAGATAGACATGCTCTGGAGGGCAAAACGGCGGGCGGGGGTCATGCAGGTCACAATGGAACTCCTCTGTCAGTGGCGCCATTTTCTGGGTAGATGGCGTAACAGAAGGCGTTCGCAAGCTTGTCTGGCCAGCGGCCATTGAGAGTCGCGTCAGCGCAAGCTCAGAGGGACACTACCAAGGCCGTAGCCGGCGCTTGGTAGTGTCTGGAGAGATAATGTGAATAGGGGGATTTAAGGCCGGGGGCGAGTCAGAGGGTGATGCATTTCTAAAGCAATAATCAGTGCTGCTTCAGCTGCCCGGTGGTTAGCCATTGGCGTAGCCAATGTTTAAGTTCGCGTAACTCATTCATTTCACAGGTGATGATGTCATGAGCGCCGGCGCGGGCTTTGGTATCTACTTTGCGTCCCTTTTTGGTTTCATGTTTGAGCGCTTGTGCCGATACCAACAGGCGTTGCCCCAGCGCACCGCCGGCCTGAGCCGCAAGGCTGTCGAGCTTGTAAATGATGTCGGCATCGCTCTGGTCATCAGAGCCGAGTTGTCCAGCCTTGCACTCAATCAGTAGCAAGCGATTGTGGTGCAAGATGGCGACATCCATTTCGTTGCGGATATCAGCGGCATTGTTGCTGTCATCGGTAAACTCAAGGCTGATGGCGACCTCTTCGGCGCCTTGGTCTCGTGCGCAATGCCAGACAAACTCCTCCAGCCAGCCGCCAGTCAGGTAGCTATAGGCCTGCTCACTCTTTGGTTGAAAACGGCAGGGGTCGGTGGCGTCGGCGTCCAGTAGGTTGAGCTCACAGGCCATCTGCAGAGCTTGCTGCCATAAGCCGGCAGGCCTGCGGCTAAGTACCAGCGGATGGTGGTTCTTGGGCTTGGATCCTAATTGCCAGTTGAATCGGCCGATGAGTTCGTTAAGCGCTTCGGCATTTTCGCCAAGCAAACGGCTAAGGGGTTTGCGTTGCTGGGCCTGGCTGCGCCAGGAGTCGTTAATATCCCGGCGATTGCGCACTGTCTTGCCGGCGGCCTTCAGCATCAGCTCCAGACCAAGCACGCTTTGCATCGGTACCGTTTCGTTGCCGGAGGGGAACAATTGTTCAAGGCACTGGTTGTTGGTGTCGGTGTAATAAATGCGATGGGGCGGGTTGCTGAACACGGAAAAGAACGCCAGCGCCATCAGCTTGTTACCGCCAGTAGCGTTGAAGTGCAGCTGGGTACCAGGATGTTGGGTTTGCAACTGCTCTTCAAGTTCTAATGCAAATAGCCGCAGGTTCTCATAGCCACTGTTGGGCAGATTATGGATAACGGTGATGGCCTGTTCCGGCCATTTGGCTTGCTTTAGCGTCGCCTGAAATTGCTCGGCCTCCTCGGTCATGGCACTCGATACCAGCAGCACGACTTGCTCTGGGCGCTCCTGCAGCAGCGGGAGAAGGTTAGCCAGCGGTTGGCCGGTGACGATGCAGATATGCAGGTTCATGGGTGTAACCACATAGAGGTTGAGGGCGCGTCACTAAACTAACCCGGGATTGCCTTAAGTCGACGGTAGTTGATCCATCTGTTGTCGTCGGGTGCCAGTGTTGTTAATCCCCTGTGAGGCGGGGCAGACGTTTGGACTTAAAAATTAGCGTTCTCACACGACGCCCCATGTCTTAATCCCCTATGAGGCGGGGCAGACGTTTGGACTCTAGTGCGAAAAAAACCCTTTGTAAATCAGCCAATTGAAAGCTCGAAAAGGCTGATCGTTTTTTGATCATAGAGTTGAGTGAAATTTGACCAGTTATGCGCGTCGGGTAGGCGCTCGTCGCGGTGTTCGATCAGTGCCGGAAGGGTGAAATCATACAGGCCTGAGGGTAAACAGGCAGTACCCCAGCGATGTACGGGGCGGTCGTGACGCAAACGGTAAATCAACAAGTCATCTTCATGGGTATTCAACCGCTCGGCCAGTTGCTGGCGCAACTGTTGCAGTTGCTGCGGCGAGCCTTGAAAGACAAACAGTGATTCCAGTAAGGGGTGCGCCTGCTGGCGCAGCAGGCGATAGGTGCGCGTCAAGCGGCGTACGTTATGAATGTCGTAGCTGATGACGTACCAGGCGCTGTTGTTCATGCGACTTCCTCGGTTGCGGGCAGAGCGCCCAGACTCAGGTAGCGGGCTAGCCAGCGTGCATGCCGCGCAATCAGCTTGGCCCACTGCGGCTGTTGCTGGTACCACAGCGCGTAATAACGCTCACGTCCGGCTTTGCCAAACAGGCAGGCCGCGCCGCGCTGGCTGAAGTGACGCAGATCAAAGTCACCGCTGCAAAAGCGTTCAACTACCCAGCCCTCAACGGCGGGACGTAATGGTTCCATCAGGTCGCAGGCCAATGATTGCCGGCCATGCACCAGTTGGTGGTAGAACCCCAACCACGGATCCAGCCCATGGGCCAGGCTTTGGCGGATGGCTTCGTGATAGACCAGCGTGTAGGTCAGTGAGAGCAAGGCATTCACCGGGTCGGGCGGTGGCCGCCGGGCACGTCCGCTGAAGCCCAGTGTTGCAGGGAGTTGATGGCGCCAATAACCGAACAGCTCGCGTTGTGCGCGGCCTTCGACACCGCGCAGGGTGGCCATATCGGCGGCGTGTCTGGCGCTGTGCAAGCGCTGCCCCAGTGTTGCCGTCAAACTGATTTGCTCGGGGCTGACGGGTTGGGTTTTGAGCAGGCGCCGGGTTTGCCGCAGTTTGCTGCAGATCAGCAGGCGCGCCAGCGGTAGTGCATGGCAGGCATTACTGCTTAAACAGTACTGCGCAGTCCGCCGTATGGCCTGATGCTGGTGCTGGCTATGCAGGGCAAAGCTGTACTCGCTATGGCGGGTGTTCAGGTAGATAAAATCGATGCCCTGTTGCTGGCAGTGACCGAGCAGGCGGCTGGTCAGTTGTACGCTGTGCATGCACAGGATGCGTTCAAGTGAGGCCAGCGGCACGCTGCGTGGCGGTTGGTCCGGGTGGCGTACCAGCAAGCAATGGTTTTCGTAGTCCAGGCTGAGGTCGCGGTGGTCGAGTATCAAGGTGCTCATGGGTTCTCGCTATATAACCAGTAACAGGCTGTCGCCACCCAGAGTCCAGCGCTGGCCAAGGGCGTGTTGGACGCTGGGGTCGAGCCAGGCAAAGATCAGGCCGTCTTCTTCTGGGTGCAGGTTAGCCGTCAGGCGCAACCACAGTTCGATTGCCCTATGGCGGTCAAGCTCGCAGTCAAAGAAGGACTCCTGAAAGCATGGAGTCAGGGCGCGCAACGCTTTTAGCGTGGCCCGGCGTCGGCGATTGTCATGGATGTCGTAGCCAATCAACAGGCGGCTCATGGCTGCCCCTGCTGCCCAAAGGGCTGAAGGCGAATTACAGATACTGGCTTCATTTGACCGGTCCTGAGTGCAATTAAGAGCATCAGGTTGCCTGGGTTTTTTACTCTGTCCGGCTGGACAAGCTTGTCTTGCCAATAATTTCCGAATAACCCCGGATCATTGCCGTACTTACTCAGCCGCAGTTGCTGGCTGAGGCGTGCGGGGTGCCGTGAGCACCAGACCTTTTAATAATGGGGATATGGCGATGCGATTGAAATTAGCGCGGTACGTTCTACCACTGGTCAGTGCAGCGGTGCTGGCGGGCTGCGGTGGCGGGGCGTTTGATGGGTCCTATGCGGCCGGAAGCGGATTGCTAACCGGGGAGCTGCTGACGGTTGAGGACGGTGAGGCGGTTATACAGACTTTTAATCTGGCTAATCGGCAGCTGCTTCGTTCAACACCTTATGAGGTGGATGAGCGGCCGGGCAAGCTGATTTTGACCGGCGAAGGTCAGCGCACCTATGTGTTTGTTCGAGCGGTTGATGAGCGTGGCCTGCAATGCATCAGCGATACCTGTGGCTGGCTAAGCAAGCTGCCGAAAAACTGGAAAGCGGTGGATGGCTGAGCGTAGTGCTGAGATAGAGGGCTAGTAAATTCGGTGTGCAAGTTGAGCCGTTGCTTGGTACTGACACGGCCAAATGCCGTTGTACTCTCAATGTGCTTCGTGATTAGTCAAAGTGGTTAACGCATAGAAAAGGAAGATGAAATGGAAGTTAGAACAACCTTATTGAAGTGTATTTGTCTGCCGGCATTTGCGCTTGTTGCAGCCTGTGGAGAGCAGGTTGGCCCAAAAGACGCAGAAGTCTATTCGCTCATGAACGCTAGCATTCTCGAGTCAACGGCAGGTCTCAACCAGCTTGAGTGCGATGCCTTCAGGCGCGAGATAGTGTCTAACGGCGACCTGCTTATTCATGCACCCTGTAAGTATTCGATTAACGCCGAGCAGCACGCCAAGGTTTCCGCTTACGTCGAGAAAACCAAAGCGATGCCTCTGGCGTTTGGTAACCCGATGGAGACAGTGCGTCGAAGTGTTGCAGCTGAGCTCAGCTTAAAGAAGTCAGATGAGTTGAATAATCATCCTTTGAATGTGGTTTTACGTTACCGCCAGGTAGCGAATGGGGGCTGGGATTTCTTCGAGGTAACTGAGGAAGGAAGTTAATTGCTTGCACCAGCATGTTTTGGCTCAGATGGAGACGCTGAGGTCAGCGCCAGGGAGGGCGCACGCAGTGGAAGGCAATGCGCGCAGGGTGGTTGAGGTTTTGGCGTAGAGATTCTGCGAATAAATAGAACGTGGGTATTGCATGCCTGGAATCGTTACAGCAATAGATGGTGCCGAAAGCCTATGATCCACGATATTGAGACAGATACCCGCTACCTTGAAGAAGACTTGGCTTTTGCGAGTAACACTTACGTTAAGGCTTGGTCTACGACTGAAAACAGGTTTGTCCCCCGCATGGCCAGCCAGCTTGCGATCGGTTTCACTGCAAGGATGGGCATCAAAGACTTCATGTCTATGATCCACGCTTTTGCCAATGCAAGACCGCAAGATTGTCTTACTTTCCTCGTGTCCCTGGATGCGCTGGCTGACACCGCGTTGATTTCGTTTTCTGTCATCGATATGCAGTACGCAGCATTAGCGCCTGTTCAGGCAGATAACGCAGGCTTTTTTGAGTTTGCTCTTCAATGGTCTGCTCATAACGGAGCGCAGGAGATATCCGTCAGCGTTACGGGACCAAACCTGTTCTGGATTCATTGCCAGTGATGCTGGCAGCGGTCGTGTCAGGCTGAGCTTCAAGTCTGCCAGGAACCAGCACGAACAAAACCTTGGTGTTAATTTCTCAGTGGTATACATGGGCACGGCAGCAACTATGCCGTGTCGATGGTCAATAGGGTGGGGAAGGTAAATTGCGCTATTTGTACGAGCCTCGCGCGTGCCGATGCCAGGACACTGCCTTTGCTTTTGTGTCAGATGAAGATAGGCCGCGGTGTTTTTTGCTGCGCATTGTGGGCGGCGTGAAGGCATGAATCGTAGGTATGTGGTCGATGGTTTCTTGCTTTCGGATGTTTTATATCCCAGTATTCTCAGGCCATTGTTGTCAGGGAAGTCGAGGTTCCCGGCGCCGAAAGCATTGTGCTGCGCGCGGAGATAAATTACGGCACATCCAATAGCTGCCAAGCGCGTCAGATACCGCATCTCGTAGAGCATCTTGTGCTTGCAGACACAACGGGTGGGAAAACCCTCACCGACCTTCTGAGCAATCTTGGTCACCATGGCATTAGCCTTAATGCAGTGACGCTCCAGGACAATACGGTGTTTACCATTACCGGGCCTAAGTCTGAGGCCGCGCGCATTGTCAAAACGCTCATCGAGACGGTTGCGATACAAGTGAGAACATGCCAACCATGCATGCAACAACTGCAGCGGTTAGCGTCAGGGAATCCGGTATCTCTCCCGGCAATGCTGGAACTACCCAGATGTTGCCGTCGACCGGAAATCAAGTTTGCTACCGAAAACCAATTGGTCAGGGTTCTAGTTTATAATTTTTCGCGGGCTTTGTTCTGGGTTTACTGCGGTTAAAACCACTAATTTTAGCTGTGCACCTTGATGCACAGCTTCAATATGCTGCTGGCGCTCACTGTATCCGGTGCTGAGAGGTAGACTTCCTTGAAAAATGCCGACAGCTGCACAGCTTACGGATTGGCTTCAGCCACACAGGATGATACGGTTGAACTTCTAAGTGGATAGAATTAACCTGCGCTTTGCATTCAGCCCCAATAATAAACAAAGGATGGACATCTAGCGCACTGTTTCCCAATTGAATACATCGGTAGCCGAAAAGTCGGCTTCGTTTAATTAATAGGCGGAGCCGAGTTAAATTAAGTGCAAAATTCCTGCCATTTTTTTCTATGCAAAGTTATTAATCGGAGCCATTTCAATTGGCCCCACTGTTATCGAAAAAAACCCACAACGAAAGGATGTCGGAAACATGTCTATGCGCAAAACTTTGATAAGTGCTTTTATTATGGCCTCAGTTACTGGATCCGCACTTATGCTTACCGGCTGTTCTGGTGGCCCATCAGATAGTGAAGTCAGCGAAGCATTTAAGGCTGGCTTTGAGCGCGAAATGAAGCCGTTAGCGGCTCTTTCTAAAATGACTGGGGTTGCGCCGCCAGAACTGGTTGACGTTAACAATCTCGGCTGTGCTGAGCGCAAGCCAAGTGGGTACGTGTGTGATGTGGAGATCGAGATGAAGTCTCGCGGCACCGTTCAAAAAAGCGTTCATAAATTAGATTTTGTTAAAGGCAGTGATGGCTGGGTTATTCAAGGGTAACGTAATTATTTGTAATATATTACTGTGCTAAAAATTCTCTATGAAAAGACGGTGGCTATCGATAACGCAGAGCAAGCAATTAAAGATAAGGCATGCCCCCCCCAATCAGAAGCTGGCCCTAGCGGCCTAACCCCTACTTCTGGTGAGCACTAATTATGGGGGCTATGGGCGCCGTTGCGATTGCGCAGGACGTCCCGCGCCCATCTCTCTGACTATGCTCCGCAGTGCCGTAGCTCCTGAGCGGTTCAGGATTGTCCTAGTAGTGCTGTCCGTCGTAATTAAGCACCCACGTATCATCACGCAGCTTCGATGCCGTTGTACTTGGCCGAAAAGCCGGCCATCACCGCGCTAAGGGAGTTTTAGGGGAACAAGCTGCAACCACGTCGGGCCTGAACCTCAAACTCGTTGCAGCCAAGGCGATTGGGTTCGTTAATCCGGCGGATAGTGCCAAGCATGTCAATGTAGAAGCCCTTTGTGGAGAAGGCTTGCTCCGGAATTCGGTCTTTATCTTCGTCACTGGGTAGCGAAGGTGACGCCTATATCGCGGAGCTTGACGGTTTACCAGCGATAGTGATTACTAGGGTTAATCGTGTAGCCTACTTTCTGCTATTAAAAACAACCCGGCAGGGCCGAAATATCATCGTAGTCATCTGAAGCTGGTGAGCTCAACATGATATATAACTATTACATAATCAGATGTGCTTGGTATCGTTGTTTAGCGCTACCTAATCTAGGCTAATAGAAAAAGTTAAGAACAAGAATCGACAAATTAATCCAAAACGCTGAATAGTCCATAATCGCGAAACGATGGCCAGTCAGCGCTTTCCCGCTATGTTAATTTTAAAGTTTTTCTAGAACCAAGGTTTACGGCCTACTACGTAAGTTAGCTCAAACTCCTCATCTGATTTAACCAGGTAAAGAATAAACTCTATAAATGCTATTATTCCGATAATAATTGACGGTAAACCTAGCAATATAAAGCCAAACAAAAATACCAACAACATGATTACGCCCTGCTTGGTGTAACCTAAATAAAACTTATGCGCGCCAAAGGCGCCAAGGAAAAATGCAAGCAATGCGGCGGCTATCTTTTTAGATGCCCCGCCAGCGACAAGTGGTTCAGCATAAATAGCCTCTGCACACTCTCCACTAACTGAAAAGTCGACCTTATTCCCGGCCTTAGGAAGTGCTGCGGATTTCCATTCTTTTATTTCAAAATTATATCTATTTCCATCATCGCCAGAAATAATACCAGAACGGCTTTGGTCTTTAAACTCAAGAATTTTACCTTTCATATTTACTGCTCCATTTTTTAATCAGGCGGGCATGCCGCCATGGTCGATGAGAAGGCGAATTATCCGCCGAGATTTTCGATTTGCATGGCTAGGCCGGCACTACCGGATTCCATGAAAATCTCTTTTAATTTTTTGTCATAAATCGGAAAGGGCGTATTCAAGTCGTAGCCGAAATCTACCGCTGTCTGGACAAGTTCATGGCTGGCGGTAAGGCTAAGAGAGCTATTCAGACTGCTGTAGCTCTTAACAAATAGCATTTGGACAGGCAAAAGGCCGGATACATCCGTCTTAGTAGTGTCAGCGCCTGCGGCAATTAGAGCTTTAGCGTAATAGATGTCGAGGTTGCGGCTGTAACCGGTTTCCATGCACTCATGCAAGGCTGTTCTACCGCGCATGTTAGCGGCATTAACATCAGACTTCTTCAGCAATTCGTCAAACATGGCGTGAGCTTGGTTCTTGTAGCGACCGCTATAGCCATTCGAAAAATCATCAGCCCTGCGGCAGAAGAGGATTAGAGGCGTATTGCCAAACCTATCAACGCTTGGCTTTTCTTCATTGACTAGTCGTGCCATTAACTCGATGTTGCACTTATTCAGCCCCTCACGCATGCAGTAGGACAGGTACGTCTGGCCAAGAACATCTTGATCGTTTGGATCAGCGCCAAGCTCAAGCAAAACATCACGGTAACGCCAGGTACTATTACGCAGCAAAGGCACGTCGAGTGGTCCGCGCATTGAGTTGATGTCTACGCTGCTTGATTTGATTAGAAACTTAATTTCTTCAAGAGACTGCGCGGAAGGCTCGGTTCGCTCGCGTTGCTGAAGGCGCGTCCAAACCCCCATTTCAGCGGCCGAAGTCTTTTTACGAGGTTGATAAGAGCCGAGACGTACTTCGTTGTCGTTGTAGTAGATTACATAGTCTTGATACGGGCTGCCGTAGTCGTGTAGCCCGTCATAATGAGCGAATGATTCAATGGTGCCTTCAGGCCATAGGGTGTCTTTGTAATTGGTTACGCTGACAGTTAAGCCGTCTTCGTAAACAGTTTTAGATTTGATGCGGTGCGTACCGTCTTCGTAAAGCGAGTAAGTAGTCTCATCACCTGTCTTTGCGCCATTCACGTACATCACATGAGACTTGAGTGAGCCGTCTGGATAAAACTCATCCGCAACGCCGTCGATGGTTCCTTTGCCGTCAGTGCTGTAGGTGACCAGTTTTGTAGGAACCTGCTTGCCAGCAACAACGGCCCATTCTTTTTCAGTGCCGACAAATTTGCCAGTCTCAGCCGACACGCGGGACTCAGCCAAAGCTAAGCCTGTCGCGCAGTCATATTTGTCGGTTGAAACTAGGTCGGGCTTGTAGTCGATTTTTTGGGATAGCTGATCGCTGCCAGCGCAATACTGCTTGAAGGTGCCAGTGGGTTTATTGGTACTTGGAACCTTTGCAAACTCCCTCCTAACAAGTCCAGTGCCGCAGTCATATTCGGTAGTGGAAACGACATCAGATTGGTGATCGACTTCAATTGCGAGCTTGTCACTGCCAGTGCAATAGGTTTTCTCGGAACCGACGAATTTACCGCCAGATAGTGTCCCGATTTTATACAAGTTTCCCTTAGCGTCTCGCTGGACCCATTCGCCATCAACCACGCCCTCGACCACGCTAAAGCTGAGCAATTCAACTTCGCCCTGGACTTTACGAACAGTACCCGTGATCGGCTTTCGGCTTTCACGCTCAACGTAGGTAGCGTCAGGCTTGCCGAGCGTGCCGTCAGATACAGCTACACCGTCCAGAGCAAATTCGCTCTTGCCGCAGCCTGATACGGCTATAACTAGAGCACCGAGAGTAATTACTTTCTTCATGACTTTCCTTGTTATTAAAATTTTTGCCTAAAATTTGTAGCGACGGATGTAATGGAGTTCTTCATCGATGGAATGTTTTTTGCAGCACAGCACCCTCATTCTCTATGAGAGGGGCTTGGGATATTGAGGGGGGTAATGGGTGCTGAAACTTATAGGAAATAATTTGGCCAAGTCCGTTTACCAAGAAGCCTAGTGCGTCCGTTTCGGTTAGGTGAGTCAGCGCAAGCGGCTAACCTGATTGACAGATATACATGAGTATATTCGCGTCTTGCAAGGCAGTTGCCGCGCAAACTGTGCCTTTATGCAGCCGGTTATCAGTCCTGGCTCGACCTCGCCAGGCTGAATGTTAAGGCCCTGATGGAGAGGGAGTTGCTGCGCGATACACCGATTTTAAACTCAGGCGAGCACTCTTCCTAGACTTATACAATAATCGCAGTGTTTTAGATAATAGGTCAAAGAATAGTCACTGAAGGACACACTCTGGGTTCAAGCGCGGATGATCTCTGTGCCATTTCGGCACCCAGATCAGGCCATTTCTGAGTGTGCCTTTGTTTGTCCTGATTGGAGAAATCAGGCAGCGTATCCGCCGACCGATTTTGGCACGTAGCAGCCTGTCGCCAAAGGTTGCTACGTGCCAAAAGCGGCTGCCCATCTTAAGAACTCACTGTCCTAAGCACGATGTGATTACTCAGGCATAACGTTGTCGCTGGTACCCCTCCAATAAAGGTACTTCCTAGTCCATAAGTTGTGCACTGCACTTCTTCTAACCTAGGACGGGCGTGATGTTAGTCTTTAGGACGAAATTAGGACGAAACAGAGGCCTATTCAGTCCGTTCTGGACCTAGACGCCAGAGTAAGCCTAGGAATACAGCGGGCTCCAGCGTACTGGTGTATACGATACAGGGGTTCAAATCCCTATCTTCCCGCCATTATTTGAAAAGCCCCGTAACTCAACAGGTTACGGGGCTTTTTCGTTCCGGTTCGGCCAGTTGTCTAGGTGTCGCCGGAAATCTGCCAAAGCCTCAAGTCTGCCCAGCGAGCCCGCTGGAATGCTCATTTCCCTGCAGCGCTAGCGCCAGCCGATCAGCCAGTGCGCGTACTCGCCGTGGCTGGGCGCGGCCAGGGGGGAACAGCATTTGTACCGGGGTGGCGGGCTGTGCATGCTCGGCAAGCAACTCGACCAGTTTGCCCCTCTGCAGATCCGCGCCGACATCCAGTTCTGACTTGAGCATGATGCCGTAACCCGCCAGGCACCACTGGCGTACCAGTGCGCCATCGTTGGCCACCCTGTTGCCGCGCACGGTGACGAACTGCGGCTGCTGGTCCGGGCCGAAGCGCCAGAGATTGTCCAGATTGCCGCCGAAGCGCATGAGCAGACAGTTGTGCCCATGCAGGTCGTCAGGTTTTTGCGGTGTGCCGTGGCTGGCAAGATAGGCAGGCGCGGCACAGACCACGCGACGCTTGAGTCCCAAACTTCTGATGCGCAAAGAGCTGTCGGTAATCGAGCCGAAACGTACGGCCAGGTCAAAACCCTGGCCCACCACATCAACATAACCGTCCGAAAGCAGCAGCTCGACAGTGATGGCAGGGTGAGCTGCCAGAAAGCGGTTGGTTTCTTCCGCTACCACAGTGCGCCCGATGTCACTGGGAGCGCTGATGCGGATCGGTCCCGAGAGGGTTTCTGCGCCAAAACGGATGCGTGATTCGAGGTCTTCGATCTCACCCAACACCCGTTTGCCACCCTCGAGCAGGGTGCGTCCTTCTTCGGTCAGGCTGATCGAGCGGGTCGTGCGGTTCAGCAGGACGACGCCATAGTGTGCCTCGAGTGCAGCCAGACGTTCGGACACACTGGTCGAAGACAGGCCGGCTTCACGCCCGGCCGCTGCCAGGCTGCCTTTCTCGACTATCTGTTGGAACAGGGCGATATTGCTGAGCAGCATTATTCGGTAAATCCGGATTGTGTTTCCTTATTCTGTCTGTTTATCCGCTTAGCGCAAGGGTCTATTGTTCTCCCATTCCCAGTCAGGGAGTCGAAGCCATGAGCAAGCTGACCATCGTCGCCCACATCCACGCCAACCCCGAGCAGATTGATCTGGTCAGGACTGAGCTGGAAAGGCTGATGCCCATTGCCCGCGTCGAAGCCGGCTGCCTTCAATAGGAGCACTGCGACAACAGCCATCCGGCACCCTCGGTGGCTTTGCCGGATACATCCTCAATGAAATGCCCCCGATCAGCTAACCCGATGATTTCCAGGAGATTTACCCATGAAAGCGATTGCCTTTACCCAGCACGGCCTGCCCATTGACGACCCGCGTGCGCTGATGGATATGGAACTGCCCAAACCCACGCCGGGCCCTCGCGATTTACTGGTGGAGGTGCTTGCTGTTGCGGTCAATCCGGTGGATACCAAGGTCCGTGCCGGCACTGCCAGCACCGAGCCAAAGGTGTTGGGTTGGGACGCGGTTGGCATCGTGCGTGAAACCGGCAGTGCGGTGACCCTGTTCCAGCCGGGTGATGAAGTGTTCTACGCCGGCTCCATCACGCGCCCCGGCAACTACAGCGAATTTCATCTGGTCGATGAGCGTATCGCCGGTCACAAGCCGAAAACCATCGACGCGGCCCACGCCGCGGCCTTGCCGCTGACCTCGATCACCGCCTGGGAACTGCTGTTCGATCGGCTGGGAGTAGTGGAAGGCGGTGGTGAGGGTGACAGTCTGCTGATCATTGGCGCCGCAGGCGGCGTTGGTTCGATTCTGGTGCAACTGGCACGGCAACTGACCAGGCTGACCATCATCGGCAGCGCTTCGCGGCCGGAAACCCGTCACTGGGTGCTGGGTCTCGGTGCCCATCATGTGATTGATCACAGCCAGCCGCTGGTTGAACAACTGCAACAGATCGGTGTGGGCCAGGTCAGTCACGTCGCCAGCCTGACGCATACCGACAGTTACTATCCGCAGCTGATTGAAGCGCTGCGGCCGCAAGGTAAATTGGCCCTGATCGACGACCCGCAAAGCCTCGACGTCAAGCCGATGAAGCGCAAGTCGCTGTCATTGCATTGGGAGTTCATGTTTGCCCGGTCGATGTTCGAAACCCCGGACATGCTTGCCCAGCACGAACTGCTCAACCGCGTTTCAGCGCTGATCGATCAAGGGGTATTGAAAACCACCCTGGGCGAGCACTTTGGCCGAATCAATGCGCAAAACCTGCGCCGCGCCCACGCGGTGGTGGAGAGCGGCAAGGCCCGCGGCAAGCTGGTCCTGGAAGGGTTCTGAGCACTTTGCCAGGGCAACGTTGGTTGCCCGCATGCAGGACAATAGCCGCGGTTTTTTCAGCGGTGAAATCTGCCGCTACCGCTGGAGTTTACTCGCAGTAGCGGCCATGCTTCATGGCTGCGCCAGATAGGCAGCGCGAATGGCCTCGATGCGTTGCCGGTTCACGCCGAAGTCCTCGCGGCCGAGCCGGCTGGCGCTGCGCACATCAATCACGCCGAGTTGCGGGTTGACCCAGAATTCCAGGTCGTCGACGAACTTCAGCCAGGGTGTCTGTGCCTGCGCGTAGATATAGTCCGGCTGTTGCTCCACCACACTGATGCCGGGCAGGCCCTGCAGAGCAGTGAGCAGCGCGGTCATGGAGGTGCTGGCCGAGCCGTTCTTCAGTGGCAGTGGCTGGATTTCGGCATAGTCGAGCTGGGGATGTCCGGGGTACAGCCTGGCCTGGCTGGAGACACTGTTGCGCGTCTGCGAGGGTGGTTTGAGCCGCTGTGCGTGTACGCCGAGATCATCCGGCGGGGTTCCCTTCAGCACGCCGAACTGGGTCAGCAACAGAGCGCCGATCAGGATGCCGAGGAAAATAAACAGTGTTTTTCTCATCTGGATGCGCTGCCTCAGTTTTATGGATATGCGGATGCCCTGCAGTGATTGTAGCCCTGCAGTTACGGCAGTTGTGGGCGGCCAGGCCTGACAAGGCTTGCCGGGCCTTCATCTGTGTGGCCTTGGTCTATAGTTTTTCTTTCAAATCACTCGTAGGAATTACACCATGGACGAAAGCACCCTCAATGTCGTCTCTGTCGACAATATGAATCTAGTGATGAACAAGGTCATGGAGTACGCGACGACCTTCGGCGTGAAGATTCTTGCCGCGCTGGCTTTCTGGGTGGTCGGGCGCTGGCTGATTGGTGCTGCGGTACGCATGGTGCAAAGCGGGTTGAGCAAGCAGAGTGTCGATCCTACGGTGCTGCGTTATATCGGTTCGGTGATCACCGTCACGCTGAACATTCTGCTGGTGATCGGCATTCTCGGGTACCTCGGCGTACAGACCACCACCTTTGCCGCGCTGCTTGCAGCGGTTGGCCTGGCGATCGGCATGGCCTGGTCCGGCTTGCTGGCGAACCTGGCAGCCGGCGGTTTCATCATCGTGTTGCGGCCGTTCAAGGTCGGCGATTTCATCTGTGCCGGTGGTGTCACCGGTACGGTGATGGAGATCGGCCTGTTTGCCACCGCAATCAATACCCCGGACAACGTGCTGACGCTGGTCGGCAACAACAAGCTGTTTTCCGACAATATCCAGAACTTCAGCCATAACAGCTTCCGGCGGGTGGATCTGACCGCGCAGATCTCCGGCGCTGCGGATTACAAAGCCGCAATTGCCGTGCTCAAGGAGAAAATTGCAGCGATACCCAACGTCATGGCCGAACCTGCGGTGGATGTCGAAATCCTCGAATTCAACCTGGTGGGTCCGGTGCTGGCGGTGCGCCCCTACTGTCATACCGACGACTATTGGCAGGTGTATTTCGACACCAACCGGTTGCTGAAGGATGAGCTGGGTGCGGTGGAGTTCCCGGCACCGATGCCGGCGCAGAAGCTGATCATCGAACAGATGCAGCAGTAACCCCTGACCCCATGCAGGCCAGCTCGCTGTGGGTGCGGGCTGACGCTGCTAGGCGGAGCGGGCTAGTTGAACAGCACCTGCTTTAGTCGCTGCGCCTGGCGCCGAAGGCGGCACAGCCGTGCAGTACTTCGTCATTCAGGCGCAATTCGGCAGTCAGGTGTTCGATGCTGCCGGTCATGCTGTCGGTGCAACTTTGCGGCGTCAGCCAGAGTTCCAGCTTGAGGCCGTCGGCATCGGTGCTGATGCTGGTGCTGCCATCGGGCAACTGCTCTTCCAGGTAGGGCAGGGCCAGCGAGGGTTGGCCCATGCGTTCAAGCACCATACCCCGTTGGCTGGTATTGAGATTCCAGGCCGGCTCGTTGCCGTGGGCACGGATCTGCAGTCGTTTGAAGTTCGGGTCGTTACAGTCCGGGCCTTCAGCCTGAATCCGGTAAATCTTGCTGACTACCAGGCGCCCTTCACCCTTGCTCAGGTCGAGGGCTTCGGGTGTGCCGCGCAGGTCAGCAAACAGTGGTTTGCCATTGTCGGCCAGCAGTGCCTTTGTCTGTTCGGCAAACTGCTCGGTCTGCGCACCGGTCAACTGATAGCGGGTCTTTGCCTGGCAGGGCTGGAACAGCAACTGGTCACCGCTCTGGCTCAACTGGCCTTGAAAGCGTGGCTCGGCGGGTGTGGGCTGTTCGGTGAAGCTGGTGAGGAGCTGGCAGCCGCCAAACAGCGGCAGCAGGGCGAACAACAGGGGACGAACGGTGGACATGGCTGGACTCCGCAAATGAAGTCGGCACGTTACCCAGTCGCACCGACGCCGACAAGTGTGCCCGGCGCAATACCAGGGCTGTCAGCCAGGCTGGCGGCGAATGGCGGCGGGTAAAGTGTGTGCATTGCTCGACGGGTTAACAAAATTTCCCGCGAGCTTGCTGCAGATGTGGTCAATACTTCACGACAATCGCATCATGCAGGCCAAGGCGCCTGTTCCGGTGCTGTACAGGTCAACTGGTTGTTTTCTGTCTTATGTCGATTTCCCCCACGCCGAATATCCACTTTGCCGCCCTGAGTGACCCGGGTCTGACCCGTGCACACAACGAGGACAGCCTGCTGTGCTGTGCAGGGCTGAACCTGTGGGCGGTGGCCGATGGCATGGGCGGGCATCAGCGCGGCGAGGTAGCCAGTGCGCTGGCACTGGAAGTTCTGCGCGAGCAGGTCGAGGTCGGCACAGCTTTGCCCGAAGCCGTGGTGCAGGCGCATGCGGCGATTCTTGCGGCGGCAGACGGCGATCCTGCTGGTCAGGGCATGGGCACCACCCTGGTGGCGGTGCAGTTGGCCGGTGATCAGTTCACATTGGCCTGGGTTGGCGACAGTCGCGCCTACCGCATCAGCATGGACCGGATCGAGCCGCTCAGTCGTGATCACAGCTGGGTGCAGGAGATGGTCGATGCCGGTGAAATGACCAGCGCCGAAGCGCGTCAGCATCCGCGGCGCAACGTGATTACCCAGTGTCTGGGCCAGGCCGGACATGAACCGCAGCCCGGTGTACTGGCCGGCCAGTTGCAGCCAGGCGAGATTCTGTTGCTGTGCAGCGATGGCCTGACCGGCGAATTGAGTGATGAACAGATACTTGCCTGCTGCGCAGCGGCAGAAACCCTGGATGGCCTGGTCTCGCAGCTGATCCGGGCTGCCAACCAGAGTGGCGGCAAGGATAATGTCAGTTGTATCGTGCTGGCCTGCGAAGCGCCCCCGCCTAGTGTCGAGGCTGGCCGACGCGGCTTGCTCGGCTATCTTTTTCCACGACGTCAACGCAACAGGCGCAATTCTTCAACATGACCGAAAACCTTATCGAAATTCCCGGCTATACGGTGCATGGCCGCCTCGGCAAGGGCGGCATGGCCGAAGTCTATCTGGCCACCCAGCAGTCGCTGCAGCGCAAAGTGGCGGTCAAGGTGTTGCTCGATAGCGGTGATCAGGATTTCAACACCCGGTTCATTCAGGAAGGCCACATTGTCGCCTCGCTGCACAATCCGTCGATCATCACCATTTTCGACATCAACCGGCTGGCCGACGGGCGTTACTACATGGCCATGGAATTTGTTCCGGGTGGCGATCTGGCGCAGCACAAGGGCGAGGTGTTCGAACCGCAGCGGGCGCTGGCGATCGTGCGGCAGATTGCCGGGGCACTGGCAGTGGTGCATGCCAAGGGGCTGATTCATCGTGACATCAAACCGGCGAACATCCTTTTCCGCAATGATGGCACTGCAGTGCTGACCGATTTCGGCATTGCCAAAGACACCCAGATAGACAGTGAGTTGACGCATTTCGGTGTGGCAGTGGGCAGCCCGGCCTACAGCAGCCCGGAGCAGACCCAGTGCCAGCGGCTGGATGCGCGCAGTGATATCTACAGTCTGGGCCTGATCCTGCTGGAAATGCTCATCGGCCATAATTCCTATCGCGGCAGCAACTACACGCAAACGGTACTCAACCAGGTACAGATGCCGGTGCCGGTATTGCCACCACGGCTGGCGATGTTCCAGTCATTGCTCGAGCGCATGCTGACCAAGGACCCTGCGCAGCGGATGCCGGACTGCAATGCCTTGCTGGCGGCGCTGGCACAGATCGAACCTGGCGACTCGGATGCCACGCAGATTCAACCTGCAGTGCTGGTGGCTGCTGTGCCCGGGGTTGGTGTCACTGCCGACCCAGCACCTGCTGCGCAAAGGCCTGCTACGACCAAGCGACCACTGCGGCGGTTGATGTGGGTATTGCTCTGGGGCTTGTTGCTGGTGCTTGGTGTGGCTGTGGGCGGGCTGTATCTCAAGCAGCAGCTGCAGGTTCGCCAGTTGCTCGGTGACGCCGAGCAGCGTTTGCAGGCAGGCCAGTTGGTCGAACCGCAGCAGGATAGTGCCGATTACTATTTCCAGCAGGTGTTGCAGCTTGATGCCGGCAATGCCCGGGCTCTGGAAGGCTTGCAGCGTGTGCAAAACCAGCGCATCGCCAACTTCATCGGCAGTGCCGAAAGCGCCATCCAGGAGCAGCGGCTGTTGCTGCCCGAGGATGACAGTGCGGTGTTCTATTTCCGCCAGGTCCTGCTCCTCGAACCGGATAATGCCCGGGCACAGACAGGCTTGCAGCAGATTGCCGAACTGTATCGGGACAAGGCGAAACAGGCTTACCAGCGGCTGGCTTTTCCGGTTGCACTGGAAATGATCGATGCAGGGTTGCAGGTGCAGCCGGACAATCCGGAGTTGCTGCAGATGCGTCGCGAGCATCTGCAACTGAAGGCCTCGACCAAAGCTGCGGTTACAGACAGCAGGAAGCGCCAGGCGGCGCAACAGAAAGCAGCAGCGCCTGCGCCCAAGGCCGAAGAAAGTTTGCTGGACAAGGTGACGAATGGCTGGAACAGCATTTGGGGAAACTGACCCTGATTGCCCGGTTTGCTGGGTGGAACACGAGGATGAAAGGATATGCTCAAGCTGCACTTCAAGGATGCTCGTCAGGCCCCTATCTGGCTGACTGAAGAACGCCTCACGCTGGGTCAGGACCCGCGTAATACGCTGCCATTGGCGGATGCCGGGATCAGCGCCTTTCACGCCGAAATCCGCCAGGAAAAAGGCTTGTGCCTGATCAGTGACTGCGGCAGTCAGACCGGCACCTATGTCAACGAGGAACGCGTCAGCTCGCGTTACCAGTTGCGCTCGGGGGATGTCATTCGTCTGGGCAGCCTGCAGCTGGAAGTGTTCGATCCGATCAAGGTCGGCAACCAGGCGCTGCAGCCGGGTGCCGCGCAATGGTTCCTGTTTGTCCTGCAGGGCGAGCATGAGGGCAGCAAGTATCCGGTCACGGCTTCGCTGACCTTCGGCCGTTCAACCCAGTGCGAATTGTGCTTTGCCAATGATCACGAATTATCCCGCCGGCACTGCGAGTTCTTCCTCAAGGATGGCTTGCTGCACATGAAGGATCTCGGCTCGGCCAATGGTGTGCTGGTCAATCAGGCCAAGGTGGCTACAGCCCGGTTGCAGGCAGGTGATCAGCTGAAGATGGGCTCGGTCAGCCTGCTGGTGATCGGCCCCAAGGTGCAGGTGGCCGAACAGGCTGTCAATGAAGATGCCACGGTATTCATGCAGGCGGTGAAATTGCCCCGGCCGGTAGCCAAACCACAAGTCAGCCAGGTGGCGGCGGCGAACCCGGCGCGGGCCCAGACAGCGGCAACTGCACCTGTGCAGCCCGCGCCAGCCAGGGGCATCCCGCTGGGGCTGACAGGCGCCGTGCTGCTGGTGGTTTTTGCTGTTGCGTTCTGGTTGCTCAGCCGGTGACGGGCGCGCTAGCTGCACCGCCGGGGTTTGCCGATCTGTACCTGGCAGTTGAAGTCTCGGACGACGACGTTGCGCTGGCCGAGGTTGCCTCCCAGTGTGGCTATGACTTCAGCCATCCGCTGGTGTGTGATGTGGCCGAACCACAGGTGGCCCAGTGGCATGACGAGCCCTGTCTGCTGTTGCGCCTGCAGCTGCATGCACCGGTGTCGGCTGCGGCTCTGGATGAACTGCAGCGCAGTGGCACAGTACAGTTGTCCCATCCCAGTGTGGCCTCCAGCCGCGTGCTGGCTATTCAGGCGGACAGCTGACCGGGGTTACCCTGCGCTCTGGATTGTGTACCTCCGGGAGACCGCACCTTGCTATATCAGAATCTCGCCGTGCTTGCCGCCTTTCTGCTGCTCTACAGCATCTTTGCCGGCCGCTTCGAGTCACGCCTGTTCAATGGCCCGCTGATGTTCATGCTGGCGGGCCTGCTGCTGGGGCCGGCTGCCATCGGCGTACTGCAACCGCATATCAACACCCAGGGAATCAGGCTTCTGGCCGAGCTGACACTGGCGATCGTGCTGTTCAGTGATGCGGCCAATGCCAACCTGCGCGTGTTGCGCCAGCACGAATCGCTGCCCATGCGCCTGTTGCTGGTCGGCTTGCCGCTCACCGTAGTTGCCGGCTGGCTGGTCGGTTACTGGCTGTTTCCGCAAGTGCCGGTGCTGGAACTGGCGATCCTGGCGACCATTCTGGCGCCGACCGATGCCGCGCTGGGCAAGGCGGTGGTGAGCAACCCTGCGGTGCCGGCACCGGTGCGCGAAGGGCTGAATGTGGAAAGCGGCCTGAATGACGGTATCTGTGTGCCTTTGCTGCTGTTGCTGCTGGGGTTGCTGGTCGAGGTGCAGACCCACGAACCGCTGCAACTGGCGCTGGAGCTGATCAGCGAAGAACTGGGCATCGGTGCCCTGGTCGGCATTGGTCTGGCGCTGATTGCCTGGCAGTTGTTGCGTTTCTCGCACCGGCACCATTGGCAAATGCCGATGTGGTCGCAGCTGACCTTGCCCGGTCTGGCGCTGCTGTGCTTTGCCCTGGCCCAGCGGCTGGGCGGCAGCGGCTTTATAGCGGCCTTTGTTGGCGGGCTGCTCAGTGGCTACCTGCTGAACAGGCAGAAGCACACTCTGCTACTGGCCAGTGAAGAGTTCGCCAGCCTGCTGTCGGTCATCACCTGGCTGGTGTTTGGCGCCCTGGTGGTGCCGGCTTACTGGAGCAGCTTTACCCCGCAGGTGTGGCTGTATGCAGTGCTCAGCCTGACGCTGATCCGCATGTTGCCGGTATTCATCAGCCTGCTGGGGACCAGCCTGGATAGCGAAACCCGGCTGTTCATCGGCTGGTTCGGCCCGCGCGGGCTGGCCAGCATAGTGTTTGCGGTGATGATCATGGACAGCAATCTGCAAGCCGCCAGCAGCGTGCTGGCTACGGCTATTTGTACGGTCTTGCTGAGTGTCCTGCTGCACGGCATAAGCGCCAATCCCTGGGCGGCACGCATGGCCGCGCGCCGGGCCGGCAGGCGGGCTTGACTGCCGCTTACGCTATTCTTGCCGATGGTTTTGCCCTGCAAGCAATTGCCTGACCCGGCTGGATCAGGGCGGCGAATACTGCAGCATACTTGCGAAATACGTTGCAAAAGGCTCTTATCAATTGTGGTTAACCATTGAGGGACTGCCCCGTAGCGGCTGCTCCTCACTCAAAGCTGATAATTACAAGGAAAACGCGATGAGGCACGCCATTTTCAATGCCCTGCAATTCTGCGCACTGCTCGCCGTTGCCCCGCTGGCCAGTGCTGCCAGCGGGGCAGTGGATGCCCAGCGGCTGATCAATGCCGATCAGGAGCCCGGTAACTGGATGACCACCGGACGTACCTATGGCGAGCAGCGTTTTTCGCCGCTGACCCAGGTCAACGACAAGAACGTCGACCAGCTCGGTCTGGCCTGGCAGTTCAAGTACGACCTGGATCGGGTGGTCGAGGCCACCCCGGTAGTGGTGGACGGTGTGCTCTATACCACCGGTGCCTACAGCATGGTCTATGCGCTGGACGCGGTGAGCGGCAAGTTGCTGTGGAAATATGATCCCAAGGTATTCCGCGGCATGCAGTACAAGGGTTGCTGTGACGCCGCCAACCGCGGCGTGGCGGTATGGAAGGGCAAGGTCTATGTCGGCGTGTATGACGGCCGTCTGGAAGCGCTGGATGCCAAGACCGGCGAGAAGATCTGGTCGGTCGATACCGTCATTGATCTGAACCGCAACTACACCATCACCGGTGTGCCGCGCATCGTCAAAGACAAGGTGATCATCGGCAACGGTGGTGCCGAACTCGGCGTGCGCGGCTATATCACTGCCTATGATGCAGCGACCGGCAAGCAGGCCTGGCGCTTCTTCACCGTGCCCGGTGATCCGGCCAAGGGCGATGAAAGCGACACCATCAAGATGATCCGCAAGACCTGGTTCGGTGACCAGTACTGGATACAGGGTGGTGGCGGCACCGTGTGGAACGGCATGTCCTACGATCCGGAACTGGATCTGCTGTACATCGGCGTTGGCAACGGCTCCTACTGGAACTACGGGCTGCGCAGCGAAGGCAAGGGCGACAACCTGTTCCTTTCCTCGATCGTCGCGGTCAAGCCGGATACCGGCAAATACGTCTGGCACTACCAGACCACGCCCGGCGATTCCTGGGACTACACCGCGACCCAGGACATCATCGTCGCAACCCTGCCGATCGACGGCAAGCCGCGCAAGGTGGTGATGCAGGCGCCGAAGAACGGTTTCTTCTATGTGCTGGATGCGGCCAGCGGAGAGTTCATTTCCGCCGGCCAGTTTGCTTCCAGGGTTAACTGGGCCAAAGGTATCGACCCGAAAACCGGACGGCCGATCTTTGACCGCGAAGCCGCCGACTACTGGACCAAAGGTGAAGGCAAGCTGGTTTTCCCCGGCCCGCTGGGTGCGCATAACTGGCAGCCGATGAGCTTCAACCCGCAAACCGGTCTGGTCTACATTCCGCAGCAATCCAACGCAGAGTATTTCAATCCGGACAAGAAAGCCGCGACACCGGAGCTTGGCAAGTGGAATGTCGGGGTAAAGCTGCCCGAGCTGCAGGAGAGCAAGGAGGAGCTGGCAGAACTGGCCAAGTTGTTCAGCGGCAAGTTGCAGGCCTGGGATCCGGTAAAACAGAAGGAAGCCTGGTCGGTGGAATACCCGATGACCAACAACGGCGGCACCCTGACTACCGCCGGCAATCTGGTATTCCAGGGTACGTCCTTCGGCTACCTGTATGCCTACTCTGCTGATACCGGCAAACGCCTGTGGCAGCAGCAGGTATCCAGTGCTGTGATAGCCGGGCCGATTACCTATGAAATCAATGGCGAGCAGTACGTGGCCTTCAACGTCGGCATGGGCGGCTCTTTCGGGCTGGGCTTCGGGGTGGTTGGCGAACAATCTCCGGTAGTTCCCGATGCACGCCTGTTTGTCTTCAAGCTGGGCGGCAAGGAACCCATGCCGGAATTGATCAGGCGCGTGATGACGGTACCCGCACCGCCACCCATGACTGCCAGTGCCGCATCGGTGGAAGCGGGTGCCCGTCTGTATGCGGATAACTGCGGCGCCTGCCACGGCTTTGGTGCATACAGTGCCAATGCGATTCCGGATCTGCGTTACCTGACGCCGGAGAAGCACGAGCAGTTCTCCGCCATCGTCTATGGCTCACGTGCGCACCTGGGCATGCCGCCTATCGGCGGACGCCTGCAACCCGGTGATATCGAGAAAATCCATGCCTACCTGATCAAGCGTGCGCATGACCTGAAAAACGATATGGAAGAGGCCCAGGCCAAGCAGCAGTAGTTGGCTGCCGTATCCCTGACTGTTGCAGGATTTGCCCCCTCTGCTGCCAGTGGCAGAGGGGGCGGGTCACCAGCCGCTGTTACAGCCGCTGCAGCATGGTGGCGGCAGCTTCATACGGCAGATCCTGCGCCTCGGCAACATGCGCGCAGGTGATCATGCCTTGGGCCACGTTAAGCCCGTTGAGCAGATGCGCATCGTCCTGCATGGCCTGCTTCGGGCCCTTTCCCGCCAGCGCAATGACGAAGGGCAGGGTGGCGTTGTTCAGCGCCAGGGTCGAGGTACGCGCCACCGCGCCGGGCATGTTGGCCACACAGTAATGCACCACGCCGTCGACGATATAGGTCGGCTCCGAGTGGGTGGTGGCTTTTGAGGTCTCCGCGCAGCCACCCTGATCGATGGCCACGTCCACCAGCACCGAACCGGGCAGCATCTGGCTGACCATTTCCGCCGTGATCAGCTTGGGCGCCGCCGCCCCGGGGATCAATACGCCGCCGATCACCAGGTCGGCACTGAGCACCTGTTCGCGCACGCTGGTGCGCGTCGAGTAGAGCGTGGTGATGCGGTTGCCGTAGCGTGCATCCAGCCGTTGCAGGGCCTCGAGACTCTTGTCCAGCACGCAGACTTCCGCACCCAGCCCGACCGCCATCGCCAGTGCATGGCTGCCGACCACGCCGCCGCCGAGAATCACCACTTTGCCGGCAGCCACCCCGGGCACGCCGCCGAGCAGCACGCCGCGCCCGCCGCGGGCTTTTTCCAGGCAGCTGGCCCCGGCCTGGATCGACATGCGTCCGGCCACCTGCGACATCGGCGCCAGCAGCGGCAGGCCGCCATTACGGTCGGTGACGGTTTCATAGGCGATGCAGGTGGCACCGCTGGCCATCAACTCAGTGGTCTGCGGGCGATCCGGCGCCAGATGCAGATAGGTGAACAGGCAGTGCTCGGGCTTCAGCCGGGCACGCTCGACCGCCTGCGGTTCCTTGACCTTGACGATCAACTGCGACTCGCTGAACACCTGCTCGGCCGAGGCGGCAATCTGCGCTCCGGCGGCCACATAGTCGGCATCGCTGAAACCGATGCCGACACCGGCCCGGGTTTCGATCAGCAGTTGATGACCCAGACCGCACAACTCGGCCACCGACTGTGGCGTCAGGCCGACACGGTACTCATGAACCTTGATTTCCTTGGGAACGCCGATACGCATGACAGGCTCCTCGTGAATGTTGGTTTCGCGAAGTAAGTCTAGTCAGCTTCCATCGGCAAGGAGCCTGAATTTGCCAGTGTCTGAAGGAGAGATTGCTGAAAGCCGGGTTTTACCGGGAATCTTTGGACATTGCCGGTCAGCGGTGGTTGACTCGCGGCTGAAGGTCATCGGCATCCACGACCTGCGCGTGGTGGATGCCGGGGTGATGCCGCTGATCACCAGCGGCAACACCAACTCGCCAACCCTGATGATCGCCGAGCGTGCGGCCAGCTGGATTATCCAGGATGGCCTGTCTGAAGCCTGAGTGCTGCTCTGCCAAATCCTGAAGGCAAAAGTGCATTGCCCTGGAACGGTGGCAGTTCAGCGGCGGCAAACCTCAGGGCTTGTAGTTCATCATGCCCGGACCGGTCTTGTCATAGACGTTGAAAAACTCGTCCGGCATGATCCAGGCCACGCCGTTTTCGGGCTTCTCGATCAGATCCTTTTCCAGCACCTTGACGCGGAACTTCCAGCCTGGCGGGAGTTGCTTGAAGTTGCTCTGGCCGGCAGCGACAAATTCCTCGTAGGTATGTTTGGGATGGATGCCCAACTGGAATCCCTTGAGGATCCAGGTGTTGCCATCGGCATCATCGAGCAGCAGGACTTTGGTGCCCTTGTTCCAGCCCAGCGCGCTCTTGCGGGCGATGGTTACCGGCTTGTAGGGGATGCTCTTGTCCACATCGCGATTGCCTTCCTCCATGTTGAGCTGGGCCACCCATGCGGCTTCGATGCCATTGAAGGTCTGTACCTTGCCGATTTCGATATCGGTCCAGTCGGGCGACCACAGTTTCGGGCCGTTGAGGGAGGCGCCGATGACGCCGAATTCGCTCTTGATCTTGCTGAAATCAAGGCCTTCTACCAGCTTTTGCGGAGCGGTATCTCTCGAAGGGGGGATGCCCTTGGGCGTGAACATGGTGTTGAAGCAGGCGGCCACCAGTTTTTTGCTCTTGGGGTCGGGAGCTGCGAGGAAGAACTCGACATAGCGTGTCATGTGCATGTTATCGACACGCCCTGATTTGGCGTTGACGCCGTCGGTCAGGACCGAAGGAACGACAGCGCCGGTTTCCTCGGCCACGGCCGGTTGCACGGCCAGCGCCAGCAGGAGGCTGCCGAGCAATGCGGCAAGTTTGAAATTCGGATTGGGCTTTTTCATTGTTTGCGGTCCTCGATGTATTGCTGTGTCGTTCTACGCAGCCAGCTCAATTTCGTCTGGCCGTCAGGTCTGGTGCAGGCGTGTTTCAGCAGGCCAGACTCGTGCATGGACAGGTCGCATCACCCACACCGCAATGCTTCCTCCAATACTGGCAATCTAGCACTCGCCGGCATGGAGAAATCTTGCATTTCCGGCCATTTTGCAACTCTGCAGCTGAGCCGTTGCCCACAGCAACTTGATTCCAGGGCAAGCAGGCATCTGCAAAGTGGACGCGGCGAGGCTCGAATGGAATCGGCCAGCAACAGCCGGCCACCAAACCGGGCCGCTGCCTTCAGCAATTTGTCCCCAAGCTTGGGGCATCTGAACTTGAGCGCGCATGCTAACCACCCGTGAGGCTAGCGCTTTGGTTCAATGAGCCCCTGCAACAGCTCGATCGGCAACGGGAAGACAATGGTCGAGGCTTTGTCGCCGGCAATATTGCTCAGCGTCTGCATGTAGCGCAGTTGCATGGCGCCCGGTTGCCGGCTGAGCATCTCGGCGGCCTGCATGAGCTTTTCCGAGGCCTGCAGTTCGCCTTCGGCATGGATCACCTTGGCCCGCCGCTCGCGCTCGGCCTCGGCCTGTTTGGCAATGGCGCGGATCATCGATTCATCGAGATCGACATGCTTGATCTCGACATTCGCCACCTTGATGCCCCAGGCGTCGGTCTGTGCATCCAGCACCTGCTGGATATCGGTGTTCAGCCGTTCGCGCTCGGCCAGAATCTCATCCAGTTCATGCTTGCCAAGCACGGCACGCAAGGTGGTCTGGGATAACTGGCTGGTGGCGGCAAGGAAGTCCTCGACCTGAATGATCGCCTTCTGCGGATCGAGCACGCGAAAGTAAATCACCGCATTGACCTTGACCGAAACATTGTCGCGGGAAATCACGTCCTGGGTCGGTACATCCAGCACGACGGTGCGCAGGTCGACGCGGACCATTTGTTGCAGACCGGGGATGACCAGGATCAGCCCGGGTCCCTTGACCTTCCAGAAGCGCCCGAGCTGGAAGACTACGCCGCGCTGGTACTCGCGCAGGATGCGAAAGGTGGAGATCAGCAGAGTGAGCAGCAGTACCGCGATGATGATGAAATTCAGTTCAATGCTCATGATCGTTCTCCCTGGTTACTGCAGTCTGTGAAACTGCAACTTCCAACAGTAAACCCTGACGTGCCAGCACCCGCACCGCAGCGCCAGGTTGCAATGGAGCCTGGCTGATCACTTGCCAGCGTTCGCCTTGCAGCGATAGCCAGCCACGCAGGGGGTCGTCGGTCTGCACTGCTTCGATGCGTGCCAGGCTGCCGATCAGCTCCTGATCGCCGCCGACCAGCTGCTGTCGTCGGGCACGCAGCGCCATGCTGACGATGGCGAACACCAGCAACCCGCTAAAGGTCGCCAGGCTGATAATCAAGGGCAGCGGTATGCCGAAGTTGGGCACCTCGGTATCAATCAGAATCAGGGCGCCGATGCCGAAACTCAGGACACCACCAATGCCGAGGATGCCGAAACTGGGTAGAAAGGCTTCGGCGGCAATAAAGGCAAACCCCAGCATGATCAGCACCATGCCGGCGTAGTTCAGTGGCAGTAATTGCAGGGCATAAAGCCCGACCAGCAGGCAGATACCGCCCAGCACACCGCCGACCAGACTGCCCGGGTTGGCGAATTCGAGGATCAGCCCGTAGATGCCGATGGTCATCAGCAACAACGCCACGCTGGGGTTGGTGATCACAGTCAGCAACCGTGTGCGCCAATCCGGCTCAAGGTTGATCAGCATGGCCGTGCTCGGCTGTAAGCGGATTTCGCCGCTGGCGGTCGCGATCCGCTTGCCGTCGAGTTGCTTGAGCAGGTCGTGCAGATCACTGGCGACATAGTTGATCACGTTGAGCTTGAGTGCTTCTCCGGCGGCCAGGCTGACCGCCTCACGCACGGCTTGCTCGGCCCATTCGGCATTGCGCCCGCGTAACTGTGCCAGGCTGCGGATGTAAGCGGCGGCATCGTTGACCTGTTTTTTGCTCAGGCTGTCGCTGGCGGCCGGCGCCGGTTTACCTGATTCTTCCGGACCGGGCTGGCTGGGTTCATCACCGGGTGGGGCAGGGGTGCCGGGCGGGCCACCAAGCTCCACCGGGGTGGCCGCACCCAGGTTGGTGCCAGGTGCCATTGCCGCGATGTGGCTGGCGTAGAGGATATAGGTGCCGGCACTGGCCGCCCGGGCCCCGCTTGGCGCCACATAACTGGCCACCGGCAGCGGGCTGGCGAGAATGGCCTTGATGATGTCGCGCATCGAGCTGTCCAGACCGCCCGGGGTATCGATGGTGATAACCACCAGCTGCGCGCCCAGTTCCTGCGCGTGGCCCAGACCGCGTATTGCATAGTCGGCACTGGCGGGGCCGATCGCGCCGTCAATCTGCAGTTGCACCACCGGGGCCGGGGCCGCAGCCAGAGCCGCCGCGCAGAGCAGCTGGCTCAATGCAAAGAGCATGTGGCGAATCGCTGAGCAGGTCACGGGCGACTCCACGGCAGCCCGTTGGCAGGCGCGCGCAAGTTCTGGCTACCTAACTTCAGCGTAGACCAGTAAGCCGTCGTCGGGCAGATTGCTAGACCAGCGCGTCCTGGATAATCCAGCTGGCCGCACGCTCGGCGATCATCAGGGTTGGCGAGTTGGTGTTGCCGCTGGTGATCAGCGGCATCACCCCGGCATCCACCACGCGCAGGCCGTGGATGCCGATGACCTTCAGCCGCGAGTCAACCACGGCCAGCGGATCATCGCGGCGGCCCATCTTCGTGGTGCCGACCGGGTGGAAGATGGTCGTGGCAATGTCGCCGGCCAGTTGTGCCAGTTCCTCGTCTGACTGGAACTGCACGCCGGGTCTGAATTCTTCCGGCTGGAATTTCTGCAGCGCCGGCTGGGCGATGATCTGCCGGGTCACGCGCAGCGAGTCGGCGGCGATCTTGCGGTCTTCGGCGGTGCTCAGGTAGTTCGGCGCAATTGCCGGGGCTACGCGGTAATCGACGCTGCGGATATGCACGCTGCCACGGCTGCTCGGGTTGAGGTTGCACACGCTGGCGGTGATCGCATCGAAGTCGTGCAGCGGCTGGCCGAAGGCTTCCAGACTCAATGGCTGTACGTGGTACTCCAGGTTCGGCCACGGCTGGCTCGGATCGCTGCGGGTAAAGGCGCCGAGCTGGCTGGGCGCCATGCTCATCGGACCGCTGCGCTTGAGCAGGTACTCCAGGCCGATCAGCGCCTTGCCCCACAGCGAGCTGGCACGGGTATTCAGCGTGCGGGTGTTTTTTACGCGGAACACGGCGCGGATCTGCAGGTGGTCCTGCAGGTTTTCGCCGACGCCGGGCAGGTCTTTTACCAGCGGGATGCCAAGGGCCTGCAGGCGCTCTGCGGCGCCAACGCCGGAGAGTTCCAGCAGCTGTGGCGAGCCGATCGAGCCGGCGCTGAGCAGCACTTCGCGCGCGGCATTCATGCTGATCATCTGACCGTCCTTGCACAGCTGCACACCGCTGCAGCGGGTAGCACCCTCAGACGTGTTTTCGAAGAGCAATTTGCTGACCTGGACGTTGGTCATCAGGGTGAAATTGGGTCGCTGCATGCAGGTCGGGCGCAGAAAGGCCTTGGCGGTATTCCAGCGCCAGCCGGCCTTCTGGTTGACCTCGAAGTAGCCGACGCCTTCGTTGTTGCCACGGTTGAAGTCGTCCGTGGCCGGAATGCCGGCCTGGGTGGCCGCCTCGGCAAAGGCATCCAGCACATCCCAGCGCAACCGCTGTTTCTCGATGCGCCATTCGCCACCGGCACCGTGCAGCGCGCTGGCGCCCTTGTAGTGATCCTCGTGCTGCATGAAGAATGGCAGCGACTGTTGCCAGCTCCAGCTGCTGTCGCCGGTCAGCTCGGCCCAGCGGTCATAGTCGCGCGACTGGCCGCGCATGTAGATCATGCCGTTGATGCTGCTGCAGCCACCCAGCGTCTTGCCGCGCGGGTAGCGCAGGCTGCGGCCATTCAGGCCGGCATCCGGCTCGGTCTGGTACAGCCAGTCGGTGCGCGGGTTGCCGATGCAATGCAGGTAGCCCACCGGAATATGGATCCAGTGGTAGTTGTCGGCTGCGCCGGCTTCCAGCAGCAGCACGCGTCTGGACGGATCGGCACTCAAACGGTTGGCCAGCAGGCAGCCGGCGGTACCGGCGCCTATGATGATGTAATCGTATGTGTTGCGCATGCACTGTCCTGTTCGAGGGCGTGGCCGGCGTTGCTGCCAGCGCCTCAGTCTAGCGGCTTGAAAGCCGCGTTGAACCGGTAGTTTCAACCCTTTGCTACTGTTAATGTGTAACCCGTTCAAAATTTCAGCGTGAGAGATCGCCAGCATGTCCATCGTCAGCATACCGTTCAACCAGATAGCCTTTGCCGTGATCGATCTGCGTCGCACCGAGGCCTGGTGGCGCGAAGGTCTCGGGTTTCTGCCGGCTGGCGGCAACCGTCTGCTGTTTCGCCCGCCACTTTCGGATGGCCTGGTGCAAAAGATACCCGGCCTGGCAATGACCTGCTGGTGCATGGTCGGCCGTAACGACTGGGCACAGCTGGAAATGTTCCAGTATGAAAAACCCAATTCCAAACTGATGGCCGATGACTACCTGCCCAACAATATCGGCTACACCCGCTGCGGCATCTGGGTGGAGGATTTCGATGCCGCGCTGGCGCAGCTTGAGCTGATCGGCACCCGGCCACTCACACCGCCGATTGGCGAAGAGGGCAAGCGCCGGGTTTGTGTGCGCAACCCGGATGGTGTTTACGTCGAGTTGATGGAGGACGACCCGCTGCCCGATAAATCAGGCGTCGGCCGTCTGGATTGCCCGGTGGCGATCCGTACCGCGACCATGTCCACGCCGGACATGCACAAGTCGGTGGAGTTCGTTACCAAGGCGCTGGGCATGTACGAGCTGCCGGAGCAGCTGCACAGCGACGAGCATGAGGCGCTGTGGGGGCTGGAGGGGGCGCGCTGCCAGCGCAAGCTGTTTATCGGTGGCAGCGATAACGAAACCATCTTGCTGGAAATCGTGCAGTACCTGAAACCCAGGGGCAAACCCCTGCCGGAGGATTACCGCTTGTGTGACCAGGGCATCCTGAACATCTGCTTTGGCGATCCGCAAAGCGGCAAGGGCGTCTACGCCCAGCTTGCCCAGGCGCAAGAGCATGGCGCTGTGGCCACCACGCCCAAGGTGCTGGATATGAAGCTGGTTGGCTGTGTCTATGTGGATGACCCGCTGGGCTTCTCCTACGAATTTATGTGGGCCAAACCGGGCTGGGCACACAAGGCCTTCGGCTTTGTGCCGACGCGCATGGATGAACGCCCGGAGCTGGATAACCAGCGCGTGGAATGCTCGATCAAGATCGCCGCCACTCCGGAACGGCTGTTTGCCGAGCTCGGTGACCATGAGGGGCTCAGCGAGTGGTCCGGTCTGGGCCAGGTGCGTCTGGATAAACCCGGCCTGAAAGAACCCAACGGGCGCTTCGCCGAGCGCGTGGTCAGCTCCCCGGTAGGCACCATCCGCGAGCAGATCACCGAGTGGATTCCGGGGCAGGGCTACCGTTATCGCATCCTCGAGGGCTCGCCTTTTGTCGGTTACTGGGGACATGTGCAACTGACTGCCGAAAAGGATCTGACCCGTGTTGACTGGATCATCCGCTACCGCTCGAAAGTCCCCGGGCTGGGGGGCGTTTTTCACAAAGTGATCGAGGGCAAATTCAATGCGGCGTTGCAGGCATTGAAGGAGCGGGTGGAATAGCGGCGGATTGGTAATCCGTTGTGGTTTTTGAGACTGGCACGAACTTTGAGCCAGCCCTTGGCGCCTTCCTCGGCACACGGCTACAGGTTTCGCTTTGCACGGCGAGTTACTTCTTCTTGCTATGCGGCAAGAAGAAGTAACCAAGAAGAAACGCACCCGACATACGGCCCATCACTTCGCTTCGCTACGTTCCGGGTACGTTCGCTCCATCGCCATTCCAGGGGCCCGCTGCGAAGGGCCGTCCCTGGCCCATCGCAGCTCTCGCGGCATCCCTGCCGCTCAACCCCTTGCACACCGATTCCACTCACCCTTCTGACGGGATAGTTGGTTCGTGCCAGCCGATGACTCTTAGGGCGGCCTCGCGAGCAAAGCGAGCAGCCCACCATTTCAGCCGCACCCGCTTGCTGGCGGCGTACTGCCAGTGGCGAGTACGCCCCACACGATAGTTCGGCTGGCGATCAGTCCCCATCAGGAGGCCGAACGCAGGTGCCGTGCAGAGGGGCATTTGGCATGGATGCCAAATGAGGAACGATGGGCCATGGATGGCCCTTCGAGACGACCCTCGGAACGGTGCCGCAGCGAGGGAAGTCGCGCGCAGCGCGACCCGGATGCCGGGGTGTGTTTCTTTTGCTTACTTTGCTTTGCACAAGCAAAGAAAAGTAAGGCGCCCGGCGGGGCGCAACCTGTAGCCCGAAGCTGAGGAAAGCGCTGAACTCAAGCACGCCGTTCCGATGGTTCCCATGCTCCTGCGCGGGAGCCTGGCTCGCAGACGTTGGAGCGTCGAGGGAGGCATTCCCACGCGGGAGCGTGGGAACGATCAAAACGGATTACCAATCCGCCCAGCCATAATCTCAAATCCTTCCATCCGCCTGCAGCAGGCTTTCCAGGCACTGTTCCTGAATGCCATAAAATGCCTTGATCGCACCGATCTTCTCCAGCAGTTCGGCGGGGTCGACCGGTTCGGCGCGCTTCACCGCGAGGATCATCTTGTTCTTGTTGGTGTGCTCCAGCGAGACGAATTCGAACACCTTGGTCTGGTAGCCGCAGGCTTCCAGCAGCAGGGCGCGCAGGCTGTCGGTGACCATCTCGGCTTCCTGGCCGAGGTGAACGCCGTAGCTGAGCATCGGCTTGAGGATGGCCGGGGTGTGCATCTGCGGGCGGATCTGTTTGTGACAGCAGGGCGAGCACATGATGATCGCCGCATTGCTGCGGATGCCCAGGTGGATCGCGTAATCGGTGGCCACATCGCAGGCGTGCAGGGCGATCATGATGTCGATCCGCTCGGGCGTGTAGGTGCGCACATCACCGTGCTGGAACAGCAGTCCGGGCTGCTCGAGTTTGGCCGCCGCCGCGTTGCACAGGCTCACCATGTCTTCGCGCAGTTCCACCCCGCGAACCTGTGCGTCGAGGCCGAGGCTGTTGCGCAGGTAGTCATGCAGGGCGAAGGTCAGGTAACCCTTGCCCGAACCGAAGTCGACCGCGTGCAGCGGCTGGTCTTCACGCAGCACAGAACTGTTCAGGGCATGGGAGAACACTTCGATGAACTTGTTGATCTGCTTCCATTTGCGCGCCATGGCCGGGATCAGTTGCTGCTGGCTGTTGGTCACGCCAAGGTCAGTCAGAAACGGTCGGCTCAGTTCCAGATAGCGCTTTTTCTCGCGGTTGTGTTCGGCGCTGGGCGCTTCGCGCTGCACGGTCTTGCCGGTGAACAGCTGCGCTTTGTCCTTCTTGCTGAAGGTCAGTTGCAGCTCTTCGGTGAGCGAGAGCAGATGGGCATTCTTGAAGGCTGCCGGCAGCCACGCGCTGACCTGTTCGAAAGCCTCTGCCAGCGGCAGGTTTTTGGTGATGTCGCGGGTCTTGTAGCTGTAGACGAAGGTCAGGCAGGGCTGACCCTTGACGCTCACCGGGCGGGCCACCACGCGTTGCAGTTCGGCCTCTTCGCCACGGTATTTCGACAGCACCAGCTTGACCAGGGTGTTCTGGGTCAGGCAGGTGTCCAGCTGCGCCAGAAAGCGCGCGCGGTCATCGACTGGCGCGGAGGAGGCTGAATCGGGTGCAGCAGACATGGGCTGGCCTTGGTGTGGTTGCAGTCGCGGGGTGCTGATTTTGCGCAGCGGGTGCCGGTCTGTCGACCGTTTACGGCGTCCACTCCACCTTGTGATCGGTCAGATACTGATCCACCGCAGCACCGACGGTGGGATGCAGGATGTTGGCACCGAGGGTTTCCACCAGCTCGAATTGCACCAGCTTGTCCTTCACCGGGTCTTTCATTTCGGCAAAGTGCAGCTCGATCTGGCGCGCGTGCAGCGTCTGTGCCAGCTCGGCGAGCATGTCGCCGGAGGTCACGTCGATACTGGTCACCGGTTCGGCGGCCACCACCACACGTTTGACCGGCTGCGGCGAATTTTCGATGGCCTGCAGCAGGATCTGCTGGAACAGTTCGGCATTGGCGAAGAACAGCGGGGCGTCCCAGCGGAACAGCAACAGACCGGGCACCAGTCGCGCATCCGGATAGCGCTGGATGTCGTGGAAGCCACGGATACCGGTGGCCCGGCCGAGCACGGCAAAGTGCGGGCGCCAGCCGTCCCAGAGAAACTCGATCACGGCCAGACCGACGGCCAGCGCGATGCCGGGAACGGCCCCGAATACGGCAACGCCGACGCAGCAGGCCATCGACAGCCAGAACTCCCATTGCTGGATGCGGTAGATGCGCCGCAGGTCGGTGAACTCGAACAGGCCGATGGCGGCAGCAATCACCACCGCCGCCAGCGCGCTGTTGGGTACGTATTCCATCAGGTTTGGTGCAAACACCAGCAAGGCGGCCACGGCCAGCGCACCGAACACGCCGGTCATCTGGGTCTTGGAGCCGGCCGCTTCGGCCACCGGGGTGCGCGAGGAGCTGCTGCTGATCGGGAAACCCTGAAAGAACGCGGTGGCCAGGTTGGCGGCACCCAGACCGATCATTTCCTGATTGGGATCGACCGGGCTGCGGGTGCGCGCGGCATAGGTGCGCGAAAGCACGCTGGTATCGGCAAACGACACCAGCGCCACGGCAATCCCACCGAGCAGAACCTGCAGCAGATCCACGCCACTCAGCCACGGCAGGACAAAGGACGGCAGGCCTTGCGGTACCTGACCCAGGACCTTGACGCCGGCGCTGTCCAGACTGAAGAAACTGACTGCCAGGGTAACCAGGATGATCGCAATCAGGATGCCCGGCACGCGTTCATAGCGCGCCAGACGCAGGATCACCAGCAGACAGCCGGCGCCCACCAGGAAACTGTACCAGTGGGTCTGGCCGGCAAGAATTGCCTGACCGAGGCTCCACAGGTTGTTCAAGGGGCCATCGCTGTCGATGCTGATGCCGAACATCTTCGGCAGCTGGCTGATCAGCACGGTCAGGGCAATGCCGTTCATGTAGCCATAGCGGATCGGTTTGGACAGCAGTTCGGTGATAAAACCCAGCTTGAGCAAGCCGGCCAGTACACAGAACAGGCCGGACACCAGCGCCATCATGCTGGCGAGCAGAATCGCCCGGGCCGGATCGCCGCCCGAGAGCGGCAGCACTACCGCCAGAATCACTGCAGCCAGGGCGGAATCCGGGCCAAGCACGAGAATCCGGCTGGGGCCGAACAGCGCGTAAGCCAGCAGCGGCACGATGGTCGCGTAGAGGCCGTAAATACCCGGTACGCCGGAGGCTTCTGCGTAGGCAATACCGACCGGTACCAGCATGGTGGTCAGCACCAGTCCGGCGGCCAGATCCCGCGGCAACCAGTCGAGGCGGTAGTTTTTGAGCATCAGCAGGCCGGGCAGCCAGTGCAGCCAGCTGCGGGTCTGGGCGGCAGGGCTTGCGGGCGGTGGCGTCTGGATTGCTGGATCAGTCATACGGAAAACTCGAAAAATATGCGGTTGGTCTGGGAGCGCAAGTGTCAGTCTACGCTTTGCTCCGGCAGGCTGGGCTGCAGCCCGGCAAATACTGCAGTGCGGGTAGGTGGTGGGCTGAAGCCCAGCCTACGCCTACCCGGCTAAACGGGCTGGCAACAACCAGCGGAAAATCCCGGGGCCAGTCAGCTGCCTCAATCCCGGACAAGTAAAGCCGTGGGCGAAACCGTTGCCGGGTAGCTTGTTGCCTGATGGTTGCCTATTCAGGCGGTTTTGTCAGCTATCAAACGCAGCACAGCGGGATTACTGTGCGCTGAACCCGTCTGGAGTTACCGCCATGCCTGCCCTTGCCGCGCTATTCAGGATTGCCAGCCTCGCCGCCCTCGGTGGCTGGCTGCTGCTGGTTTTATTACCCGGCTGGGCGCACACGGAAAGCCTGGTGCTGGCCACCAGCGTGCTGTTGCTAATCGGTATCTATGCCTGGGTGTTGAAGGCAGCATTGACGCAAAAAGGCGAGCCGGGTACTGGCCGTCCGGGTTTTTTCACGCTCAACGGTGTGCTGGCACTGATGCGCAACCCGACGGCTGCGCTGGCTTGCTGGGTACATATTCTGGTGTTCGATCTGATGGTCGGCCTGTATATCCGCCAGGAAGGCGCTCTGGCGGGGATCAGTCATGGCTGGCTGCTGCCGTGCTACGTACTGACCCTGATGTTCGGCCCGCTCGGGCTGCTGTCCTTTCTGCTGCTGCGGCTGTTGCTGGGTGCCTGATAGCTACTGCTGTGTTGCGCTTGTGCGCTGATTGAGATTCCAGTCGTAGAAGCCAAAGGCAACTTCATCGGTCTGCCTGGCGCGCTCCAGTTCTGCCGGGTTGGCCAGGCTGTCTGCGTGCTGTTGCAGGTAGCGTTCCAGCGAGCCCCAGCGTTTGTCGAAGTCCTCGCCATACCACTGGAAAATCTTCGAGACGACAAAGCGTTTGCGTTGCGGGTCATAGCGGTTGCGGCTGCGATCGCGGAGAAAGCGTTGCTGGCTGTCTTGCAGCTGGGCGTCGAGCCGGCTGGCAACAAACGCCTCGTTGCGCAGGGCAGGGCAGCCGATGGAGGCGCAGTTCACCGCGAAGTGGATGCGCGGATCATCGAATACGCCGGTCTGGCGGATCATGCCGTGTTCGATGTCGTCCAGGGTCAGGGTCTGGCCCAGCAGCGGGATGAAGGATTGCCGCCAGGCATTGCTGAACAGTCCGCCAATCTGCTTGATCGATTCAAGCGGGTAATGCGCGAGGATCAGTTGCACGGTAAAGGCGTTGTAGGCATTGATCAGGAAAGCCAGTTGCTGCGCGCGTGACCACTGCCGGTATTGCGCCGCAGTCACCGCCGACAGACCGTCCAGATAAGCCTGCAGCTGCGCCTGATCGGCCTGAAAGCCCGGATAGTCGACGGCGCTGGCCGTGCCCTGGTCAAACCACTGCACATGCTTTTGCAGTAACGCCGTCCACTGACCGTGGCTGTCATCGAAACGGCTTCCGGCATGCAGGGTGCTGCTGCCAAGGCACAGGATGAACGCTAGCAACAGGGATCGCATGGCTACTCCGTAAGGTCGCTTCCGGGTGCAGGAAACTCGCGGCGGATGCGTGGTGCTGGTGAAGCGGTTGAAAAGCTGAAGGCAAGAGCAGCTGGCAATAGCGTTAGTGGGGATCGAGCAGAACTCGTGGAACTGCAGATTTATTGCTGATTGCCATCAGGCACCTGGAGCAGCGCCTGGTACTTTTTCTCCAGCCGTTGTTCACGCAGGCAATAAGCCTTCTCGACACAGCGTATTGCTTTCATATAGGTCAGGGTAGCTGGAGATAACGGTCGATTCTGCAAGTAAATGAAGCCGTAATTGCCAGTCAGAGCAATTCCCGGAATAGGTACTAATAACCCTGCCTTCAATTCTGCCTCCACCAGCCCCAAGCTCGAAAAAGTCACAGCGTCGGTGTTTGATATCAATTTAGCCAACTGGATCGGCGTATCAAATTCGGTCGATGGCACGAACTCGCCCGTGCGCGGATCGAATGAACCTGCAGCAGTCGGCTCGCGCGGAAAGTCCGCTGTGCAGCGTTTGGGCAGGCGGGTATTGATCCAGGGAAAATCAAACAGCGCCGACATCGGCACGGCACCCTTGCCAAGCAACGGGTGCCCGGGGCGGCAGAGAAAACGCCCCTGGTGCTGACCAACCAGCTCGGTGACAAAGCGGCTGTCATCGCTAACCAGGCTCAGTTCTGCCACGCCGATATCGGCCTCCCGATCGAGAACCAGTCGGGCGACTTCTTTCCAGCAACCCACCCGCAGGGAAACTTTCAGCTTGGGATACAGCGCCAATACCTTGCCCGCAGCCTCATAACCGGAAATCACGCTGGGGTAAGGGCCAAGCGCCACCCTTAACGACCCGATTTCAAGATCGGACAACAAGTGCAGTTCGCGCAGTAGTTCGCTTTGCGCTTGAATCAATAGCGCGCCATGACGCACAACCAGCTCACCGAATACCGTCAGAGCGGTGCCTTTTCGGCTGCGCTCGAGCAGCTGGAAACCCAGGTCGGTCTCCAGGCTTTTAATGCTTTTGCTCAGTGCCGGCTGGGAAATATTCAGAGCCGCAGCGGCCCGGCCAAAATGCGCATGTTCGGCAATACTGAGCAGATGTTGCAGGCGAACTTTATTAAAAAGCATAACTGAATGGTTATCAAAAAGTTTTATTTTGGCTATTTGAAATATCGTAGCTGAGCTGCTACTTCTATCGTGCTGTTAACGCCAGTGTAAAACAAGAATGACACCAATCGGCATGAAATCCGCAAGGGATTAGCCATGAAAACTCTTACTGACAAACTGCTTAATGGCGGGTTGTCAGCCGCCTTCAGGTTTTTCAGTGGCCTGCTTCATGCCGCTGAAAAGCCAAGCATCGCAGGGGTCTGCTGGAAGTCGAAGTGTCACACAAGCAGCGTAACGTGGAGTGCTCATCAGCAAGTCGGAAATTTTGAAGGAACAATTTAAGCCCTGATCCGTTGAGTCAAAGCAAAAAAGTAGCTGGAAACAGCTTCAGCGGGGATCGGAAAACTGGAGGATGACATGAGTAAAAAACGAAACCTGATTTCAGCGGCCTTGGCCGCATTGATGATCGGCATTGCCCCGGGCGTTGCCCTGGCAGCCGAAAAGCCCAACATTCTGTTCATCGTCTCTGACGATACCGGCTACGGCGATCTGGGTCCTTATGGCGGTGGTGAAGGCCGCGGCATGCCTACCCCGAGCATTGACAAGATGGCCAACGAGGGCATGACCATGTTCTCGTTCTATGCCCAGCCGAGCTGTACGCCTGGCCGTGCAGCCATGCAGACCGGGCGCATCCCCAACCGCAGCGGTATGACCACGGTGGCCTTCCAGGGCCAGGGTGGCGGTCTGCCGGCTGCCGAGTGGACCCTGGCCTCGGTGCTCAAGCAGGGTGGTTACCACACCTACTTCACCGGCAAGTGGCACCTGGGTGAGGCAGACTATGCACTGCCCAATGCTCAGGGTTACGACGAAATGAAGTACGTCGGCCTCTATCACCTCAACGCCTATACCTATGCGGACCCGACCTGGTTCCCGGACATGCCGGAAGACCTGCGTGCCATGTTCCAGAAAGTGACCAAGGGTTCGCTGTCGGGCAAGGCTGGCGAGAAGCCGGTCGAGGACTTCAAGATCAACGGTCAGTACGTCAACGAGCCGGGCAAGAACGTCACCCTGCATGGCGTCAACTATCCGAAGGGTGTGGTGGGCATTCCCTACTTCGACGAGTATGTCGAAAAGGCCGCACTGGAGTTTCTTGAAGATGCCGCCAAGCAGCCGGATACCCCGTTCTTCATCAACGTCAACTTCATGAAGGTGCACCAGCCGAACCTGCCGGCACCGGAGTTCGAGCACAAGTCACTGTCCAAGAGCAAATACGCCGACTCGGTGGTGGAGCTCGATACCCGCATCGGCCGGGTGATGGACAAGCTGAAGGAGCTGGGCCTGGATAAGAACACCCTGGTGGTCTACACCACTGACAACGGCGCATGGCAGGACGTCTATCCGGACGCCGGCTACACCCCGTTCCGTGGCACCAAGGGTACTGACCGTGAAGGCGGCAACCGCGTTCCTGCCATCGCGGTATGGCCAGGCAAAATCAAGCCCAACTCGAAGAACCACGACATCGTCGGTGGTCTTGATCTGATGGCAACCTTTGCCTCGGTTGCCGGGGTAAAACTGCCAACCAAGGATCGTGAAGGCCAGCCGATCATCTTTGACAGCTACGATATCACCCCGGTCCTGTTGGGCACCGGCAAGAACCCGCGCAACGAATGGTTCTACTTTACCGAAAACGAGCTGAGCCCCGGCGCAGCCCGTGTGGGTAACTACAAGGCCGTATTCAACCTGCGTGGTGATGATGGTGCGCAGACCGGTGGTCTGGCTGTCGACAGCAACCTCGGCTGGAAAGGCGCGGAGAAGTATGCCGCTACCGTGCCGCAGGTGTTCGACCTGTGGCAGGACCCGCAGGAGCGCTACGACATCTTCATGAACAACTACACCGAGCGCACCTGGACCCTGGTTACCATCAGCGCAGCCATCAAAAAGCTGATGAAGACCTATGTCGAGTATCCGCCGCGCAAGCTGCAGAGCGAGACTTACACCGGACCGATCACGATTACCAACTACCAGAAGTTCAAGTGGGTGCGTGAGCAGTTGGCTCAGGATGGCGTGAACCTGCCATTGCCAACCGGTAACTAACCCGCTGTGACCTTGCCTGGCTGCGGCCAGACAAGGTCACAAGCTTTGCAGTATGGCGCCCCTGTGCAAACGGAGGCGCCTTTTTCAAGCAAGGAGCAAGCATGATGATAACCCTACCCAACACCCTGCGCGGCCTTGCGCTGGGTGCCCTGTGTGCCCTGAGCGCGTTTGCCCATGCAAGCGATCCGTTGCCTTCCTGGAACGAAGGCCCGACCAAGCAGGCCATCGTCAAGTTCGTGCAGGAAACCACGGACAAGAACAGCGCAAAATATGTAGAGCCCTCCGAGCGCATCGCGACTTTTGATAACGACGGTACCTTGTGGGTTGAACAGCCAATGTACGTCCAGCTGCTGTTTGCACTGGATCGGGTGAAGACCCTGGCACCGCAGCATCCCGAGTGGAAAGGCCAGGAACCCTTCGCTTCATTGCTCAAGGGCGACCTGAAAGGTGCCCTGGCCGGTGGTGACAAGGCGATTCTTGAAGTCGTCATGGCAACCCACGCCGACATGACCACCGCGGAGTTCGAGAAAACCGTCAAGGACTGGCTGGCTACCGCCAAGCATCCGAAGACCGGCAAGCTTTTCACCGAAATGGTCTACCAGCCCATGGTTGAGTTGCTGGCCTATATGCGTGCCAACGGCTACAAGACTTTCATCGTATCCGGCGGCGGTATCGAGTTCATGCGTCCCTGGACCGAGAAGGTCTACGGCATCCCGCCTGAGCAAGTGGTCGGCAGCAGCATCAAGACCAAATTCGAGACTCGCAACGGCAAACCGGCACTGGTCAGGCTGCCGGAAATCAACTTCATCGACGACAAGACCGGCAAGCCGATCGGTATCAACGAACACATTGGCCGCCGCCCGGTGGCTGCGTTCGGTAACTCCACCGGTGACCAGCAGATGCTCGAGTGGACCCAGGCCGGTGACGGAGCGAGCCTGATGATGCTGGTGCATCACGACGACGCAGTGCGTGAATACAGCTACGGTCCGGACTCGAAGATAGGTACTTTCAGTGATGCACTGATGCAGGAAGCCAAGCAAAGAGGCTGGACTGTTATCAGCATGAAGAACGACTGGAACAAGATCTTCGCCTACGAGTAACGCAGTTACTCGCCGCAAGGCTTGAACCAGCTATCAGCACCGGCTTGCAGCAGCAAGCCGGTGTTTTTATTTGTGCTTCCGGCCCGATGCCGCCGATGCATAGCGCCGGGCCAGTACGCTGGCCGGCACGCCGAGCCGGTGCGCCAGGGCAAACAGGCGGTTGCGCAGGGAGCGCCACCACCAGCCATCACGCTGCCAGCGCCTTGGATCCACCCGCAGGCCCTGCTTGAGCTGAACCAGCGCCCCCTGTCTGCGCAACCCTCTGATCAACTCGACTTCTTCGAACAATGGCCACGGACTGTGCTGTCCGGCCTGCTGATAGGCAGCAGCGCGGACGAACAATCCCTGATCGCCGTAGGGAATGCCGCAACGCGTGCGCCAGTTGGTCAGGCGTTCGATCAGACGGCCCTGCCAGCAGCCGGGGCCGGCAAAGCGGAAGGCAAAGTAAGCGCCCGTTGCGCCGCTGTTGAGCGCTGCGCGGAGCGCCGGCAGCGGATCGCCTTCTAGCTGCGCATCGGCGTGCAGAAACCACAACAGGGGATTGGCAGCCTGAGCCGCACCGAGCCGCAGCTGTTCACCGCGGCAGGGTGCAGCGGCCAGCCACAGGGCATCGTACTGCTGGCACAGTTCGCGGCAGGCCGGGTTGCTTGCCCCGTCGACGACGATGATCTGCAGGTCGGCCACCGTCGCAGACGGCAGCTGGCGCAGGCTGGCCAGCAGGGCGGCGAGACAGGCTTCGTCGCGGTAGCAGGGAATGATCAGGCTGATCGCGGCTTCAGTCATGCCGGGCCATTCCCGCTGCCGCCAGGTGGTTGCGCAACTTCACCCGCGCCGGCCGCTGCTCGGCGTGCAGTGCGTCGGCCAGCAGCAACAGGTCTTGCTGATGATCAATATCAAACAGCTCGCCCGCGATCTGTACGCTGTGGCCGGCGTCCCGGCAACAGTCGGCCAGTGCCTGGCCCAGTTGCGCGGTACTCCAGGGCAGCTGGCTGAGATCGGGCCAGGCAAGATTCGACGCCATCAGCACCACGCCACCATCGCGGGCAGCCAGCAGCACCGTGTCGGCGTTTTCCAGCGCGGCTGTCACCCGCGCCAAGTCGCTGACCTGCAGGGCCGGCGCATCGCTGCCGATGAACAGCAGTTGCCGGTGGCCAAGTGCGCGCAGGCGCTGGTCCAGATCGTTCAGGCGTTGGCCGAGATTGCCTGCGCCTTGTGCCAGCACCCGCGCCTGCGGGCAGAGCGCCTGCGCCCAGGCCAGATGTTGCGCGTGATCAGGCGCCAGCACTCTGGCAGCGGGCCATTGCTGCAGATCTTCCAGTGCGCAGTCGAGCAGCAGTCCGGCAATCTGCAGTGCCGGTTGCTGGCCAATCTGCGCGGCCAGGCGCTGCTTGGAATGGCCGGGTGCGGGACGCTTGCACAACAGAACCAGTGCGGCTCCCTGGCTGCTGTTGTGCTGGTGTGCATGTATTGCCGTCAAACCCTGACTCCAGTTGTTGGTTATTCACGTTCTTTCTGGTGTAACAGACAGCACCAGGCCGGCTTTGTTACATCCGGCAGCATGTGCGGGCGCAGCCTGTGGCTCAGTCGCCCGGGCCTGCCCATATAATCGTCGCACAACGGCAGCATTCAGAATTTTTACCGGAAATCTGTAACGCCAGCCTGTTTCAACGCTCCATAAGGCATTCCACAAAGGTAATCCCGTACATGCATGCAATGCTGCCACTCCTCGACACACTGCGCTTTCCCGAGATTGCACGCGGGCAACTGCAGGCGTTGCAGGTCAATCTTACCTACCGTTGCAATCAGCGCTGCCTGCATTGTCATGTGAATGCCGGGCCGACGCGTACCGAAGCGATGACGGACGAGAGTCTGGCGCTGTTGCTGCAGGTGATCGATAGCCACTCGGTTGGCACGCTGGATCTGACCGGTGGTGCGCCGGAGATGCATCCGCGCTTTCGTGAACTGGTCAGTCATGCGCGGGCGGAAGGCTTGCGCGTTATCGACCGCTGCAACCTGACCATCCTCAGTGAACCGGGATACGAAGATCTGGCCGGATTTCTTGCCGGGCAGGGCGTGGAAATCAGCGCCTCGTTACCGTGCTACTCGCGGGATAACGTCGACAAGCAGCGTGGCGATGGCGTCTTCGATGCCAGCATCATCGGCCTGCAGAAGCTCAATGCGCTGGGCTATGGCGTGGAAGGCAGCGGGCTGATCCTCAATCTGGTGTACAACCCGCAAGGGCCGAGCCTGCCGCCAGCGCAGGCACAGCTGGAGGCCGACTACAAAGTGCATCTGCAGGAAGATTTTGGCATTGCCTTCAATCACCTGCTGACCATTACCAATCTGCCGATTGCGCGCTTTGGCAGCACCCTGGTGAGCAAGGGCCAGTTCAACAGCTACATGCAGCTGTTGCGTGACAGCTACCGTGCGGAGAACCTGGAACAGGTGATGTGCCGGGATCTGCTGAGTGTCGACTGGCAGGGTTATCTGTACGACTGCGATTTCAACCAGATGCTCGATCTTCCGCTGGAGTTGCCGCTGATCGGCCGTGAGCGCGCCCATTTGCGCGATCTGCTGCAGGCGCAAAGCCTTGCCGGCAACCCGATCATTACCCGTGACCACTGCTTTGCCTGCACCGCAGGGCAAGGCTCAAGCTGCTCCGGCGCGCTCAAGGCGCAGGAATAACCCGATGGATAACAACGCGCTGCTCGGGGTGTTTTTCTGGGGCTTTCTGCTGCTCTACGGTGTGCTGATGTATGCCCTGTCGCCGCGTGCAGTGACGCTCGGCGGCTTCTTTCAGGGCGAAGATGCCCAGGGCCGCAGCGCCGCCCCCTGGCTGCTGACCTCAAGCATTTTCATCAGCTGGATTTTCGCCAAATCGGTAACCAATGCCGCCAATCTGGGGGCCAGTTACGGGCTGGTTGGCGGCCTCGCGTATGCCACCTACTGGCTGTCGATTCCGCTGGCCGGGCTGGTCATCTTCCGCCTGCGCCGGCGCTTCGGCGCCACCGGACTGGTCAGTTTTCTGACCACCCATTACGGGCGAGCCGCGGCACTGGCGTTTACCGCGGCAATCCTGATTCGTCTGTTCAACGAGGTGTGGAGCAACACGGCGGTGGTCGGCGGCTACTACGGTGATTCCGGCAGTGCCGCGTTCATCGGCGCGGCGCTGCTGTTTACTGCGGTTACCCTGGCCTACAGCCTGCGTGGCGGCCTGCGCAGCTCGATCCTCACCGATGCGGCGCAGGCGGCAATCTTTCTCATCGCGCTGCTCTGGGTGCTCGGTCTGGTTTTGCCGCGTCACAGCCTGTCCGAGCTGGGCAGTACCAGCCACTGGGCGCTGAACGCCGGCGTGGACTTGTTGCTGGTGGCCGGGCTGCAGCTGTTCAGCTATCCGTTTCATGATCCGGTACTGACCGATCGTGGTTTTATCAGCGAAGAGAAAACCATGCTTCGGTCCTTCGTGCTCGCCGGCATTCTCGGTTTTCTGGCGATTCTCGCCTTCAGCCTGATTGGCGTGCATGCAACCCTCAGCGGGATTGCCGCCTCGGATAACGTGCCGGCCGCACTGGCCAAGTCGATGGGTGTGGTAGCCCTGCTGGTGATGACCGTGGTGATGGTCTCGGCCGCCGGCTCGACGCTGGATTCAACCTTCTCCAGTCTGGCCAAGCTGGCCGGGCGTGAACTGCCGGCGCTGGCCGGGCGCGATCTGGGGCAGAAGTCCATCGGCGTCGGCGTAGCTGCCATGGTGATGTTCGCCGTGCTCGGCAATCTGCCGATGCTGGCCGGCACCGACATACTCAAGGCCACCACCATCAGCGGCACCATGGTCATCGGCCTGGCGCCGGTGTTCGTGCTGCACGGTGTGGTGCGGCCGACCCGCCTCGGCTTTCACCTGAGTTTCTGGACCGGCCTGGGTCTGGGCACGGCACTGGTGCTCGGCTGGATTCCGCCAGGCTGGGCCATCGGCGATGGCAAGTACGCCCTGCTGCTGGGCACCAACCTGTATGGACTGGGACTGTGTGTGCTGGGCTATCTGCTGCCCGGCTGGCTGGCCGCCAGGCGTTATCCGGCGGAGTCTGCATGAAGCGTTACAGCTGCGTTGAGGCCGTAGGAGCGGGCTTGCCCGCGAAGCGCTGGTCTGGCCCGGATCGTGGGCAAGCCCGCTCCTGCTGCTGGCTCCGGGCAGCCGGGCGCTTTGCTTGTGCTTGCCTGGGGCTGTCGCATGAGGTGGCCAGGTGACGGCCCTGCGTCCGGGTCGCGACTGCCCGCTGGATTACCGCCTGCCGGTAACGGCCTTTCAGGGCGAGCCGCTGTTTGCCTGTGACAGCCTGTATGTGGTCGGCGGACTGTATGGCAACCGTCAGGCGCTGGATGCCCTTGACCGCCTGCTGGCGGACGAGCCGCAAGCACTGGTGGTGTTCAACGGCGACCTGCACTGGTTTGACCGTGACCCCGGGCTGTTTGCCGAAATGGAACAGCGTGCCGCCGGCCATTGTGTGTTGCGCGGCAATGTCGAGACCGAGCTGGCCAGAGCACAGGATCTGGGTGCCGGCTGCGGCTGTGCCTATCCCGACAGCGTGGCGGAACAGACGGTGGACTGGTCGAACCGCATTCATCAGGAACTGGTGCAGACGCTGGCTGCATTACCCGAGTTGCGCGCACCACTGGCGCAGCGTGCTGCTTGCGCCGTGGTGACAGTCGCGGGGCAGCGGGTAGCCATCAGCCATGGCGACGAGGCCTCGCTGGCCGGCTGGCAATGTTCCCGTGAGGCCCTGCAACAACCGCAGCGCCAGCTAGCGCTGGATACCTGGCTGCAGCAGCAGGGCGTGCAGGTGTTCGCCACCAGCCATACCTGTGCGCCGGTGCTGCTGGGCTTGCCGGCAGGCGTGCTGATCAACAACGGCGCGGCCGGTATGCCGAATTTTGCCGGCACCACCCATGGCCTGATCAGTCGCATTGGCCGCACATCCCATGCCGCTGCGCTGTACGGCATCGAGCAGGCCGGGCTGTGGATTGAAGCGCTGCCACTGGCCTATGACCAGGCTGCGTTCATGGCCGATTTTGACCGCCAGTGGCCGGCGGCCAGTGCCGCCGCGCAGTCCTACCGTCAGCGCCTGCTGCACGGTCCAGACGACGCGCGGGACCCGCTACTGCCGGCTGGTTTCAGGCAGTGCACTACACCCTCTGTGCAATCAACGGATTACTGATGAATACTCGCAAGCTGGTTCTACTCACACTGATCGCGCTGCTGATCGCCGGGTTCTTTGCCTTCGATCTGGGCCAATACCTCAATCTGGCTGCGCTGAAGGAGCAACAGGGCGCGCTCAACCAGCGGGTTGCCGAGGGGCCGATGCTGGCCGCAGGGCTGTTCTTTGTGCTCTATGTGCTGGTCACCGGCTTGTCGCTGCCCGGTGCGGCCATCATGACCCTGGTGGCGGGGGCCTTGTTCGGCCTGTTGGGCGGTACTGTGCTGGTGTCCTTTGCCTCGACGCTGGGGGCCACCCTGGCCATGCTGATCAGCCGTTTTCTGCTGCGCGACTGGGTAGAAGCGCGCTTCGGCCAGCGTCTGGCCAGCTTCGATCAGGGTATCGAGCGTGAAGGCGCGGCCTTTCTGTTTGCCCTGCGGCTGGTGCCGGTATTCCCGTTCTTTCTGATCAATCTGGGCATGGGCCTGACCCGTTTGCCGGCGCGTACCTACTGGTGGGTCAGCCAGATCGGCATGCTGCCCGGCACCCTGGTGTATGTGAACGCCGGACGTGAACTGGGCCAGCTCGATTCGCTGGCCGGCATTCTCTCGCCGGGACTGCTGGGTGCCTTTGTCCTGCTTGGTGTGTTGCCGCTGGTGTCGCGCAAGCTGCTGGAGCTGGTCAAGGCACGCAAGGTCTACGCCGGCTGGGTCAAACCGAAGGCGTTTGATCGCAACATGATCGTCATCGGTGCCGGCTCCGGCGGCCTGGTTTCGGCCTATATCGCCGCAGCGGTGAAAGCCAAAGTGACGCTGATCGAGAAGCACCAGATGGGTGGCGACTGCCTGAATACCGGCTGCGTGCCGTCGAAGGCGCTGATCCGTTCGGCCAAGCTGGCCCATGAAATGGGCAAGGCCGAGCAGCTGGGGTTCAGGGCAGTAAAACCCGAGGTGGATTTTGCTGCGGTGATGCAGCGCGTGCAGCGGGTGGTGGCCGCTATCGAACCGCATGATTCGGTCGAGCGCTACAGCGGCCTGGGCGTGGAAGTGCTGCAGGGCGAGGCGAAGATCACCTCGCCGTGGACGGTGGAGGTCAATGGCCAGACCCTGAGTACGCGGGCCATTGTGATTGCCACCGGTGCGCGTCCGCTAGTGCCAAAGATTGCGGGTATCGAGCTGGTGACGCCGCTGACTTCGGACAATGTCTGGGACCTGCGTGAGCAGCCCCAACGCCTGCTGGTGCTCGGTGGCGGGCCGATTGGCTGCGAACTGGCGCAAGCCTTCCAGCGTCTGGGCAGCAGTGTGACCCAGGTGGAAATGACCGAACGCCTGCTGATCCGTGAGGACCCCGAAGCCAGCCAGGCGGTGATGGCCAGCCTGCGCCAGGATGGTGTAGACCTGTGCTTGCAGCACAAGGCCGTGCGCTTCGAGATCATCGAGGGGCAGCAGCATCTGGTGTGCCTGAATCTGGCCGATGACAGTGAAGTAGCGATTGCCTTCGATCAGGTGCTGTTCGCCCTGGGACGGGTGGCCAACGTCAAGGGCTTTGGCGCGGAGCAGCTGCAACTGGCGCTGCGCTCCAATGGCACCCTGGAAGTCGACGAATACCTGGCCACGCGTTTCCCGAATATCTTCGCCGTGGGTGATGTCACCGGCCCCTATCAGTTCACCCATACCTCGTCGCACCAGGCCTGGTACGCAGCGGTCAACGGCCTGTTCGGCGGCTTCAAGCGCTTCAAGGTGGATTACCGGGTGATCCCCTGGGCGACCTTTACCGATCCGGAAGTCGCCCGTGTCGGACTCAACGAGCAGGATGCCAGGGCACAGGGAATTGCCTGTGAGGTGACCCGTTTCGGGATTGACGATCTCGACCGGGCTATCGCCGATGACGCCGCCAGTGGCTATATCAAGTTGCTGACCGTGCCGGGCAAGGATCGCATTCTCGGCGTGACCATCGTCGGCGAGCATGCCGGTGACCTGATCGCCGAATACGTGGCGGCGATGAAGCACGGTCATGGTCTGAACAAGGTGCTCGGCACCATCCATATCTACCCGACCCTGGCCGAAGCCAACAAGGCCGTGGCCGGCGAATGGAAACGCGCCCATGCCCCGCAGACGGTCTTGCGCTGGGTGGCCAGATTCCATCAGTGGCGTCGCGGCGGCAAGCAGGCGGATCAGGCCGTGGTTGCGGAATGACGGCGAACGCGCCATTCGATCTGCTATTGGCCGGCGCCGGCCATGCCCATCTGGGCGTGCTGCGCCTGTGGCGCGCCGGGCAACGGCCGGCAGGCCGCATCGCGCTGGTCAGCGAAGGGCCTTATGCCTGGTACTCGGGCATGCTGCCGGGCTTGCTGGCCGGTCGCTATCGGCCGCAGCAATGCCGCATCGCCCTGGCACCCTTGTGTGCCGCAGCCGGTGTCGAGTTTCTGCAAGGTCGTCTGCTCGGTCTGGATGCAGCCAGCAACAGCGTCAGCCTCGAAAATGCCCAGCGTTATGCCGCCCGCTGGTTGTCGCTCAATCTGGGTTCGCAGCCGCAGGCGCCGGCCACTACGGACATCTCACTGGCGCTGTTGCCGGTCAAACCGTTCGCGGCCTTCCTGCAGGGCTGGAGTGAGTGGCAACAAGCACCACAGGCGCTGGCCATTCTCGGCGGCGGTGCGGCGGGTGTGGAGCTGGCGCTGGCGCTTGGCCGGCAGGTGCCGCAACTGACCTTGCTCAGCAACAGCCCGCTACTCAACGGCCACCCGCCAGCCTTGCGCCGGCGGGCGTTGCGCCATCTGGCGGCTGCCGGTGTGCAGGTCATGGAAGGCGTGGCCGTGGATGCCATACAGGGCGACAGCCTGTTGGCTGACGGACACAGCGTCTGGCGCGGCGGGCGGGTAATCCTTGCTACCGGTGCCAGTGCCTTGCCCTGGTTGCGCGAGTCCGGCCTGGACACCGACGCGCGCGGTTTCGTGCGGATCGGCCCGACCTTGCAGAGCCTCTCCCATCCCCATGTGTTTGCCGTGGGTGATTGCGCCAGCCTGCCGGCTACCCCGCGCAGCGGGGTGTATGCCGTGCGTCAGGGGCCGCTGCTGGCGGCCAATCTGGCAGCAGCCCTGGCTAGCCAGCCACTACAGAAATATCAACCACAGCGACAGGCTCTGGCATTGCTGGCCGACGGGCAGGGCGGGGCGCTGCTCAGCTGGGCCGGCCTGACCGCCGAAGGCAAATGGCTGGGCCGCTGGAAGGACCGGCTGGATCGCCGCTTCATGGCACTGCACGGCGCCGAGAGCTGACAGCTGGCAATGCATTAAAAAACCGCTGGCCAGCTACGACAGGGGCCGGTGACAAACTTGTCTTGGAAGGAGCAACACAATGAAGATCTGGACGCTGTTACTACTGCGCATATCGCTAGGCTGGCTGCTGGTGATCTGGGGCGCTGACAAGGTGTTTAACGTTGAACACGGGATGGCCGTGGCCAACAAGTTCTACTTCGGCTTTCTGGCGGCGGAAAGTGCGCTGCAAATTGCCGGCATCTTGCAGGTTCTGCTCGGTCTGCTGGTGGTGTTCGGGGCTATGCGCCGCTGGGCTTACCCGCTGCAGTTGCTGCTTAACGGCGCATCGTTGCTGGCCGTAGCGCAGTCGGTGATTGACCCCTGGGGCTGGGTGTTCAGCGGAAGCAATGCGCTGTTCTACCCTTCGCTGATCATCATGGCGGCAAGTCTGCTGCTGATCGCTTTCCGTGACGAGGATCGTCTGGCAGTCGATAACATTTCCCGCTAAAGCGCGGCTGCGTTGACCGCCTGTAGGCCGGTCAACGCAGCAGGCTCAACCACCCAGATAGGCGTCGCGTACTTTCGGGTCGACCAGCAGTTCGGCGCCGGTGCCCTGCATGACGATGTGGCCGTTTTCCAGCACATAGGCACGGTCGGCCAGCTTCAACGCCTGGTTGGCGTTCTGCTCGACGAGGAACACGGTGACGCCGTCCTCGCGCAGCTGTTCGATGATGTCGAAGATCTGCTGGATGATGATTGGTGCCAGCCCCAGCGAGGGTTCGTCGAGCAGCAGCAGGGTCGGTTTGCTCATCAGCGCCCGGCCGATGGCGAGCATCTGCTGTTCGCCGCCGGACATGGTGCCGGCACGCTGGGCGAAGCGCTCCTTGAGCCGCGGGAACAGGTGCAGGACCTTGTCCATCTGCTCCTGATAGGCGCCCTTTGCGGTGAAGAAGCCGCCCATGGCGAGGTTTTCCTCGACCGTCAGGCGGGCAAATACCCGGCGTCCTTCGGGCACCACGGCAATGCTCCTGCGCATGATGTCCGGGGTATCCAGACCGACCAGCTCATCGCCCATAAAGCGGATGCTGCCGCTGCTGGCCTGTGGCGAGCCGCAGAGGGTCATCAGCAGGGTGGATTTGCCGGCGCCGTTGGCGCCGATCAGGGTGACGATCTCGCCTTGCTCTACATCGATGCTGATGTTGTGCAGGGCCTGGATCTTGCCGTAGAAAGTGCAAACGTCCTTGAAATTCAGCATGGCTTACGCTTCCCCCAGATAGGCTTTGATCACTTCCGGGTTGTTGCGGATCTGCTCCGGCGTCCCGTCAGCCAGCGGCGTGCCCTGGTTGATCACGTAGATGTAGTCGGAAATGCTCATGACCAGCTTCATGTCGTGCTCGATCAGCAACACGGTGACATTGTGCTTGTCGCGCAACATGCCGATCAGCGCCTTGAGGTCTTCGGTTTCGCGCGGATTGAGGCCGGCGGCCGGTTCGTCGAGCATGAGGATGCTCGGCCGCGTCATCATGCAGCGGGCGATTTCCAGACGGCGTTGCTGGCCATAGGCGAGGGTGCCGGCCGGGCGGTTGGCGAACTCGGTCAGGTTGACCTGCTCCAGCCAGTGCGCGGCAAACTCCATGGCGGTGTGCTCGCTGCGGCGGAAGCCCTTGGTGCTGAACAGGCCGGAGAGGAAGTTGGTGTTGAGATGGCGGTGCTGGGCCACCAGCAGGTTCTCTACCGCCGTCATGTCCTTGAACAGGCGCACGTTCTGGAAGGTCCGCACCACACCCTTGCGGGCGATCTTGTGCCCGGGCAGGTTCTGGATCGGCTCGTCGTTGAGCAGGATCACGCCATCGGTGGGCTCGTAGAAGCCGGTCAGGCAGTTGAACACGGTGGTCTTGCCGGCACCGTTCGGGCCGATCATCGACACCACCTGCTTTTCCTGCACCTTCAGGGCAACCTGATCGACCGCCAGCAGGCCGCCAAAACGCATGGTCAGTCCGCTGACCTCGAGAATCGGGCGGCTCATGGTTTCAACTCCAGGTGCGGCCGCTGCATCGGCAGCAGGCCCTGTGGGCGCCAGATCATCATCAGCACCATCAGTGCGCCGAACATCAGCATGCGGTAGTCGCTGAATTCGCGCATCAGTTCCGGCAGCAGGATCATCACCACGGCAGCGAGGATGATGCCCAGCTGCGAGCCCATACCGCCGAGCACGACGATGGCGAGGATGATCGCCGATTCGATGAAGGTGAACGACTCCGGTGTGACCAGACCCTGGCGGGCGGCGAAGAAGCTGCCGGCAAAACCGGCGAAGGTGGCCCCCAGGGTGAACGCCGAGAGCTTGATCACGGTGGGGTTCATGCCCAGTGCGCGGCAGGCGATTTCGTCTTCACGCAAGGCTTCCCAGGCGCGGCCGATCGGCATGCGCAGCAGGCGGTTGATCACGAACAGGGTGATCAGCACCAGCAACAGGGCGACCAGATAGAGGAAGATCACCTTGTTGATGCTGTTGTAGGCAATGCCGAAGTACTCATGGAAGGTCTGCATGCCTTCGGCGGCCTTGCGCTCGAAGGTCAGGCCGAACAGCGTTGGCTTCTCGATATTGCTGACGCCGTTGGGGCCGCCGGTCAGCCAGGTCATGTTGCGCAGCAGCAGGCGGATGATTTCGCCGAAACCGAGGGTAACGATGGCCAGGTAATCGCCGCGCAGGCGCAACACCGGGAAGCCGAGGATAAAGCCGAAGAATGCTGCCATCAGTCCGGCCAGCGGCAGACAGGTCCAGAAGCCCAGGCCGTAGTAGTGCGAGAGCAGGGCGTAGGTGTAGGCGCCGACGGCGTAGAAGCCGACGTAACCCAGATCAAGCAGGCCGGCCAGACCGACCACGATGTTCAGGCCGAGGCCGAGCATTATGTAGATCAGGATCAGCGTGACAATGTCCACCGAGCCGCGGCTGACCATGAACGGCCAGACCAGGCCGACCATCACCAGTGCGAGAATGATCCAGCGCTGGGTCGAGGGGCGGGTGAGGAAGTCGCTGGCAGCGCCGGGCACTTTCGGCATCTCGGGCACCCGCGACCAGAGTGCGCTCAGGCGGCTGCGCAACAGTTGCCAGATGAACATCAGCACGGCCGCGCCGGCAATGGTCCACAGCACGGCCGGGCTGGCGCCATGCACTTCCAGCTTGATGCCGACGGTGGTGAGTTTCAGGCCCAGTACCGGGTAGGCCACGGCCAGCACCAGCAGGGCGCTGAAAAAGGCGGTTTTCAGGGAGGAGGCGTTGCTCATACTTTTTCCACCTCCGGGCGGCCGAGAATGCCGGTCGGGCGGAACAGCAGCACCAGTACCAGCAGGCTGAAGGCCACCACGTCCTTGTACTGGTCACCGAAGATGTCGGCGCCGAAGGCTTCGGCAACACCAAGCACCAGGCCACCGAGCATGGCGCCGGGAATGCTGCCGATGCCGCCGAGCACGGCGGCGGTAAACGCCTTGATGCCGGCGAGGAAACCGATATTGGGGTTGATCACGCCGTATTGCAGGCCCAGCAGCACGGCGGCAACGGCCGCCAGCGTGGCGCCGATGACGAAGGTCAGGGCGATGATGTTGTTGGTGTTGATGCCCAGCAGGTTGGCCATCCGGATGTCTTCGGCGCAGGCCCGGCAGGCACGGCCCAGGCGCGAACGCGAGATGAACAGGGTGAGGCCGAGCATGACCACAAAGGTGATGATGAAGATCAGCACCTGCATATAGGAAATCACCACGCCGTTCATGGTGCTTTCACCGAAAACGAAATTCCCCGGGATCAGGTTGGGAATCGCCTTGTCCTTGGAGTCCTGCGCCAGCAGTACTTCGTTCTGCAGGAAGATCGACATGCCGATCGCCGAAATCAGCGGAATCAGCCGGTTGCTGCCGCGCAGCGGCCGGTAGGCAATGCGTTCGATGCTGTAGCCGTAAGCACTGGTGACGATGATGCTGGCGGCAAAGGCGGCGACGATGATCAGCGGCAGGCTGTCGATACCGAGCATGCCCAGGCCGATAATGGCGATAAATGCCGCGTAGGAGCCGATCATGTACACCTCGCCGTGGGCGAAGTTGATCATGCCGATGATGCCGTAAACCATGGTGTAACCAATGGCAATCAGCGCATAGGTACTGCCCACAGTCAGGCCGTTAACCAGCTGCTGCAGATAATGATAAAGATCAGGCATTGCCTAACTCCTGATGCATCGCGCGGAACGCTCTGCGGATGCCATAAAACGGGGTTGTCACTTTAATAGACAAAGCCCACTGCGGTAAGGCAGTGGGCTCTGGTTGACGCGGGGCAGCCCTGCTTATTTAAGCGGAGCTTCGGTCTTGGAACCGTCCTGATGCCACTCGTAGACGACGAAGCTGAAGTCTTTCAGGTCGCCCTTGTCGTCGAAGGCCAGGGTGCCGGTCGGGGTATCAAAGCTGTTGGCGCGCAGGGTAGCTGCGACCTTGGCGGTGTCGGTGCTGTCAGCCTTGTCGATACTCTCGGCAATCACCTGGACTGCTGCGTAAGCCGGGAATACGAACGGGCCGCTGGCATCCTGGTTCTTGGCCTTGAAGGCTTCGACCAGTGCCTGGTTTTTCGGATCCTGATCGAAGGATTTCGGCAGGGTTACCAGCATGCCTTCGGAGGCCGGGCCGGCAATGGCGGAAATTTCCTTGTTACCCACGCCTTCCGGACCCATGAACTTGGCCTTCAGGCCTTTTTCGGCGGACTGACGCAGGATCAGACCCAGCTCGGGGTGGTAGCCGCCGTAGTAAACGAAATCGACATTGGCTTGCTTGAGTTTGGCGATCAGCGAGGAGTAGTCCTTGTCGCCGGCATTGATGCCTTCAAACACCGCCACATTGACGCCGCTGCTTTCCAGAGCACCCTTGACCGAGGTGGCCAGGCCTTCGCCGTATTGCTGCTTGTCATGGATCACGGCGACAGTCTTCGGCTTGACCTGCTCGACGATGTATTTGGCAGCGGTCGGACCCTGCATGCTGTCCAGACCGATGGTACGGAAGGTCAGCTGGTGGCCGCGGGTAGTAATGTCCGGGCTGGTGGAGGCGGCGGTAATCATCAGGATGCCTTCGTCTTCATAGACGTCGGAAGCCGGCTGGGTAGAGCTGGAGCAGAGGTGGCCAACCACGAACTTGATCTCGTCGTTGACGATTTTGTTGGCCACGGCCACAGCCTGCTTCGGATCGCAGGCGTCATCGTACGCCACGCCTTCGAGCATCATGCCGTCAACACCACCGGCCTTGTTGATCTGCTCGATGGCCATTTCGGCGCCGATGAACTGCATTTCACCGTACTGGGCAACCGGGCCGGTTTTCGGGCCGGCGAGGGCGATCTTGATGGTGTCCGCTGCTGGGGCATAGCTGGTCATGCCGGCCAGAACGAGTGCGGTGAACAGTTTTGAAAGCTGTTTGGTTGCTTGGTTCATAGGGTATCCACTCTGGTGTTTTTTGGTTTTTGGACGTAGTGGCCAGTCTCCGGAACGCTGCAGAACGCGATTCCGGAAGCGGCGACGATACTTGCGCAGTGTAGTTTGCTGTTTTACCGATTGAAAAGACGTAAATTTCATCGGGCGCATTTATCTGTCGCATAAATGACATAAACGTACATAAAAGCGCTGCGCGCAGTTTTGCCGCGCTGGCCCGACTTTGGCCGTGACGTTACTATCTTCGCGCGCCTTTTCGCCGGAGATTGTCATGACTGCACAGCCAAGCCCCCTCTATCTGAGCCTGCTGGGTGAAACCGCCCGGATCAGCTGGACGGAATTGCAGCCTTTTTTCGCCCGCGGAGCCTTGCTGCAGGTGGCGGGTGAGCTGGATCTGGTGGCGGTGGCGGTTGCGCTGGCAGAGGATGACCGCGGGCGCGTCGCTGGCTGGCTGGAGGCAGGTCTGCTGGCCGAAGTTACCGCGCTGCAGGCAGAGGATCTGTTGCTGCGGGATCCCGAGCTGTGGGCAGTGGTGGTGGCACCCTGGGTGGTAATCCAGGAGCGCAGCGGCAAGCCGCAATTGCACTAGGGCATCGGTTATTGCGCAATTGTGCGTCAGGACTGGACGTGACGGGCATTATCCTTAATGCTCGCAGGAAATTATCTACTGTGAGGGTTGCGCCATGTTTGAACCAGGTCATTTGCATCGTGCCTTTAGTGGCGTACCCGGTACCCCCACAGGGCATGTCGATGTGTTTTACGAAGTTCACCACGATGCAGCCGAAGGCACCCTGATGCACTTCAAGGTCACCGGCAATCTTGATGGCAAGGACTTCACCGAAGAATTCGACATGCACCGGGATACGGCCTTCAATTTTGCCAGCCTGATTGCCAAGGCAGTGGTGAAGCAGGGATTGCCCTCGGCAGTGAGTCCGATCATGCGCAATCACAAGGAATACGATGCCATGTTCGAAGACATTCGCAAAAAGCTCGATGCCAAGTCCGGTGAGGCAGTGAATCTGACCAATCTGGAAAAAGACGGTCTCTGAGTAGTTGCCGCAAGCGCCCGAGAAGTGCTCGACCGCCTGCGGCGGTTGACCTGGCGCTTCAATTTGCAGGGCCCCTCCATGCTTGAATCCTTTCCTTCTCTGGCATTTGCCGGGCTGGGCCTGATGGGCCGGCCCATGGCCGGGCGTCTTCTGGCTGCCGGCTACCCGCTTACCGTGTGGAATCGCACGGCAGACAAGTGCCTGCCGCTGCTGGAGCAGGGTGCACATCGGGTTGAGACGCCTGGCGAGCTGTGTGCCGGCGCAGAAATTGTCCTGCTCTGCCTGGCCGATACCGCAGCTGTACACGAGGTGGTGTTCGGTGCTGAAGGTCTAGCCGTCCATGGCCGGCCGGGGCAATTGCTGGTGGATTTCTCCAGCCTCGATCCGCAACGTACAAAAAGCATGGCGGTTGAGCTCGAAGCCCGTTGCGGCATGCGCTGGGTCGATGCGCCGGTATCCGGTGGCGTGCCTGGAGCACAAGCGGGGACTCTGGCGATAATGGCCGGTGGCGCCTATGACGATGTCGAGCGTGTGCGGCCGATCCTTGCCCACCTGGGGCAGCGGGTCACGCACATGGGTGGCACAGGCAGCGGGCAGATCACCAAGCTGTGCAACCAGATGATCGTGGCCTGCAACGCGCTGGTGATTGCCGAAGCAGTGGCACTGGCCGAGCGATCGGGTGTCGATGCAAGCTTGCTGGCGGATGCGCTGGCCGGCGGTTTTGCCGACTCCAGGCCGTTGCAGATACTGGCGCCGCAGATGGCCGCGCGCAGCTTCGAACCGGTCAAGTGGCATGTGCGTACGCTGCTCAAGGACCTAGACAGTGCCGTCAAACAGTCAGGCACAAGCGGCTCGGCCACACCCATGAGCGGGCTGGCCGCCCAACTGATGCGACTGCATGGTCAGCAGGGGGCGCTGGACAAGGACCCCGCCACGCTGATCGGGATGTTTGAGCCACGCGAATGAAGATCGCTGCCAACCTGTCGCTGTTGTTCAGCGAAATGCCCCTGTTGCAGCGGGTGCGGGTGGCCGCAGTGGCCGGTTTCGACGGCGTGGAAATCCAGTTTCCTTATGAAGTGCCTGCCATTCAGCTGGCCGAGGCGTTGCAGCGTGCCGGCCTGCCGCTGGTGCTGATCAATCTGCCTGCCGGTGACCTGATGAGCGGTGGTGCCGGGCTGGCCTGTGTGCCGGCACGTCAGGCCGGTTTTGCCGCAGCGTTGCAGGAAGCCCTGAGCTACGCGGCCATGACCCGTCCACACAAGGTCAATGTGCTGGCTGGCAGACTGACTGACGGGATGAAGGCGGAGCAGGCCTGGCAATGTCTGGTCGGTAATCTTCGCGATGCCGCACAAGCGTTCAGCGCGTTGGGTATCCAGGTACTGTGCGAAGCGATCAATCCGCTGGATATGCCGGGATTTCTGCTCAATACCCCGCAGCAGATGCTGGAGCTGCTGGCGGCGGTGGATCATCCGAATCTGGCGCTGCAGCTCGATCTGTACCACATGGCCCGGCAGGGGCTGGATTTGCCGGCGGTTATCCGGCAGCTGGCAGGCCATATCGGCCATGTGCAGTTTGCCGATTGCCCGGGGCGTGGTGAACCGGACAGCGGGCAGCTGGATTTCAGCGCGGCTTTGGCTGCGCTGCAAGCGGTTGGCTACCAGGGCTGGCTGGGCGCCGAATACCGGCCCTCGACTGCCGGGCATCTGGCCTGGCTGGCGCGCTGGCGCGCGCAGGGTTGAGCCTGAGGTGCACTTCTTGGGGTAATGGAAGTGCCTGTGGGAGCGCCGGCCCCGGCGCAAGCTTCAAGATTTTTTCGCGGCGAGGCGCCGCTCCCACGGACTTCTGGTTTGGCTGGCGCGCTGGTGCGCAGGGTTGAGCCTGAGGTGCACTTCTTGGGGTAATGGAAGTACCTGTGGGAGTGCCGACCCCGGCGCGAGCTTCAAGATTTTTTCGCGGCGATGCGCCGCTCCCACGGATTTCTGGCCTGGCTGGCGCGCTGGCGCGCGCAGGGTTGAGCCTGAGGTGCACTTCTTGGGGTAATGGAAGTGCCTGTGGGAGCGCCGGCCCCGGCGCAAGCTTCAAGATTTTTTCGCGGCGAGGCGCCGCTCCCACGGACTTCTGGTTTGGCTGGCGCGCTGGTGCGCAGGGTTGAGCCTGAGGTGCACTTCTTGGGGTAATGGAAGTACCTGTGGGAGTGCCGACCCCGGCGCGAGCTTCAAGGTTTTGTCGCGGCGAGGCGCTGCGCTTCCACTCAAACCCAGCTGGGCAGGCGTTTCAGTATGGGGTTGGCCAGGCGCAACATGCTGCTGGCAAACAACTCGGCAAACGGTGTGCAATAGCCCCAGGCGAATGCCAGCAAGGTCAGAATCACTCCGCCGACCAGATCGTCACTCAGCCAGTGCGCACCGGCGACCAGCCTGGGCAACATCAGGAACAGGGTCAGTAGCAAAATCAGAGCGAGCTTGCCGCCGCGAGCGAACAGGGCCAGGAATGCGCCCCACAACATCAATACCGATGCATGATCGCCGGGGAAGCTGCGTTTCGAGGCATCTTTGAGGTCCATGTGCTCAGCCAGCCAGGGGAATTGCTCGCTCAGGCGCAGGCTGCCGTCGATCATCAGCGACGGGCTGCTGTGCTGCCAGTCATAGGCTTCCACCAGTCTGGCAAACAGCACACGCAGGATCAGCAGGGCGCCCAGCAAGCCAATGAAGGTAAACAGCGCGTGGAAGCGTTCGCCCTGGCTGAACAGCCAGTCCTTGCGCAGGATCAGCAACAGCATCAGGCCGGCAGCCAGCAGGTCGAAGGTGCGCACACTGGTAATGGCCCAGAAGCCGGCCCAGACAGGATGCAGGTCCAGGCTGCCGTTGAGCAGATGAAAAGCCTGCTTGTCCAGCAGGTCCCAGAGTCCCCGTCCGGTGGGCCATAACCAGCTGGCCAGCAATAGCAGTGCGCACAGGTGCAGCCAGAGCAGGGCCGGCAGGCGCCAGGCAGCCTGGGTGCGGAGTAATTCAGGACAGTTTGAAGTCATCGGTTTCGGTATCCGTGAGGGCAACGGGATCGCCAGCGTCGGGCTTTTTGTTGTGGGTTGCTGTGGCATGCCGCAACAGCGGGGGCATTTTCGCCCAGATACCGGTGAAGATGAAGCGCAAGTTTGCAATGAAAACCGGGCAGACCGTCTGTTTTGATGAATTTTTGACAGAACCTGACTTAGTATGCGCGCCCGGTAATCAGTTACCTGTTCCTGTCCTCTGGAGTGCAATGCATGGCTGTCGGCAAGTGGCGATTGAATTCGCCAATCAGTTCCGCGCGTCTGGTGTTTTATGTGGCGCTGGCACTGGTGGTTGTTTACAACACGGCGACCTGGCAGGCGTTGCATCGTCTGGTGCCGCTGGATGGGGTAAAAAACGGCGCGTTTTATCTGTCTTTCGCTTTTTTCCTGCTGGCATTTTTCGTCCTGCTGCTGACGCTGGTTTCCTTCAAGTATCTGCTCAAGCCGGTGCTGTCTCTGCTGCTGCTCAGTTCGGCGGCGGCGGCCTACTTCATGAACAGTTACGGCATCACCATCGATACGGTGATGGTGCAGAACATCTTCGAAACCAATCCGGCCGAGGCCGGTGCGCTGATCAGTGCGCGCATGCTTGGCTATCTGTTTTTTCTCGGGCTGTTGCCGGCGCTGCTGATCTGGCGCCTGCCGGTGGAGTACAAGCCGTTTTTCCGCGGTTTGCTGAACAAGTTGCTGGTCAGTGCTGCCTGCGTGGCGACCGTGTTGGTAATGGTGGGTGCGTTCTATTCGACCTACGCGCCGATCTTCCGTGAAGAGGACAAACTCACCCACTTCATCAACCCGACCAATTACCTCTATGCCGTAGGCAAGTTCACCAAGCAGTCGCTGGTCATCGAGAAAGTCGAGGCCTTGCAGCAGATCGGCCTGGACAGCAAGACCGGGCCGGAGCTGGCCAAACGGAAGAAAAAGTCACTGGTGATTTTCGTGGTCGGCGAAACCGCACGGGCCGACCATTTTTCCCTGAATGGCTACGAGCGTGAAACCAATCCTGAACTGAAAAAACAGGACATCCTCAACTTTACCGGTGTGCATGCCTGCGGCACGTCTACTGCGGTGTCTGTGCCGTGCATGTTCGCGGTGTTCCCGCGTGAGGATTTCAGCAACAAGAAGGGCAAGACTTATGAAGGCGTGCTGGATGTGCTGCAGCGTGCCGGTATCAGCGTGTTCTGGCGTGACAACAACAGCGATTGCAAAGGTACCTGCCTGCGCATTGCCAATGACGATGTCTCCAAGCGCAAGAACAGCCCGTTCTGCAACGACCGGCGCTGCCTGGATGAAGTGATGCTGGAAGACCTGCAGGCCTACATTGACGGTCTGGAGGATAACGCGCTGATCGTGCTGCACTCCGATGGCAGCCATGGTCCGGAGTATTTCGACCGTTATCCGGAGTCCATGGAGCGCTTCAAGCCGGTGTGTCGCACCAACCAGCTGAGCAGTTGCAGCACTGAGGAGCTGGTCAACGTCTACGACAACACCATTCTTTACACCGATTATTTTCTCAGCCAGGTGATCGAGTTGCTCAAACGCAACGAGGCCGAGCGCGATACGGCGATGATCTATGTCTCCGACCATGGCGAGTCGCTCGGCGAGAACGGCCTGTATCTGCACGCAGCGCCTTATTCGATCGCGCCGGAAGCGCAGACCCACGTGCCGATGGTCATGTGGTTCTCGCCGGGCGCTTATCAGGACTGGGGCATCAGCAAGGATTGCATGCAGGCCAAGCAGGGCGATCCGGAGCTCAGCCACGACAACATTTTCCATTCCCTGCTGGGCTTGTTCGACGTGCAGAGCACGGTCTATCAGTCAGGATTGGACATGTTCAGCAGCTGCCGTCCGGCCAGCTGATTCAGTTACGCTGACGGCGCAATCACCTGCAGGTGGTTGCGCCGTTTTGCTGTCTGCGGCTAGTGCCTGGCGGGCAGTTTTTCCATGCCCGGTTAACCGGCCACCAGTACCCGAACCGCCTCCAGGCGCAAGGCAGCTTTTTCCAGAAAGGCCAGTCCATCCTCGCGCTGCTGGCGCAGTGCCTGGATTTCGCTGTCGCGAACGCTCGGGTTGACCTGCTGCAGTGCCGTCAGGCGGGCCAGTTCCTCGTCCAGTTCGGCGATCAGTTGCTGGCGCGCTTGTGCCACCCGCTCTTTGTGCCTGGGGACAATATGCCCTTCGGCGGCATTGATCTGCCGGGTCAGCGGCTCGCGCTGGGCCTGCACGAACTTGCTGGCGCTGCCGCGTGGCACGCTTTCCAGCTGGTCGTTCAGCGTATTCAGCGAGACCTTGGCTGCCAGATCGTTACCGTTGCCATCGAGCAGGCAGCGCAGCGCCAGCGGGGGCAGGAAACGCCCCAGTTGCAGCCCGCGCGGGGCAACCACTTCACTGACATAGAGCAGTTCGAGCAGCACGGTGCCGGGTTTGAGCGCCTTGTTCTTGATCATTGCCAGCGCGGTATTGCCCATCGAGCCGGACAGCACCAGATCCATGCCGCCTTGCACCATCGGGTGTTCCCAGGTGAGGAACTGCATGTCTTCACGGGTCAGTGCCTGGTCGCGGTCGTAGGTGATGGTCACGCCTTCGTCGTCACCCAGCGGGAAACTGGCATCCAGCATCTTCTCGCCGGGCTTGAGTACCAGGGCGTTTTCCGAATGGTCTTCACTGTCGATGCCGAAGGCGTTGAACAGCTCTTCCATATAGATCGACAGGGCAAACTGGTCGTCCTGCTCAAGAATGTCGGCAACCAGTGCTTCGCCTTCGCCGGCTCCGCCGGAGTTGAGCTCCAGCAGGCGGTCACGGCCACTGTGCAGCTCGGCTTCGAGGCGCTCGCGCTCGGCCACGGCTTCACCGAGCAAGGCCTGCCAGGGTGCCGGCTGGTTGTCTTCGAGCAGCGGCAGCAGGCGCGGGCCGAACTGGTGTTGCAGGGCGTTGCCGGTCGGACAGGTGGAGAGAAAGGCATTCAGCGCCTGGTGGTACCACTGGAACAGCCGGTCCTGGGCGCTGTCCTGCAGGTACGGCACGTGCAGCTGGATACGCTGCTGCTGGCCAATGCGGTCGAGGCGGCCGATGCGCTGTTCGAGCAGATCCGGGTGGGCTGGCAGATCGAACAGTACCAGGTGGTGGGCAAACTGGAAGTTGCGGCCTTCACTGCCGATTTCGGAGCAGATCAGCACCTGGGCGCCGAACTCTTCATCGGCGAAGAAAGCGGCGGCGCGGTCGCGTTCGAGGATGCTCATGCCTTCATGGAACACCGCTGCCGGAATGCCGGAGCGCAGGCGCAGGGCATCTTCCAGGTCGAGGGCGGTTTCCGCGTGGGCGCAGATCACCAGCACCTTGAAACGCTTGAGCATCTTCAGCGTATCGATCAGCCAGTCGACGCGCGGATCAAATCGGCACCAGTGTTCACTGCCACTATCCGGGCTGGCCTGAAAGCTGACTTCCGGATACAGGTCGGCGTGTTCGCCGGGCGCCAGGAACAGGTACTGGTCGGGGTTCTCCAGCGGATAGGCATGCAGCTCGCGCTCGGGAAAGCCACGCACGGCGGCACGCGTATTGCGGAACAGCAGGCGGCCGGTGCCGTGGCGATCGAGCAGTTCGCGCACCAGACGGGCACGCGCGCTCTCGTCGCCGGCATCCAGGCTTTCCAGCAGCTCATGTCCCTCGGCGCCGAGAAAGCCTTCAATGGCCTGGCGTGCGGCCTTGCCCAGCTTGCCGTGCTCGAGCAGTTCCTGCACCGCCTCGGCGACCGGTTTGTAGTTGGCGCTTTCGGCACGGAACGCCTGCAGATCGTGGAAACGGTTGGGGTCGAGCAGGCGCAGGCGCGCGAAGTGACTGTCCAGGCCGAGCTGTTCGGGGGTGGCGGTCAGCAGCAGCACACCGGCAATTTCTGCCGCAAGCTGTTCGACCAGCAGGTACTCGGCGCTGGCCTTTTCCGGGTGCCAGACCAGATGGTGCGCTTCGTCGACCACCAGCAGATCCCAGCCTGCCGCCAGCGCGGCTTCCTGCGCCGCTGCATCGGCCTTCAGCCAGTCCAGCGAAACCAGCGCCAGCTGGCAGTCTTCGAAGGGGTTGGCTGCATCGCTTTCGGCAAAGCGTTCGGCGTCGAACAAGGCCACTTGCAGGTTGAAGCGCCGGCGCATTTCCACCAGCCACTGATGCTGCAGGGTTTCCGGTACCAGGATCAGCACACGGTTGGCGCGTCCGTTGAGCAGCTGCCGGTGGATCACCAGACCGGCCTCGATGGTCTTGCCCAGCCCGACTTCGTCGGCCAGCAATACGCGCGGGGCGATGCGGTCAGCCACTTCGCGGGCAATGTGCAGCTGGTGGGCAATCGGTTGCGCCCGTGCGCCGCCCAGGCCCCAGAGTGGCGATTGCTGCTGGCGACTGAGATGCTCGAGGGTGTGATAGCGCAGGGTGAACCAGTTCAGCGGATCGATCTGCCCGGCGAACAGGCGGTCGCTGGCCAGGCGGAACTGGATGAAGTTCGACAGCTGGGTTTCCGGCAGGATGCACGGCTCGTGCTGCTCATTGAAGCCCTGATAGATCAGCAGGCCATCGATATCCTCGACCGTCTGCACGGTGAGCTTCCAGCCCTCGAAATGGGTGATTTCATCGCCCGGCGCAAAACGCACGCGGGTCAGCGGGGCGTTGCGCAATGAATACTGGCGGGTTTCGCCGGTCGCCGGGTAAAGCACGGTCAATAGCCGTCCTTCGGTCATCAGGATGGTACCCAGCCCAAGTTCCGCTTCGCTGTCACTGATCCAGCGCTGTCCCGGTTGGTATTCTTGCGTCATGCGTGTCTCCAGCTGGCGAAAAAGCCGGTTATGGTAACGGAACGCCCGGCTCGGGGCGACTTCAGTAGCCTGATTTACCGGTTGTACAAGTGTAGTTGCTACCCTCAAATGCCAGATTCCGTGGCCATCCGATCAACCTTGAGCCGTCTGCGGGGCGGGCTTGCACCGGGATTTAACATGCCTTTGTTCGATGACATGCCATTGCAGCTGGAGGATGGCGACCTGCAGTACCTGCCGCACTGGCTGCCGGCTCAGACAGCCGATCAGTGGCTGGGAGGTTTGCTGGCCGAAACGCCCTGGGAGCAGCCGCAGGTGCATCTGCATGGGCGCAACTATCCGGTGCCGCGCCTGGTGGCCTGGTACGGTGATCCGCAGGCCAGTTACGGCTATTCCGGCCTGCAGCATCAGCCACTGGCGTGGACGCCGCTGCTGGCCAGTATCCGCCAGCAGGTGGAGGCACAGGTTGCGGCGCCGCTGAATGCCGTGCTGCTCAATCTGTATCGTGACGGTCAGGATTCGATGGGCTGGCACAGTGATGATGAAGCCGAGCTGGGGCGCAATCCGCTGATCGCCTCACTCAGCCTCGGCGGCACACGCCGCTTCGATCTGCGCCGCAAGGGGCAGGGGCGGATTGCCCACTCACTGGATCTCGAACACGGATCACTGCTGGTCATGCGCGGCACTACCCAGCATTATTGGCAACATCAGGTGGCGAAAACCCGTCGCCATTGCGAGCCCCGGATAAACCTGACTTTTCGCTGGATAGCATGAGCCCGGAAGAAATGAGCGACGACAAACTGATCGATTTTGGCCGCGAGCGCGACAAGCGCATTCATGACCTGCATGACAAGCGCCTGGACGAGATGCGCAAGGCATTCGAGCAGGTGCTGCCTTTGCCCAAGGCGAAAAAACCCAAGGCAAAGGGCAAGCCGAAGAAGCGCTGAGCAGCTTTGCTTGATCTGGATCAAGCGTTTGGCACATGCCGGCGCTGGATGCCCGGGGCAATTGACCGGGATCAATAGCCGGTTCGGGCACTATGGCCTACTGGGGGCAGGCTTATAGCGTCGACCCTAGGGGGCTCCCATGTTTTTTGATGAAGTTGTTCTTTCCGGAATTCTGATTGTTGGTTTGTGCGTGGTGTTTGTTGCCGGTTTCGGCGCCTTTATCTGGAAGGATGCGCACAAGCGCAAGGGCAAGTGACATAAAGGATTCATCGTAGGAAGTACTCAGGGCGACTCAGGTCGCCCTTTTTGTGGCGGTGTAAACGGTTGTTGGAGGCCTTTGTGGGCGCGCTGTCTCGTCGCGGAAAATCGCGCAAGCTAGTCAAAAGCGCGCGCCGGGGCGACACTCGCACAAGACGTTATCCACAGCTGGTTGCGGTCAATCCAGACGCTTGCGTACCCGCGCCACGGCAATGCTCATCATGATCAGGGTGAACAGCCCCAGCGCGGCCATTTCCAGCCACAACTCGTGCAGGTTGGCAGCGCGCAGCATGATGCCGCGGGCCAGGCGCACGAAGTGGGTGAGCGGCAGGATTTCGGCAAACCATTGTGCGGCCTTGGGCATGCCGGCGAAGGGGAACATGAAGCCGGATAGCAGGATTTGCGGCAGGAAGGTGAAGAACGCCAGTTGCATGGCCTGAAACTGGCTTTTCGCCAGAGTGGAAACAAAGATACCGAGGGCCAGGCTGGCGACAATAAACAGCAGGGAAGCGGCATACAGGTCGAGCAGCGAGCCGCGTACCGGCACCTCGAAAATCAGCCGGCCGACGATCAGGATCACCGTGACCTGCACCAGCCCGATGCCGGCAAAGGGCAATACCTTGCCGATGGTCAGTTCCCAGGGTGAAACCGGCGTGGTGATGAGCATTTCCATGTTGCCCCGCTCATGTTCGCGCACCAGGGCAATGGCGGTGAACAGCACCATGGTCATGGCCAGAATCACGCCGATCAGTCCGGGTACGGTATTCACCGGAGCCAGCCGCTCGGGGTTGTAGTAGTTGACCAGAGTCATGCCGGGTGGCTGGTTCCAGCCGGGCAGCGGGTAGTTGGCCAGCTGGCGGGCGGCGGATTGCACGACCTGGTCGGAGCCATCGACGATCAGTTGCAGCGGCGCGGCATTCTTGCGTTGCAGGCGCGTTTCGAAATCCGCCGGAATCACCAGCGCGGCGCTGATGCGGCCTTCGCGCAGCAGACTGTTGATTTGCTGCGGTTCGCTCAGCTGATAGCGGATGTTGAGCACCTGGCTGGAACCCAGTTCGGCGATCACCTCGCGGGAGTGGGCGGTCTGGGCCTGATCAAGCACGGCGGCATTCAGTCCGCGCACATCCATGTTGATGGCAAAGCCGAACAGCACCAGCTGCATGACCGGTATGCCGACAATCATGGCAAAGGTCAGGCGGTCGCGGCGTAGCTGACGCAGCTCCTTGACCACGATGGCGCCGAGTCGCTGCAGGCTCATGGGCTCACCTGTGCGGCGGTAACCGGTTTGTGGGTGACGCTGACGAAGACGTCTTCCAGATTGGCTTCGGTTTCGCTCACCCTGGCCTCGATGCCCAGGTCGCTGAGGCGCTGGCGAATCGGGTTGGCGGCATCTGTGGCTGCGCTGAGTACGCGCAATGTGGCGCCGATCTGCGCGGTGGAAATGATATCCGGCTGGTTTTGCAGTGCTCGCTGCACCTGGCGCGGCTGGCTGCATTCGATCAGTAGCGGGCGACCGGGCAGGGCGCTCATCAGTTCGGCCGGGCTGCCATCGGCGACCAGGCGGCCGGCGTCGAGAATGCCCAGGCGGGTGCAGCGTTCGGCTTCATCCATGTAGTGGGTGGAGACCAGCAGCGTGGTGCCGGCATCGGCCAGTTCGAACAGGGATTCCCAGAATTCCCGGCGTGATTGCGGGTCGACAGCGCTGGTCGGCTCGTCGAGCAACAGCAGGTCAGGTTTGTGCAGCACGGCACCAGCCAGCGCCAGACGCTGCCGCTGTCCTCCGCTCAGGGTGCCGGCCATTTGCTTGCGTCGGTCGCCGAGCCAGTAGCGCTCCAGCAGTTCGTTGATGCGCGTGCGTGCCGGCTTGCCACGCAAGCCCTGGATGGCGGCGAGAAATTCGAGGTTTTCCGCAACCGTCAGGTCCTCATACAGCGAGAACTTCTGCGTCATGTAGCCGATACGTCGTTTCAGCTCCTCGGCATCCCGCGGAATCTGGTAGCCGAGCACTTCAATCTCGCCGGACGAAGGCAGCAACAGGCCGCAGAGCATGCGGATGGTGGTGGATTTGCCGCAGCCGTTGGGGCCGAGAAAGCCGAATACCTCGGCCTTGTTGACGGTCAGGTCCAGCCCGTCCACGGCAGTCAGCTCGCCGAAGCGCTTGCTCAGGCCGCGTGCACGAATGACCGGGGCCTGGTTGTTCATGGCTGCATGAACTCTGCAGTCAGAGGCAGCCCGGCTGCCAAGCGCGCGGCATCCGGCCCCTCAAGGAGCACTTCGGCACGGTAGACCAGACGGCTGGCATCATCGCCGGTCAGCGCGTAGTAAGGGGTAAAGCTGGGTTCGCTGGAGATACTGCGCAGCTTGCCGGTGAACGGCGTGGCACTGTTCTCGACCGTGATCTTCAAGCGATCGCCAATGGCCAGGCGGTTACGTAACGAGGCGGGCACGAACAAACGGGCATAAGGGGCTTCACCCACCAGCAGGCTGACCACTTCGGCATGCAGTGGCGGCTGGTCACCGACCCGGAAGGGCAGCGCATCCACACGGCCAGCGCGGGGGGCGCGGACGTCCAGATGCTGGCGATTGAGCTGCAGTTGTTGCAGTCGCGCACTGGCGGCCTGCAAGGCTGCCGTGGCCTGGGCCAGTTGTTCCGGACGGGTGCCATTGGTCAGCTCGCGCAATTGGGCATCGGCACTCTTTACGGCTGCAGCCGACTCATCCCGACTGGCGCGCGCGCGATCCAGTTCGGCGATGGCGACCTGTTTGCGTTGATAAAGCGCTTCGATGCGCTGGAAGTTCTGTGTGGCAGCAGTGGCATCGGCGCGTGCGCTCAGCAGCGCAGCCTGGGCGGCCTCGATAACTTCACTGCGCGCGCCGTTTCCCAGTTCATCCAGGCGTGCCTGACTCTGCGCCACCTCGGCTGCAGCCTGGGCGACCTGTGCATCGAGCCGGCGCGGGTCGAGCTGCAGCAGCAACTGTCCGGCTGCAACCTGATCGCCTTCGGCTACCTGCCAGTTCAGGACGGTCTCGGATGCTTCGGCGGGTATGCCGATGCGGTCCCATTCGAGGGTGCCGAGCAGCTGCGGCTGCTCGCTGGCATTGCAGCCGGCCAGCAGTACCAGCAGCAGGGACAGCCCGCTCAGGTCAAGCGATTTAGTGCGCATGGGGTGACTCCAGACCGCGTTCGAGCAGTGCCAGTGTGTGTTTGGTCAGTGCCGCCTCATCCAGGCCGACATCCGGAAAGACGCCTTTGAGCAGGGAAGCGGCGGCATGCGGCAGCATCACCATGCCGAACAGTGAAACCACCAGCAGCCCCGGATTCAGATCGGGGTTTAGCGCGCCCTGCTTTTGCGCGGCAGTAAAGTACTGGGCCAGGCGCGCCGGCAATATCGGGCCGATACGCCGGACCCACAGGTCACGCAACTGGCCGCCTTCACAGAGAATTTCACGCACCCATAACGGCGGCAGGGCGGGATTCTGTATCAGCACCCGATTGAGATTGCTGACCATGATGGTGATCAGCTGCAGCGGATTGCCAGCGGCCTGCTGCAGTTCGACGGCGACCTGGCTGAACAGCGGCTGCAGGCGCTCCTCGAACAGCGCCTCGACCAGCTTCTGCTTGCTGCCGAAGTAGTAATTGACCAGCGCCGGGGTGCCGCCGGCCTGCTCGGCGATGGTGCGCAGACTGCTGGCGCTGATACCGACTTCGGCAAAGCTGGCAAGGGCGGCATCCAGCAGGCGTTCGCGCTGGGCCTGTGCATCGCCGCTCGGGCGTCCGGGAGAGCGGGGTCGTGCCACGGGAATATCCACTGTAATGGCTAGTCACTTTATTTAAATGCACGTTTAATTAATTATCAAGTCAAAGCTGCAATTGTTGTGCAACAGCAGGCTGCAAGGCTTTCCTCGGCGCAGGGGGAGAACGGTTAGCCGGTCGCTGTCAGCTGGCGGGATAAGCGCTACATGGACAGATTGGCAGAGCGGGGCGGGCGCCGCTGTGTCGTAGTGACGACACAGCGTTACGCTGGTTCAGCCGATGGTGATCGGCGGCAGTTCGGGCAGGGTCAGGGTCTGCTTTTCGCGCGGGGCGAGCACTTCGGCCTCGCCATCGACCACCTGCTCGGCGTTCTGGTTGAACACCCGGGTGGCGATGCGCACACGGCCTTTGGGCAGCAGTTCCAGCACTTCCAGTTCCACGGTCAGGGTGTCGCCGAGTTTGACCGGGCGGGTGAAGCGCATCTGCTGGCCCAGGTAGATGGTGCCCGGGCCGGGCAACTCGCAGGCAATCGCCGCGCTGATCAGTGCGCCGCTGAACATGCCGTGGGCAATACGTTCCTTGAACATGCTCTGTGCCGCGAATTCGGCATCCAGATGCACCGGATTGTGGTCGCGCGATACTGCGGCAAACAGCTGCACATCGCGCTCTTCCACGCTGCTGCTGAACGAGGCTTTTTGTCCTAGCTGCAATTCGGCGTAGGGGATATTGGTAACCTGGGTCATGGGTTCTCCTTGGTGTTTGGTGGGCAGTGACGGCTGTAGGCGAGCGTCTGCTCCAGCCAGTCGATCAGGTAGCGGGTGACTTCGTCGCGGTTGCTCTCGTTGAGCAGTTCGTGACGGGCACCCGGGTAGATTTTCAATTCGATATTCTGCAGTCCGGCAACCCGCAGTGCACCGGCCAGATCGTTGAGGCGCCGGCCGGCGCTGACCGGATCGCAGTCGCCGCCCAGTACCAGCAGCGGCAGATCCGGATCGATTTGCGCCAGTTGCTTGACGCTGCTGATGCTTTCCAGCCCGCCGAGCAGGTCGATCCACAGCTGGGTGGTGGCGATGAAGCCACAGTAGGGGTCGCTGACATAGCGATCCACCTCTGCCGGGTCACGGCTGAGCCAGTCGAATTCGGTGCGCGCCTGCTTGATCGCCTTGTTGAAAGAGCCGAAGGACAGGAAGTTGATCAGCCGGCTGCGTCCGGTACTGCCCAGCCGCCAGCGTTCGAAGCGGGCGACCAGCCCGGCGGCCCGGTAAATTCTGGCCGGCTGGAAATTCGAGCCGGAAAGTATTGCCCCCTGCAGACTGCAGCTGTGCTGCATCAGGTAAGCCTGGCCGATGTAGCTGCCCATGCTGTGGCCGAGCAGGAAAATCGGCACGCTGGGGTATTGCTGGCGGATATGGTGATTCAGGCAGGCCAGATCACTGACCACCTTGTTCCAGCCATCCTGATCGGCAAAGTGTCCGAGCACGCCGTGCTGTGCGCTCAGGCCGTGGCCGCGCTGGTCCAGGGCAAACAGTTCATAGCCGTTGGCTGCCAGCGCTTCACCCAGCCGCGCATAGCGCGCGGCATGTTCGGCAAGACCGTGGGCGAGCATGACCACGGCCCTGGGCGGCTGGTCAGCGTTCCAGCGATGAATGTGCAACTGAAAGCCGTCGCTGGCACTCAGACAAAAGGTTGAATACGGCATTGCGGATTCCGGACGGAGGCAGTCAGTGCATTGTAGGGGTAGCTGCAGCGGATTTCACAGCGGCTGGATAGCTGAAGGCCGTAGCGGCCCGATTCAGTTGATCAATGTTGCGCCGCAGCTATTTGCGGCAGGCTGTGTAGCTGTTAAGTTCCGTTGGTACTGCAAGCCTGCAGGTTACTTTCAGGTAAGAGGGAAAATAATAATGCAACCTGATTTCTGGGACGACAAACGCCCTGCCGGGGTTCCCAACAGCATTGATCAGAATGAGTATCGCTCGGTAGTCGAAGTGTTCGAGCGCTCCTGCAAGAAGTTCGCCGATCGACCGGCTTTCACCAATATGGGCGTGACGCTCAGGTATCGTGACCTGGATCGTCTATCCGCGGCCTTTGCCGCCTGGCTGCAGAGCAGCACCGATCTCAAGCCCGGTGACCGTATTGCGGTACAGATGCCCAACCTGCTGCAGTACCCGATTGCCGTGTTCGGTGCCTTGCGCGCCGGGCTGGTGGTGGTCAATACCAATCCGCTGTATACCGCCCGTGAAATGCGCCACCAGTTCAATGACTCCGGTGCGCGGGCGCTGGTCTACGTCAACCTGTTCGGCAAGCTGGTGGAAGAGGTGCTGCCCGATACCGGTATCGAGTACCTGATCGAGGCCCGTATGGGCGATCTGCAGCCTTCGGCGCTCAAGGGCGCGCTGATCAATGCGGCGGTCAAGTACCTGAAGAAACTGGTCCCGAATTACCACCTGCCACGCGCGGTTTCCTTTCGCGAGGTGTTGAACAAAGGCCGTTCGCACTCGCTGAAGATGGTCAAGAAAACCCTGGATGACATTGCCGTGCTGCAATACACCGGCGGTACTACCGGGGTGGCCAAGGGCGCGATGCTGACCCACGGCAACCTGGTGGCCAACATGCAACAGGTGCATGCCTGCATGCTGCAGACTTCTGCCGATGGCCAGCCGCTGATCAAGGAAGGTCAGGAGATCATGATTGCGCCGCTGCCGCTCTATCATATCTATGCCTTTACCGCGAACTGCATGTGCATGATGGTGACCGGCAATCACAACGTGTTGATCAGCAACCCGCGCGATATCCCCGCCTTCATCAACGAAATGAAAAAATGGCGGTTTACCGCACTGCTCGGGCTGAACACCCTGTTTGTCGCGCTGATGAATCATCCGGAATTCAAGAATCTGGATTTTTCCGGCCTGAAGATCACCAACTCGGGCGGCACGGCACTGGTCAAGGCGACTGCCGAGCGCTGGAAGCAGATCACCGGTTGTGCGGTGGTCGAAGGTTATGGTCTGACCGAGACCTCGCCGGTGGCTTCAACCAACCCCTATGGCGAGGGCGCGCGGCTGGGTACTGTCGGTTTGCCGGTGCCGGGCACCTTGATGAAGGTGATCGACGATGAAGGCAACGAGTTGCCACTGGGCGAGCGCGGCGAGCTGTGCGTCAAGGGCCCGCAAGTCATGAAGGGCTACTGGCAGCGCGCCGAGGCTACGGCCGAAGTGCTGGATGCCGAGGGCTGGCTGAAAACCGGTGATGTGGCGATCATCGAGGCGGATGGTTTCGTGCGGATTGTCGATCGCAAGAAAGACCTGGTTATCGTCTCCGGCTTCAATGTCTATCCGAACGAAATCGAAGACGTACTGATGACCCATCCCAAGGTGGAAAGCTGCGCGGTGATCGGTGTGCCGGACGAGAAGTCCGGCGAAGCGGTCAAGCTGTTCGTGGTGCCAAGTGATCCGGAACTGACGGTCGAGGAGCTCAAGGCATTCTGTCGCGAGCAGTTCACCGGCTACAAGGTGCCCCGGCACATCGTGTTGCGCGAAAGCCTGCCGATGTCACCGGTAGGCAAGATCCTGCGGCGCGAGTTGCGTGACGTGACCTGATAGCCATCAGCGGGTTGTTGCAGAAGGCCGGCCGGAAAAGCCGGCCTTCTGCATTTCAGGCCGGCGGTAGGCCTTTGTCCGAGGGCTGGTCGACTGGTTGAGCCCTACTGAAACTGCTAGTCTTGGCCGTACTGTTGCCCGTCTCCGGGCGATTGCATAACTCTAAAATCCAAAATCTGCTGCTTCCGGTCTGGTGGTCAGCAACTGCTCAGGAGAGCGCTTTCATGCTTGAGAATTTCTGGAAGGACAAATACTCGGCAGATGTTCCGTTCGAGATCGATCCGGATTTGTTTCCGAACATCCAGGCAGTCATGCACCAGTCCTGCAGTCGCTATGCCGACAAACCGGCGTTTACCTGTCTGGGCAAGACCATCACCTGGGGTGAGTTGTATAGCCTCTCGGGAGCCTTCGCTGCCTACCTGCAGGAGCATACCGACCTGCAACCGGGCGACCGCATAGCGGTGCAGATGCCGAATATCCTGCAATACCCGATTGTGGTATTCGGCGCGATGCGTGCCGGCATGGTGATCGTCAATACCAACCCGCTGTACACCACCCGCGAAATGGAACACCAGTTCAACGATTCCGGCGCCAAGGCGCTGGTGTGTCTGGCCAATATGGCCCATCTGGCCGAGGAAGTGCTGCCCAAGACCGGCGTCAAGCATGTGATCGTCACCGAACTGGGTGACACGCTGCCGCTGTTCAAGCGCCTGCTGGTCAACTACGTGGTGAAAAACGTCAAGAAGATGGTGCCACCCTACAACCTGCCCAATGCGGTGAAATTCACCAGGGCCATGGCCCTGGGTCAGGGGCGGCCGGTCAAGGAAGCCAGTCCGGACAGCGGCGATATTGCGGTACTGCAATACACCGGTGGTACCACTGGCGTGGCCAAGGGCGCCATGCTGACCCACCGCAACCTGATCGCCAATATGCTGCAGGCGCGGGGCCTGATGGGCGATTCCCTGGAAGAAGCCGGCGAAACCATCGTTGCACCGTTGCCGCTGTATCACATCTACGCGTTCACCATGCACTGCATGGCGATGATGTTTGTCGGCAACCACAACCTGCTGATTGCCAACCCGCGCGATCTGCCGGGGATGATCAAGGACATGTCCAAGTGGCAGTTCAGCGGCTTTGTCGGCCTGAACACCCTGTTCGTCGCCCTGTGCAACAACGCCGAGTTCCGCCAGCTGGACTTCTCCAAACTGAAGCTGACCTTTTCCGGTGGCATGGCCTTGCAGAAAGCCACTGCCGAACGCTGGAAGGAAGTTACCGGCTGCGATATCTGCGAAGGCTTCGGCATGACTGAAACCAGTCCGCTGGCCTCGATCAACCCGATCGGCAACATCAAGCTGGGCACCATCGGTATTCCGGTGCCCTCGACCCTGTTCAAGGTCATCGACGATGACGGCAAGGAATTGCCACTGGGCGAGCGCGGCGAGCTGTGCGTCAAGGGCCCGCAGGTGATGAAGGGCTACTGGAAGCGCCAGGAGGCCACTGACGAGATCCTCGACAGCGAAGGCTGGCTGAAGACCGGTGACATCGGCATCATCGACGAAGACGGTTTCATCCGTATCGTTGACCGCAAGAAGGACATGATTCTGGTGTCCGGTTTCAATGTCTATCCGAACGAACTGGAAGACGCGCTGGCGACCCTGCCGGGCGTGATGATGTGTGCGGCTATCGGCATCCCCGACGAGAAGTCCGGTGAGGCCGTGAAGATGTTTGTGGTGGTCAAGCCGGGCGAGAAGCTGACCAAGGAACAGGTCATGGCACACATGCGCGAGAATGTCACTGGCTACAAGGTGCCGCGCGCCATCGAGTTCCGCGATACGCTGCCGGCGACCAACGTCGGCAAGATCCTGCGTCGCGAACTGCGTGATGAAGAGCTGAAGAAACTCGGCAAGAAGTAACACTCAAAACTGCCGGATACAGCGCCACCTGCGGGTGGCGTTGTTGTTTCTGCAGTGCAATTACAGCTCGCCGGCGTAACACACCGGTGAACTGGGCGGCCCGCGGCGATCCAGCTCTTCCTCGAGAAACTCGGCCAGCACGATGGCGTTGTTCTGTTGCTGGTCGCGGGCGGCGAACAGCAGCGTCAGGCAGCCATCGCGGGCCGGCGCCAGCAGGGCCTGCCAGTATTCCGGATGGCCTGCCAGTTGCCGGCGGTAGAGCCGGCGAAATTCATCGAAGTTTTCCGGATGCTGGTGCAACTGCTGGCGCAACTCGCTGGAAGGGGCGGCATCGCGCAGCCAGGCCGTCAGTTCCAGCGCCTCCTTGCGACAGCCGCGTGGCCACAGGCGGTCGACCAGGACCCGCTGGCCATCGTCTGCTGCCACTGGGTCATACACGCGCTTGCAACGGATCATTGCTACCTCCCATGTCTAATCAGGTCGGATCAAGCGCAAGTTGTGCTGAGCGCTTTAGTGGGAGCGGCGCCTCGCCGCGAAAAGCGTTCAAACGCGCGCCGGGGTCGACGCTCCTACAGAAGAGTGCCTTGTCAGGCGGCATACCGATGTATCTAGATCCGCCAACCTCAGCGGTAACCGGGGCCGCTTCAACAAGCAAAGCATAGTTGCCGCATTCGGCTGCGCCTTAGCCTTTGCCGTCGGCGCAGCCTACACTGTGGCTTTGTCGTGCTGTGCACACCGCAGAAACCAGGGGAGACACCAGTTGAACTGGAGCGCCATCGCATCCGCCGCAGTAACCCTGTTCCTGATCATGGATCCACTGGGCAACATGCCGGTATTCAATGCCGTGCTGGCGCAGGTCGAGCCGCAGCGCCGCACCCGGGTGATCGCCCGTGAACTGCTGATTGCGCTGTTTATCCTGCTTGGCTTCCTGTTTGCCGGTAACGCGATTCTGGCGTTCCTTGGCCTCAGCCAGCCGTCACTGAACATTGCCGGCGGCATTCTGCTGTTCATTATTTCGCTACGGATGATCTTCCCCAGCCAGCAGGAGCCGGGCGATGACCAGCAAACTGCCGACCCCTTCATCGTGCCGCTGGCAGTACCGCTGATTGCCGGGCCGTCGACCATCGCGGTGTTGCTGCTGTTGAGTTCCAGCCAGCCGGAGCAGCTGTCGGGCTGGGCGGTGGCCCTGCTGCTGGCCTGGTTCGCTACCACCTGCCTGCTGCTGGCTTCGCGCCCGCTGCTCAAGCTGATCGGCACCCGCGGTTCGCGGGCGCTGGAGCGGTTGATGGGCATGATCCTGGTGATCCTTGCCACACAGATGCTGCTCAACGGCATCCGCGATTTTGTCCTGAGCTTTTAGCCCCCCGTGCCACTTCGAATCGCTCGATAGTCCTCGTGCAGTGGGCGCGCTGCCGCCAAGTCTGCGACAATTGCCGGCCCTGCCGTGATTGCCCAAGCGCCCGATGCCTGACGCCCTGCCTGACTTCAACAACCTGCTCGCCAACCTCGACCACGCCATGCGCGCCGATCAGCATCGCCTGCGCCGGCAACTGCTGGAATTGCGCAAGCAACCCGATGCGGACAAACAGGCGCAGTGGCTGCAGCGTTTCCAGCAATCCTGCGCCAGGGTTGAAGCACGCCGGCTGAGCGTGCCGGCCATGCGCTATGACGACAATCTGCCGATTGCCGCCAAGCGCGATGAAATCAAGGCTGCGTTAGACAAACATCAGGTGCTGATCATTGCCGGCGAAACCGGCTCGGGCAAAACCACCCAGCTGCCGAAGATGTGTCTGGAGCTCGGTCGCGGCCTGCACGGCCTGATCGGCCATACCCAGCCGCGGCGGTTGGCGGCACGCAGCGTGGCGACACGGGTGGCCGAGGAAATCGGCTGTCCGCTGGGCGAACTGGTCGGTTATCAGGTGCGCTTCGAGGACCAGAGCAAGGACAGCAGCCTGATCAAGCTGATGACCGACGGTATCCTGCTGGCGGAAACCCAGCACGACCGCTTTCTCGACAAGTACGACACGATCATCGTCGATGAAGCCCACGAGCGCAGCCTGAATATCGACTTTCTGCTCGGCTACCTGAAAACCCTGCTGCCGCGTCGTCCCGACCTGAAAGTCATCATCACCTCGGCGACCATCGACCTGCAGCGCTTCTCCGAACACTTCAACCAGGCACCGATTATCGAGGTGTCCGGGCGCACCTATCCGGTAGACACCTGGTACCGGCCGCTGGCTGCTGAAGTCGATGAAGAGGGTGAGCGTCTGCTCGATGACCTGACTGTGGATCAGGCGATTCTGGCGGCCCTGGATGACATCGATGCCCATGAAAAGCGCGCGGGCCAGCGTCCCGGCGATGTGCTGGTGTTTCTCCCCGGCGAGCGCGAGATTCGTGAAGCCGCCGAAGTGCTGCGCAAGGCGCAACTGCGCTTTACCGAGGTGCTGCCGCTGTATGCACGGCTGACGCCGGGCGAGCAGCAGAAGATTTTTTCACCCATGCCCGGGCGCAAGATCGTGCTGGCGACCAACGTCGCCGAGACCTCGCTGACGGTGCCGGGTATTCGCTACGTGATCGACAGCGGCACCGCCCGTATCAGTCGTTACAGCTACCGCGCCAAGGTCCAGCGTTTGCCTGTCGAGGCCATCTCCCAGGCCAGCGCCAACCAGCGTCAGGGCCGCTGCGGACGGGTCGAGCCGGGCATCTGCATCCGCCTGTACAGCGAGGCCGACTTTCTCGGCCGCCCGGCCTTTACCGATCCGGAAATCCTGCGCACCAACCTGGCGGCAGTGATTCTGCAGATGCTCAGCCTGCGCCTGGGCGCGATCGAGGACTTCCCCTTTATCGAGCCGCCGGATGGCAAGGCCATCAGTGACGGTTTCAACCTGTTGCAGGAACTCTCGGCGGTCAGCCGCGAGGGTCAGTTGACCGCACTGGGTCGCCAGCTGGCCCGTTTGCCGGTGGACCCGCGGCTGGGACGGATGGTGCTGGAAGGCGCCAGGCAGGGCAGTCTGGATGAGGTGTTGATCGTCACCAGCGCGCTGTCGGTGCAGGACCCGCGCGAGCGGCCGATGGATCGCCAGCAGGCGGCCGATCAGGCCCATGCGCAGTGGAAGGATGTCGATTCGGATTTCGCCGCACTGGTCAACCTCTGGCGCGGCTTCGAGGCACAACGCCAGGCATTGGGTTCCGCTGCCTTGCGCAGCTGGTGCCGGAAGAACTTTCTCAATTACATGCGCCTGCGTGAATGGCGTGATGCCCATCGCCAGCTGGTACTGATTACCCGTGAGCTGCAGCTTGCCACCAGCAGGAGCGGGCTGGCCGGCGAACCGGGCCGGCAGGCTGCAGGGGAGACGAACACGCAGAAAGCTCGCGAGCAAGCTCGCTCCCACAAAGAACAGTCCCGGCTGTTGGACGAGGGGCAGCAGCGCAGCGTCGATTACGCAAAAGTACACAAGGCGATTCTCAGCGGCCTGCTCAGCCAGATCGGGCAGAAAACCGAAGATGGCGATTACCTCGGCGCACGCCAGCGGCGCTTCTGGATTCACCCGGCCACGGGGCTGGCGAAAAAGCGTCCGCAGTGGCTGATGACTGCCGAGCTGGTGGAAACCAGCAAGTTGTTTGCGCGCACGGTGGCGAAGATCGAGCCGGACTGGATCGAGGCGCTGGCCGGCCATCTGCTCAAGAAAAACTATCTGGAACCGCACTGGGAGAAGAAGCGCGGCCAGGTGGTGGCGTATGAGCAGATCAGCCTCTACGGCCTGATCGTGGTTGGTCGCCGCGCCGTACATTACGGGCCGATCGATCCGCCGCTGGCCCGTGAGCTGTTTATCCGCGAAGGGCTGGTACGCGGTGATATCCAGTCCCGCGCCCGTTGCCTGGCAGCCAACCGCCAGCTGCTGGAGCAGCTTGATGAGCTGGAAGCCAAAGCGCGCCGGCGCGACATTCTGGCCGATGAAGAAACCCTGTTTGCCTACTACGCCGCGCGCATCCCGGCGGATATCTACCAGGCCGCCAGTTTCGACAGCTGGTACAAGAAGGGCAGTACTAAGGATGCGCAGCTGCTGCTGATGACCAAGGCCGATGCGCTGGCGCGCGAAGCCAATGAGGTCACGGCCGGGCAGTATCCTGACTACCTGCAGATAGGCGAGTTGCAGTTGCCGCTGAGCTATCACTTCGAGCCCAACCATCCGCGCGATGGCGTGACCTTGCGCGTGCCGGCACCGCTGTTGCCGCAGCTGCCAGTCGAGCGCTTGCAGTGGCTGGTACCCGGCCTGCTGGAGGCCAAGAGCGTGGCGCTGGTGCGGGCACTGCCGAAGGCCTTGCGCAAGAACTTCGTGCCGGTGCCGGATTTTGTCGGCGCGGCATTGGCCAAGCTGAACTTTGCCGAGGGCAGCCTGCCGCTGAGTCTGGGCCGTGAACTGACGCGCATGACCGGCGCGCGGGTGCCGGAGGAGGCGTGGCAGGAGGCGGAGGCACAACTGGAAAGCCATCTGCAGATGAACCTGCAAGTGGTCGATGCCAGCGGCAAGTTTCTCGGTGAGGGGCGTGATCTGGCGGCGCTCACCGCACGCTTTGCCGAAGCCAGCCAGACCGCGCTGGCGATTCCGGCCCGGCGCGACAAGCCCGCGGCACCGCTGGAAGCCAAGGCTTTTGCCCAGGTTGCGGAGCAAACCCAGCAGCAGATCGCCGGCCTGTCCATGACCGTATTCCCGGCGCTGGTGGAAGAGGCGGGCGTGGTCAATGAAGGGCGTTTCCCGACTAGGGCCGAAGCCGAATTTCAGCACCGCCGCGCCCTGCAGCGCCTGTTGCTGCAGCAGCTGGCCGAGCCGGCGAAGTTCCTGCGCGGCAAGTTGCCCGGCCTGACCGAGCTGGGGCTGCTGTATCGCGAGCTGGGCAAGGTGGATGCGCTGGTCGAGGATATCCTGCTGGCCAGCCTGGACAGCTGCGTGCTTGACGGCGAGGCCAGTTTGCCGCGTGATGGCGCCGGCCTGGCGGCACTGGCAGAGAAGAAGCGTTCTGCCTGGACCGGGCATGCCGAACGGCTGGCGCGCCTGACGCTGGATATTCTCAAGCTCTGGCATGCCCTGCAAAAACGCTTCAAGGGCAAGATCGATCTGGCCCAGGCCATGGCGCTCAACGATATCAAGCAGCAGCTGGCCAATCTGGTCTATCCCGGCTTCGTGCGGGAAACCCCGGCCGAGTGGCTGAAGGAACTGCCGCGTTACCTCAAGGCCATCGAGCAGCGTTTCGACAAGATCGCAGCCCAGCTGCAACGCGACCGCGTGTGGACCGGCGAGCTGAATGCCTGCTGGGAGCAGTACCTGGCCCGCACGGCCAAGCATGCCAAGGAGGGCAAGCGCGATCCGCAGTTGCAGCTGTATCGCTGGATGCTCGAAGAGTACCGGGTGTCGCTGTTCGCCCAGCAGCTGGGCACAAAAATGGCCGTGTCGGACAAGCGCCTGAACAAGCAATGGGCGCTGGTAGAAAGCTGACAGCAGCAGGCTGGAAACCCCCTTGGCGGGATGGGCGCAGGGTGCGCGTAAGGTGGGCGTAGGGTGGGCTTCAGCCCACCGATACCGTGTTCGAGGCTCAATGGTGGGCTGAAGCCCACCCTACGCGACCCTTGTACGTCCACCCGCAAACCAGCGGTAACAGCTGTCTGATTGCGTGCTGAATCAACCAAGTTTTGAAGTGTTCAGCGGTTGGCCATCATCGCCAGCAGGATCGGGTCGGTGGCGGCATCGAGCAGTTCGCGCAGGCGCCCGGGGGCGAGGATTTCCAGACTGCGGTAGCCGGTGGTGATCCAGCCGCGTTCTGCCCACAGACTGATGTGCTTGCTGACAAACTGCCGGCTGGTGCCGGTGAATTCGGTCAGCGCGTCCTGGGTCACGGCTACCACCAGCCTGGCCGGATCATCCGCGCAAGGCTCGGCCAGATTGAGCAGGGCCAGTGCCAGGCGCTGGTCGGCCGGTTGCAGCAGCGTGTGCAGGTACATCTGATGGCGCAGGCGCAGGCTGCGTGCCAGCCCGGTGATGAGCAGGCGCGAGAAGCCGGGCACCTGTTCCATCGCTTCAAGCACCGCCGCTCTCGGCAGGCGCCAGCCCTGACAGGCAGTGCTCGCCAGCGCATCGGATAACGCAGGAAAACCTTCGGTTATCTCTATATCACCAAAGCAGTGCCCGGGGCCGGCGAGGCCGGTGACTATGGTGCGGCCAGCCGGCGTATCGTACTGGAAACGCACCTGGCCCCGGTCAAGCATCCATAGTGCCGGCACCGGTCCCTGGTGTCGGAAGATGCGCTCGCCGGGAGCGGCCTGCCAGGCTTCGGCCAGACCCATGATGGCGGTCTGGCTGGCTGCCGGCAGGTCAGCGATAAAACGGGCAACGGGCAGGGCTTCAGGCTGGTTCATGGGCTTGGGGCAATTGTCCACGCGTGGGTAGTTCGGGTGTGGCCAGTCGGGCTACTCTGCAGCAGCGCAGCAAAGAATAAAACCGCATCCGCATCATGCCAGACTTCCGGGGGTGAACCATGCAGCGCCGCGACTTCCTGCAGATTGCCGTCATGCTCGGCGGCATCACCGCTTCCGGTCTGGCCCGTGCGCTGGCCAGCAGTGCCGGCGAGGCGCCTGCGGCGTTGCGGCACATCACGCCGCTTCAGCGCCAGCAGATTGCGGTGCTGGCCGAGCTGGTCATCCCGCGCACCGACACGCCCGGCGCAGTCGATGCCGGTGTGCCGGCGTTTATCGAACACATCCTGTCTGCCTGGTACACCGATACCGAGTACCGGATATTCAGCGAGGGTCTGCAAACGCTCGAGCGTGAGGCGCAGCAGCGTTTCGGCAAACCCTTCGTCAATCTGGATGAAGCCCGGCAGACCAGCCTGCTGGCCGAGCAGGAAATACATGCCCGTGACCAGCTGCGCCTGCATCCGCCCAGGCAGCGCAGTGCGGCGGAAAAACCGCTGATCGACGAGCACGCGCCGTTCTTCAACAAACTCAAGGAGCTGGTGGTGGTCGGCTACTACACCTCCGAGGTCGCGGCGCTGAGCGAGATGGTTTATCTGCCGGTACCCAATGCCTATCGCGGCGAAGCCACGCTGGTCGACAGCGCTGGCAAGCAGTACATCTGGTGAGGGAACCGCAAATGCCTGAATTTGATGCCATCGTGATTGGCTCCGGGGTTACCGGCGGCTGGGCGGCCAAGGAACTGTGCGAGAAGGGCCTGAAGGTGCTGGTGCTGGATCGCGGCAAGCCGATTACCCCGGAAAAAGATTTCACCACCGCCCTGCATCCGCCGTGGCAGGACCCCTTGCGCGGGTTGCCTGACCGTGAACTGTGGGAGGCGGACTATCCGATCCAGAGCCAGAGCTACGCCTTCGACGAAACCACCCGGCATTTCTTCAACAACGACAAGACCAACCCCTACGTCTACGACGAGCAAAAGCCGTTTATCTGGACGCGGGCCGATGTGGTCGGTGGCAAGTCGCTGCTGTGGAACCGCCAGGTCTACCGTTTCAGCGATCTGGATTTCGCCGCCAACCAGCGCGACGGCCACGGCAACGACTGGCCGATCCGTTATGGTGATATCGAGGACTGGTACAGCTATGTCGAGCGCTTTGTCGGCGTCAGCGGCGAAGCCCTGGGGCTGCCGCAGCTGCCCGACAGCGAGTTCCAGCCGCCGATGGAGCTCAACCATGTGGAGAAGGTACTGCGGCAGTCGCTGCAGGAGAATTACAGCAACCGCCACCTGACCATCGGCCGCGTAGCGATCCAGACCGAGCCGCGCAATGGCCGTGGTGCCTGTACCTATTGCTTCAAGTGCGAACGCGGCTGCACCTTCAATGCCGCCTTCAGCAGCCTGAATGCCACCCTGCCGGCCGCCCGTGCCACCGGCAACCTGACCCTGCGCGGCGACAGCGTGGTCGAGGGTATCGACTACGATCCGCAAAGCGCCCGCGCCACGGCGGTACGGGTGATCGATGCGAACAGTGGCGAGCGGCGGCGTTTCAGTGCGCGATTGATTTTCCTCTGCGGCTCCACCGTGGGCAGTACGCAGATCCTGCTCAACTCCACCAGTGAAACCTTCCCCAATGGTCTGGGCAACAGCAGCGGCGTGCTGGGTCGCTATCTGATCGAACACACCACCGGCAACGGCGCCTACGGACTGGTGCCGGGCTATCTGGACAAATACCCCTACGGCTACCGCCCCAACGGCCTGTATATCCCGCGCTTCCGCAATCTGCAGGGCGCCGAGCAGGAACAGGGTTTTCTGCGTGGCTACAACTTCCAGGGTGCGGCCCTGCGCCCGGGCTGGGATATCAACTACAAGCTGATCCCCGGTTTCGGCAAAGCGTTCAAGCAGGCCATGCATGGCCCCGGCCCCTGGGTGCTGTATCTCGACGGATTCGGCGAAGTGCTGCCGCACTACGACAACCGCATGTATCTGCATCCAACGCGCAAGGATCGCTTCGGCATACCGCTGGTGGCCTTCGACTTCCGCTACGGGGCCAACGAGGAGGCCATGCGTGCCGATATCTTGCGCGAGGCCACAACCATGTTGCAGCTGGCCGGGGCGATTGGCATAGAGACCTTCGTCAATAATGAGCCCGGGCGCAGCATTCACGAGATGGGCACGGCGCGCATGGGCGACGACCCGCATACCTCGTTTCTCAATCGCTGGAACCAGAGCCACGCAGTGCCCAACCTGTTCGTCACCGACGGCTCGTGCATGCCGTCGGCCTCTTGCGTCAACCCGTCACTGACTTACATGGCGCTGACCGTGCGCGCCGCCGACTATGCCGTGCAGCAGTTGCGTGCCGGCCAGATCTAAAACTCAGGAGTTTCCCGTCCATGCCGCGTTCTGCTTCCCCTCTGGCCCGTATCGGCCGCTATGCGTTGATCCTGCTGGGTGTGCTGGCGCTGCTGGTCGCTGCCGTGACGATCAAGTTGCGCATGGACGGCTTGTTCCGCGCGCCGGTCTACGAGACCAGCGCCCCCGACCTGCCGGCTGATCTCCAGCACCCGGCGATTCTGGTCTTCAGCAAGACCAACGGCTTCATCCACAAGGAAGCCATTCCGGCAGCACAGGCGCTGTTCCAGCAGCTCGGTGAAGCCAACGGCTGGAATGTCTACCTGACCGACAACGCCGCGGTGCACAACCCGCAGGATCTGCAGCGTTTCGATGCGCTGGTGTGGAACAACGTGTCCGGCGATGTGCTCACCAGCGAGCAGCGCACGGCACTTAAGGATTATCTGGAAAATGGCGGCGGCTTCGTCGGCATACACGGCAGCGGCGGTGATCCGTCCTACGACTGGGCCTGGTACCCGCAGTCGTTGTTGCGTGCGCAGTTCACTGCCCATCCGCTGTTCCCGCAGTTCCAGCAGGCGACGCTGGAAGTCGAAAGCCCGCAGGATGCGATTGTCAGCCACTTGCCGGAGCGCTTCGACATGACCGATGAGTGGTATTCCTTCAGTGCGCCGCCGCAGGATGTCGAAGTGCTGCTCAGCCTGGATGAAAAGACCTACTCACCGAAGGTGCTGACCCAGGACATCGGCATGGGTGCCGAGCATCCGATCGCCTGGAAACACTGCCAGGGCAAGGGCCGGGTGTTTTACGGCGCGCCGGGGCATGTGGCTTCGACCTATAGCGATCCGCGCTATGCCCGTGTGCTGGAGCAGGCCACGCGCTGGGCCATGCAGCCGGATCCGGCCTGTCACTGAAGGGGGCACCAAGGATGATTTCCCGGCTGCGCAAACCACGAACCTGGGCCTGGCTGATCGCAATCTGCGTACTGCTGGCGGTGGGCATTGCCGGCCTCGGCGGATGGCTGCTGCGTCAACAGCTGGCGCCGCTGCAGAGTGAGCCGCTGGTTCTGGAAAACGCTGCCCGCGTTCAGGTGGAGGAGCTTCAAGCTGGTTGGTTCGATACCCAGGTGGTCCTGCGTCTGGACTGGCCGCTGGATACCGGGCGGCAGCTGCGTGTGCGGCTGGCCAATGACATCAGTCACGGGCCGTTTCCGCGGGACCGGCTGGCGAATTTCGACCTGCGCCCGGCACTGCTTTCCGACCGTGTGCAATTGCTTGATCTGCAAGAACAGCGCGGTGATCAGGCGCAGGCGTTGCCTGCGCAGCTCTCCGCTGACCTGCGGCTGAGCTTGCTTGGCCATCTGCAGGCGGACCTGCAGGCGGCTACGCCAAAGCTGCCACTGGGGGTCTGGCAACTGTCCAGTCCGGGACTGCAGCTGCGTGTTGATGCCTCGACGGACTCGCTGGATCTGCAGCTCGAGGCCGGGCAACTGGCACTGCTGCAGGGTGGCGCGCCCTTGCTGCGGCTGACGGGCGTTGCACAGCAGGTGCAGCTGGCGGGGGATACCGCGCTGGCGTTGCAGGGTTCGGTCGATGAACTGGCACTCTGGGGGCAGCCGCTGGGGCAGTTCAGTCAGCAATTCAGTGCTACTGGCGTCAGTCTGGCGGCGGTTTCGCAGGCCCTGGCTGGTCAGCCGCAGGCCTGGCTCAGTGCATTGCCACCAGACAGCCGCGTGCAGGGTTCGTTGCTGTCACTGGTCAATGCCGATGGCAGCAGTGGCCTGCAGCTGGACAAAGCGGTTGGCGCCGGGCCGCTGAAGGTGCAGGCAAACCTGTCCAAAGCCATGTTCCTGACTGCCCTGGAGCGCAACACCGCCTTGCAGCAGCAGGGACAGGGCATTGCGCGCCAGCAGGCGCTGAAACTCTATGCGATGGTCAGCCAGCCGCTGTTGCAAACCGGCCTGTTTCTCGCCGATGAGCAGGGGCTGGCGCTGGATCTGCAGATCGATGCAGGCGTGGTACGCAGCAACTTGCCGACCCGCTTCGTCAGTCAGGCGCCCTAGCAGGGTGGGCGTACCAGAGTGCTCGTAGGGTGGGCTTCAGCCCACCATTGAGGCTCGAGCACGCTATCTGTGGGCTGAAGCCCACCCTACGGGCAACCGCTGCGGTATTCTGCGCGCTGATCCGGCCAGGTCTGTCGTCATGTCTCTGTCTTCTACCCATCACGCGGGCGTTCGCCCCAGCACCCTGCATCTGCCGCGCGGCGACTGGGCCACGGTGCTCGATTGCCTGTGCGCGCATTTTCCTGCAATCAGCCGGGAAGTCTGGCTCGAGCGCATGGCCCGCGGTCGCGTGCTGGGTGCCGACGGCCTGCCGCTGGGGCCGCAGCAGGCCTATCGCGAAGGCATGCGGGTGCATTACTTTCGTGAAGTGCCGACCGAAACGCCGATCCCCTTTGTCGAGCGGATACTGCATTGCGACGAACATCTGCTGGTGGTCGACAAGCCGCACTTCCTGCCGGTGGTGCCGTCCGGCGGTTATGTCGAACAGACCTTGCTGGCGCGGCTGGTCAAGCGTCTGGACAACCCGCAACTGGTGCCGATCCATCGCATCGACCGGCTGACCGCCGGGCTGGTGCTGTTCTCGGTCAATCCGCAGAGCCGCAACCATTACCAGCAACTGTTTCGCCAGCGCGACATCCGCAAGGGCTACGAAGCGATTGCCCCGGCGCTGGCGGAACCGGAATTTCCCCTGGTGCGCAGAACGCGAATGGTCGAGGCCAAACCGTTCTTTCGCATGCAGGAAGCCGAAGGGCCGCCCAACAGCGAGACGCGCATCGAAGTGCGCGAGGTGCAGGGCGCTCTGTGCCGCTATGGCCTGTATCCGCTGACTGGCAAGAAGCACCAGCTGCGCGTACATCTGGCGGCGCTGGGGGCGGGCATCTGCAATGACCCGTTCTACCCCGAACTGACGGCGGCCAGCGACGCCGTGGATGACTACAGCCGGCCGCTCAAGCTGCTGGCTCAGGAACTGGCCTTTACTGATCCGCTCAGCGGTGCGCAGCGCCATTTTCGCAGCGAGCTGCAGCTCGACTGGTAAGCCTGCGGGCTTGCGAGTTTGATCCAGCGCAGTCTTTGCCGGCAGGGTGACAGTTAGACTGCTGGTTGATTTTTTCAGGATGCGCACGACATGGCTGATCTTGAACATCCGCTCTGGCATGCGCTGCCACCTGCGCAGTGCCTGCAGTCTCTGCACACCGACGGCGCCGGTCTGGGTCAGGAGGAAGCGGCACTGCGCCTGCAGCAGCATGGTGCCAACCGGCTGCCGCAGAGCCGTGCGCGGGGGCCGCTGTGGCGCTTCGTGCTGCAGTTCCACAACCTGCTGATCTATGTACTGCTGGGCGCCTGTGTGATGACCCTGGCGCTGGGGGCCTGGCTGGACAGTGCGGTGATTTTCGGCGTGGTGCTGATCAACGCGATTATCGGCTTTATCCAGGAAGGCAAGGCCGAGCAGGCCATGCGAGCCATCCAGCAGATGCTCAGTGTCGAGGCGCGGGTGCGGCGTGGCGGTGTGTTGCTCAGTGTGCCGGCCGAGCAGCTGGTACCTGGCGATCTGGTATTGCTCGAGGCCGGCGAGCGGGTCTCGGCGGATCTGCGTCTGCTGGAGGTGCGCGATCTGCGCATTGAAGAGGCGGCACTGACCGGCGAGTCGTTGCCGGTGAGCAAGCAGGTAGACGCGGTGGCAGCGCAGAGCAGTCTGGGCGATCGCCTGAGCATGGCCTATTCCGGCACGCTGGTTACTGCCGGTAGTGGCTGTGGTCTGGTGGTCGCCACTGCCGGGACTACCGAGCTGGGCCAGATCAGCCACCTGCTCGGTAGCGTCGACAGTCTGCAAACACCGTTGTTGGCCGATATGGCGCGCTTTGCCCGGCAACTGACGCTGATCATCCTGCTGCTGGCCGTGCTGACCTTTGTGTTTGGCGTGTGGCTACGGGATTACAGTTACAGCGAGATGCTCATGGCGGCCGTGGGTCTGGCGGTGGCGGCGATTCCGGAAGGGCTGCCGGCAGTGCTGACGATCATCCTTGCGCTGGGTGTGCAGCGCATGGCCCAGCGTCAGGCCATCGTGCGCCGCCTGCCGGCAGTGGAAAGCCTGGGAGCAGTGACGGTGATCTGTTCGGACAAGACCGGCACCCTGACACGCAACGAGATGACCGTGCAGCAGGTGTTTACCGCCGAGCACCTGTATCAGGTCGACGGCGTGGGTTACGCCCCGCAGGGCAGCATCCATTGCGATGACGGCCAGTTGTGTTCGCTGGAGGGTTCCCATGATCTGCGTGAACTGGCCCGTGCCGGGCTGCTTGCCAACAATGCCAGCCTGACCTGCAGCGAGCAGGTGTGGAGCATCAGCGGTGATCCGACCGAGGCGGCGTTGTTGACCCTGGCCGGCAAGCTGGGCCTGGAACATGAGCGTGAACTGCAGTTTCTGCCGCGGGTGGATGCGATTCCGTTCAGCGCCGAGCAGCGCTGCTGTGCCAGCCTGCACCATGATCACGCAGGGCATGGCCTGATTTATATGATCGGCGCGCCGGAGCGCCTGCTTGAACTGTGCAACCGTCAGTGGCGTGCCGGGAGTGATGAACCGCTGGATCTGCACCGCTGGCACACGGCCCTGCAGCAGGGCGCAAGCCAGGGTTTGCGCATGCTCGGTCTGGCCTTGCGCAGCCTGCCACAGGTGCAACACGAGCTGAACTATGCCGATCTGCAGGGTGACTTCGTCATGCTCGGTCTGGTTGGCATGCTCGACCCGCCCAGGGACGAGGCGATCCGGGCGATTGCCCAATGCCATGCGGCGGGCATCCGGGTAAAGATGATTACCGGCGATCATGTGGCCACCGCCGGCACCATCGCGGCCCGTCTCGGGCTGGGTGAGGCGGCCGTGCTCAGTGGTGCAGAACTGGACCAGCTCGATGATGCTGCGCTGGATGCGCGCTTGAGCGATACCCGGGTGTTTGCCCGTACCAGTCCGACACACAAATTGCGTCTGGTTGAACGTTTGCAGGCGGCAGGCGAACGGGTCGCCATGACCGGTGACGGGGTTAACGATGCGCCGGCGCTGAAGCGCGCCGATATCGGCATCGCCATGGGCATCAAGGGCACCGAGGTGGCCAAGGAGGCCGCGCAGATCGTGCTGGCGGACGATAATTTTGCCAGCATCGTGCACGCCGTAGAGGAAGGGCGCACGGTTTACGCGAACCTGCGCAAGTCGATCCTGTTCATTCTGCCGACCAATGGCGGTGAGGCGATCACCCTGCTGGCCGCGATCATTCTCGGCATGACCCTGCCGATTACGCCGTTGCAGATTCTCTGGGTCAACATGATCACCGCAGTGACCCTGGCCCTTTCGTTGGCCTTCGAGCCGGCCGAGGGCGGGCAGATGCAGCGTCCGCCGCGCGATCCGAAGCAGCCGCTGCTGAGTGCGGCATTGCTGTGGCGGGTGTTGTTCATTTCGCTGCTGATGGCGGTGCTCTGTCTCGGCCTGTTCAGTCTCACTCAGAGCCTGGGCTGGTCGGTCGAGGCCAGTCGCACTCTGGCGGTAAATGCCATGGTGGCCTGCGAAATGGGCTATCTGTTCAGCTGCCGCAGCCTCGAGGGCCGCGCGCGCTTCGGCTGGCGGGATAACCCGCTGGTCTGGGCCATGGTGTTGCTGTTGGCCTTGTTGCAGCTGGCTTTCAGCCAGTGGTCAGGGTTGCAGCAACTGTTCGGCACGGCCGATCTGCCCCTGCTGGCGTGGGCGGCCTGTGGGCTGATTGCACTGGCGGTGTGCGCGCTGGTTGAACTGGAAAAGCTGCTGTTGCGGCAATCAGCCAGCTGGCGCCAGCGTTTGCGCAGCAATTGAGCGGCGCAGAAACCCTGTGCCCTATGCTGTTTTGGCGACATCTGTAGATTTCTGCAGTTATTTCAGCGGCTGCAGGCGAACGCCGGCCTTTGGCTGTGGCACACTCTGCTCTTTGTTACAGTATGTGTGCTATCTGGCGCTCGATCTGTCACACCGAATTCAGGCCTTTGTCCCATCCGGGCAAGGGTTTGCGCTTACTCAGGCCGCTGCGAGCGACCATTAAAAGAAGAGGAATGACCGTGCACAAAGTCGTGATCAGCGGTACCGGCCTGTATACCCCGGCCCAGAGCATCTCCAACGAAGAGCTGGTGGAGTCCTTCAACGCCTATGTCCAGCAGTTCAACGCGGATAACAGTGCGGCTATCGAGCGCGGTGAAATCGAAGCACTTGGCGAGTCCAGTGTCGGCTTTATCGAGAAGGCCTCGGGGATCAAATCCCGTTATGTCATGAACAAGGAAGGCATCCTCGACCCGCGGCGCATGGCCCCGCGCATCCCCGAGCGGCCCAATGAAGAGCTCAGCATCCTCGCCGAGATGGCCGTTGCCGCAGCGCGCCAGGCCATGGAGGCTGCCGGCAAGACCGCAGCCGATATCGACGGGGTGATCTGCGCCTGCTCGAACATGCAGCGTGCCTATCCGGCGATGGCGGTGGAAGTGCAGGGCGCACTGGGCATCGAGGGCTGGGGCTATGACATGAACGTGGCCTGTTCTTCGGCTACCTTCGGCCTGCAGGCAGCCAACAGCGCGGTGCAGACCGGTCAGGCCAAATGCCTGCTGATGGTCAATCCGGAAATCTGCACCGGCCACCTGAATTTCCGTGACCGTGACAGCCACTTCATTTTCGGCGATGTTGCCACTGCGGTGATTGTCGAGCGGGCCGACCTGGCAACCGCGCCCACCCAGTGGGATATCGTCGGTACCAAGCTGGTGACGCAGTTCTCCAACAATATCCGCAACAATTTCGGCTTCCTCAATCGCTGCGCGGAAGAAGGCATTGGTGCTCCGGACAAGCTGTTCATCCAGGAAGGGCGCAAGGTGTTCCGCGAAGTCTGCCCGATGGTGGCCGACCTGATCGCCAAGCACCTCGAGGAAAACCAGCTGAATGTCGCCGACGTCAAGCGCTTCTGGCTGCACCAGGCCAACCTCAACATGAACCTGCTGATCACCCGCCGCCTGCTTGGGCGTGACGCCGAGCCGGACGAGGCGCCGGTAGTGCTGGATGATTATGCCAACACCAGTTCGGCCGGTTCGGTGATTGCCTTTCACAAGCACTCGCAAGACCTGCCCAGTGGTGCGCTGGGCGTACTCAGCTCGTTTGGCGCCGGTTACTCGATCGGCAGCGTGATCCTGCGCAAGCACTAAGGGCGCCGAGCCCAGGTGGAATATCCCGCCGATTCGGCATTGCTGACCCGCCTGCGGGCGGGTGAGCAGCAGGCTTTTCGCGAACTGGTCAGCACCTATCAGGGCGCGATGCGCGCGGTGGCCATTGCCATCGCCGGCAGCCGCTTTGCCGACGAGGTGGTGCAGGATGCCTGGCTGTCCGTGGTGCGCAGTCTGCCGGGCTTCGAGCAGCGCTCCAGCCTGAAAACCTGGCTGCTGACCATTACCGCCAACAGTGCCAAAAGCCGCCGCAAGGGCAGTCGTCGCGAAGTCCTGCTGGATGATCTGCCGGGGCCCCATGGCAGTGTCGGTGGCGAGCGCTTTGCAGCCGACGGGCACTGGCTGAGCGCGCCACCGGCATGGCACGAGGACTCTCCGGATGCCCTGCTCGAGCAGGAGGATTTGCGCGAGTGTCTGGAACGAACCCTGGCCAGTCTCTCCGAATTGCAGTCCAGTGTGCTGACCTTGCGCGAGCGTCAGGGACTGGAATTGGAGGACATCTGTAATTTACTGGATGTTTCGCTCTCCAATGTCCGGGTGCTGTTGCATCGCGCACGGCTCAAGGTATTTGCCACCCTTGAGCATTATCAGGAGACCGGCCAATGCTGACCTGCAAACAACTGGTGGAAAACTCCAGTGACTATCTGGACGCCCGGCTCTCGCTGCGCGGGCGCCTGTCAGTGCGCCTGCACCTGGCCATGTGCTTCAGATGCCGGCGCTTCATAAGGCAGATGAAACTCAGCCAGGCGGTGATTCAGCGCATGCCGGAGGCGCCGATTGCGGAGCTCGATGCACTGGCGGAAAAGCTCGCCAGGCAGCAGCAGTCGCGCCGTTGATCCGGTTCTCGTTGGTTGTCTGCCGTTCTGGTCGGAACAGCCTGAGCGGTTAATCCGCAGATTCAACCGCCGGCATGCTGCTGATGCCTTCGATGCTGCGGTTTTTTTGTGCCTCGGCCAGCCATGCGTTGAAGCGCTGCAGAAACGCCTGCATGTGCATCGACTTGGCAAAGCCCAGATAGAGCAGATCATTGGTCAGCGGCCGGGGCAGGATGACGAACTGCTCCCGGTTTGCCGCCAGCTGCTCATCAGAATCCAGCAAGTTCTGCAGCCCGCGCTCGCCATTGCCGATGAAGGCTGCATCGATGCGGCCATGCAGCAGCTTCTTCAGTCGGGAGGTATGGCTCTGGTCTGCCTCGACGGTCAAGTGGCCGGCTTTAATCGCCGCATCGACTTCCGAGCCGTAGCTGGCACCTGACTGTACGCCGATCTTTTTACCTGCAAGGTCGGCCAGCGTGTTGAACGGGAACGCATGGCCCTTGATCACGATCACGCTGATGCTGTCGTCGTAGATGGGCGCTGAATAGTCGAAAATCGCCATGCGCTGGTTTGTTCTGGATAAGCCTATGACACCGCCCAGGCCTTTCTCGGCACTGAAATAGGCGCGCTTCCAGGGATACAGCTTTATGGTTATGGCAGCTCCGCTGTCCCTGGCGAACTGCCGCAACAGCTGAGGCAGAATGCCTGCGCTGTGCCCCTGGGCATCACTGAAAATCACTGGCTGGTAATTGTTATCGCCAAAAATCACCACCTCTTCGGCAGCACTCAGGGTGCCGGCAAAGCAGAGCAGCAGGATGCTGCAGTAACGGTTGATGCATTTCAGCATGGGGGTGTTCCCGGTGCATCCGGCATATTTAGACTGTTCATGGCGGTGGTTCAATTTTTCCAGGAACCTAGCCAAGCGTAGTTCATCCAGCGTTTGCCGCAGTCCCTAACTTCGGCTGAACTGCAGGCGAAGCGCTGCCCTGTGGCATCGCGACTGCTTTTGGCGCTGATCTGCGGGGTTCTTTTTATCGGCGCAAACGTACAGACTGGGCCATGCCTGTTATTACCCTGTCCTCGCTGAACGAGATCGACGCTGCCGCCTGGGATGCCTTGCTGGTCGGCGCGCAGCCCTTTGTGCAGCATGCTTTTCTGGCCACCCTGGAAGACAGTGGCAGTGTCGGCCGGAACAGTGGCTGGCTGCCGGCACATCAGCTATTACGCGGCGCACGGGGCGAGCTGCTGGCCGCCATGCCGGCCTATGTGAAACAGCATTCCTACGGCGAATACGTGTTCGACCATGGCTGGGCGCAGGCCTGCCAGCGTGCCGGGATTGCCTACTACCCCAAACTGCTGACGGCCATACCGTTTACGCCGGTGAGCGGGCAGCGCTTGCTCGGCGCAGCGGATTCCGCCGGGGAGTTGCTGGATGCACTGGTCGCCGGCTTACCCGAACAAGGCCTGTCCAGCCTGCATGTGAACTTCACCTGCACGGACGACGATGCCGTGCTGCAACAGCGAAGCGGCTGGCTGCAGCGCAATGACTGCCAGTTCCACTGGTTCAATCGCGACTACCGCGATTTTCAGGATTTTCTCGATACGCTCAATTCGCGCAAACGCAAGCAGATGCGCAAGGAACGCGAACAGCTGAACGGGCAGGGTTTTACCTTCGCCTGGCACGCAGGCCATGAACTGAGCGAGTCGCAGTGGGATTTTGTCTATCACTGCTACGCCAATACCTACCATGTGCGTGGTCAGGCACCCTATCTGACCCGGCTGTTCTTCAGTTTGCTGGCGCAGCGCCTGCCGCAGCTGATCCGCGTGGTCATCGCCAGTAAGGATGGCCGGCCGGTGGCCATGGCCTTCTCCCTGCAGGCCGGCGACACCCTGTATGGGCGTTTCTGGGGCTGTATCGGCGAGTACGCCGGCCTGCATTTTGAAACCTGTTTCTATCAGGGCATGGAGTACGCCATCGCCAACAAGTTGCAGCGCTTTGATGCCGGCGCCCAGGGTGAGCACAAGCTGATTCGTGGCTTCGAGCCGGTGCTTACGCATTCCTGGCATTACCTCTGCCATCCCGGCTTGCGTACTGCGGTGGACGGTTTTCTGGCGCAGGAACGGCCGGCAGTGCAGGCCTATGCCGAGCAGGCGCGGACGGCTTTACCCTATCGCCAGCTCACCTAGGTTGGGCTGCCCCGGCTTCATTGTGTTGCCGGTTGTGCAGCTGCTTTTGTAGGAGCGGGCTTGCCCGCGAAAAGGCCATGCCTGGCTTCGCGGGCAAGCCCGCTCCTACAGGTTGGCCGTTGGTTTTCGGGTAACCGGGAACTCGCACACGCGGAAGCCTGCGCGGGCGCTTTAAAGTTTTGTAAATCTCAATCTGAAAATCGTTAAATACCAATTTATTCATCCAATGCCAGTGTGCAACGCTTGTACACAGCATGCCGGATTGTGCCCGGCACCTTTGTCAGAACAAGAGAGAAATCATGACCATCGCTCAGCAGCCTGTTGTTCCCGCCGCAGTCCGTAGCCCGTCCTACTACAGTGCCAGCCTCAATGAAGAAACCGGTTATCCGACCCTGCAGGGCCAGGTCAGCGTCGATGTGGTGATCATCGGTGGCGGCTTTACCGGTGTGGCGACGGCAGTCGAGTTGTCCGAGCGCGGGCTCAAGGTGGCGATCGTCGAGACCAACAAGATCGGCTGGGGTGCCAGCGGCCGCAACGGTGGCCAGGTGACCGGCAGCCTCTCCGGCGACAGCGCGATGGAAAAGCAGATGGCGAAGACGCTGGGCAAGGATGTCGATGATTTCATCTGGAACCTGCGCTGGCGCGGCCATGAAATCATCAAGAGCCGGGTAGCCAGATACGGCATCCAGTGCGATCTGAAACACGGCCACCTGCATACGGCGATGAAGCCGGTGCATATGCAGGAACTGCAGGCGTCCTACGATGAAGCCGTGCGCCGCGGCATGGGCGATGAAGTGACCCTGCTGGATGCCCGTGGCGTGCGCGATCATCTGGAAAGCGACCTGTACTGCGGTGCGCTGAAAAACACCCGCAGCATGCACCTGCATCCGCTGAACCTGTGCATCGGCGAAGCTCGGGCGGCCGAGAGTCTGGGCGCGCTGATCTTCGAGAACTCCGAGGTGTTGGAAATCGTGCATGGCGACAAGCCGGCCGTAGTCACGGCGCACGGCCGCATCGATGCCAAACAGGTAATGCTGGCCGGCGATGTCTATCACAAGCTCGAGCGCAAAAAACTCAAGGGCCTGATCTTTCCGGCCATGGGTGGCATCGTCACCACCAAACCGCTGGGTGATCTGGCGAAGCAGATCAACCCGCAGGATCTGGCGGTCTATGACTGCCGTTTCGTGCTCGATTACTACCGCCTGACCGCTGACGGGCGTTTGCTGTTCGGTGGCGGCGCCAACTATTCCGGGCGTGACTCGCGGGATATCGCCGGCGAACTGCGTCCATGCATCGAGCGCACCTTCCCGGCACTCAAGGGCGTTGAAATCGAGCACCAGTGGAGCTGCGCAATGGGCATCGTGATGAACCGCATTCCGCAGCTGGGCAAGCTCTCGGACAACGTCTGGTATTGCCAGGGCTATTCCGGTCATGGCGTGGCGACCACCCACATCATGGGCGAGATCATGGCCAGCGCGATGACCGGCAGCCTGGAGAAATTCGACACTTTCGCCGCCTGCAAACACATCAAGGTGCCGATGGGTGATGTGTTCGGCAACCCGATGCTGGCGGTGGGCATGTGGTACTACGGCTTGCTGGAAAAACTGCGCTGATTAGTGTGTGAGCTGAAAGAAACGGGGTGATCAGTCACCCCGTTTTCATTTTGCGCATATCGGGATGAAACGCGTGGATGTAACCGGTTAATCGATGCATCACATTTTGTTTTTGTGTTTTAGTCCCCGGTCATGCCCGTTGCCTGGATGAACAATTGGCCCTGATCATCAACCAGCAGTCGGTCCCGGCTGGTGTAGCGTCGACTCAGTGATACATCCCAATACGATTTTTTCTGATGATAGATGACCCAGTCAGTACCCTCTTCGTCACGGACAATGCTGTGGTGCCCGGGGCTGTAGATACCGGGTTTGCCATCTTCAGCCGGTGTGGTGCTCAGGATCGGGTTATTCGGGTATTTGGTAAACGGCCCCATTGGACTGCTTGATGTTGCGTAACCTATTGCATACTCCCCGAACATTGTCTCGCCTCCCGAATACATCAAGTAGTACGTATCGGCGTGCTTGTACATCCACACACCTTCAGTGATATCCAGAAAAAAACCTTGTTCCCAATCATCTGTTGGTTCCAGTAGCAGCTTCGGCTCACCAACTTTGGTTAGCGGAGAGCTCATTCTTTGCACAAGGATGTTTTCTTTACCTTTGTTTCCGGTAACTCGGGCGGTCACTATGTTGAGCAGCCCCGATTTATAGTCTGCCGACGAATAGTACATAAAGTACTTGCCGTCTTCGAAGTACATATGCGCGTCAATGGCGTTCTCAATCAATATCCCCTGGTCCTTAAACGGGCCGGTGGGACTGCTCGCGGTTGCAACGCCGATGTTCATCTGATTGGAATAGTACAGATAAAACATGTTCGACAGCGGATCGTAAAAAACATCCGGTGCCCAAAGGGTTACTGAGTCTTTTTTAAATATGTTATTAATCTTTTTCCACGTGTACATGTCATCGGATACATATACATCGTAATGATCTGAGCCCGCACTCATGCTTCCGTCAAGATACGTTCCATATAGGTAGTACTTGCCCTGATAGCGAATCATATGGGGATCTGCCAGGTTTTCCGAGCGCAAAATCGGATTGCTGTCTTTCTGCGGTGTTTCTTTTGCGGTTAGCATAGAGGTGCTGACCGTCATAATCGTTATAATAATTATATATAAGAAAGTGCGTTTCATCTTTTCTCTTCTTGGATTTATATAATTGAGTGCAACGCTTGAATCGATAGGCAGAGAGCCAGCCATCAGTAGAAACCAGGCTTTCACAGCAAAGGATTCAAGTGCAGATGACTACGCATTACCGGTTAACGGTATCAGATTGAGGCTGACCTTAGTGCCAGAAAAGCCAAACAAGCAGACGAATCAATCCGGAGCACAGCGCAGGGTCGGATACCGGGGCAAGCGGGTGCGGCACTGTTGCTGCGGGCTTGCCATGGGTCAATACAAGCCGGCGGAGTGGCACTATGCTTCTGAGCATTCGTTGAATGACTTCTGAGGGAGCGTACTGTCATGGCCGAAGCAAGTACAAAACTGCGTGGCGTCAATCTGGGTAGCTGGCTGGTGCTGGAGAAATGGATGGTGCCCAGCCTGTTCGAGGGCCTGGCTGCTACCGACGAAACCACCTGGTGTGCCGAACTGGGCGAGCAGGCTGGTGAGCGGCTGCGGGCACACTGGCAGCGCTGGATCACCCGTGACGATTTCGCCTGGCTGGCCGGGCGTGGCCTCAACGCCGTGCGCATTCCGCTGGGGCACTGGATCTTCGGGGCGGATTATCCTTATCACCGCAGCTACGGTGCGGCGCGTTATCCGTTCGTCGAGGGCGGTATCCAGGTGCTCGATCAGGCCATGGCCTGGGCGCAGGAGTTCGGCCTGCATGTGGTGCTCGATCTGCATGCGGCACCGGGCTGCCAGAACGGTTTCGACAACGGCGGGATCAAGGACGTCTGCGAATGGCACACCAGCCCCGAGTACCTTGAGCATTCGCTGAATGTGCTGGAACGCCTGGCCGAACGTTATGCCGGACACCCGGCGCTGCACGCCATCGAAGTGCTCAATGAGCCGCGCTGGGACGTGCCGACCGATTACCTGAAGGCCTACAACCTGCAGGCCTATGCGCGCATTCGCAAGCATTGCCCGGCGCAAAGCGTGGCGGTGGTGTTTCACGATGGCTTCCGCGATTTCCGCGAGTACCTGGGCTTCATGCAGGCACCGCAGTACCGCAACGTGCTGTTCGATATCCATCGCTACCAGTGCTTCGAGCGCAGTGATATCGATCTGGATATCTACGGCCACCTGCACAAGGCGGCCGGGGCCTGGAAAGGCGAGGCAGACGCGATTATCAATGAGCTGGGGCTGCCGACCCTCTGCGGCGAGTGGAGCCTGGGGCTGGATCTGAAAGTGGTTTCGCTGTGGGCCGAGGGGCCGTTCAACCATGCCATGGAGCACATGGACGAGTTCCAGAAAAATGTGGCCTACCGTGGTTATGCGGCGGCGCAGCTGGCAACCTTCGAGAAATACCAGGGCTGGTTCTTCTGGAACTACAAGACCGAGACGACACCGGCCTGGTGTTTCCGCGAGTGTGTCGAGCGTGGCTGGTTGCCGTCAGTGTTTGCGTAGCTGGCACTGCTCGGTGGAGCAGACCAGCAGGCGTGGTTCGCTCAGGCGGTTGAGAATCAGCTTGCGCGTGTAGTGATGGTCCAGCTCGCTGTGGAAGCTGATGGTGATCTGGGTGGTATTGGGCAGTTCGCGGTGAATCATCTCCAGCATGGCTGCTTCGCCCTTGGGGTCGAAGGCATCGGTGGCTTCCTCGATGAAGACCCACGGCGGGTTGTGCAGGAACAGGCGGGCGATGCCCAGGCGTTGCTGGGCGCGCAGCGGCAGGTTGCGGTCCCAGCTGTCGACTTCCTGCAGGCGTGGCGCCAGCCAGGCCATGCCGGCGCATTCCAGGGCGCGGTGAATGGCTTCTGCGCTGAAGTGGTCGCCGGCGTAGGGGTAGCTCAGGGCCGTCTGCAGGGTGCCGTCCGGCAGGAACGGGCGCTGCGGCAGAAACATGATGCTGGCATCGTCGGGCAGCAGGATCTCGCCGTTGCCCCATGGCCACAAGCCGGCAACGGCCTTGAACAGGCTGATGGTTACCGCCGGATCACCGGTGATCAGGATGCGCTCGCCACGGCGGATGGTCACATTCAGGTTTTCTACCAGCACCTCGCCATCCGGCGACGCCAGCCGCAGATCCTTGAGCACCAGTTCGCAGGTGCGGCCGTGCAGCAGATTGATGCGATGCTCGACCGGCTGGCTGGCCAGCTCCGTGAGCTTTTGCATATCGCAGTAAAGGGTCGCGACGCGGTCCGCCGAAGCGCGGCACTTGGCCATTTCGCCCAGATTGTCGATCGGCCAGGACAGCGCCGAGGTGAGGCGCTGGAAGGCTTGTGCCGCCTGCATCAGCACCCCCAGGGTCATGGCGCCGGCAATGTATTGCGGCGCAGCAACCAGAATCGGAAATACCGGCAGCAACACCCCGTAACCGGCGGAGAAGGTAACGATGCCCATATAGCCGAGGGTTTGCCGGTACCAGCCGCGCCCGACATCGCCGAACAGGCGGGAGGCGTGGGCATGTTCGCTGCTTTCGCCGCGCATCAGGGCAATCGCTTCGGATTTTTCCCGGGCCCGCGCCAGGCCGAAACGCAGGTTGGCTTCGACCGTCTGCAGCCAGTTGGTCGCACGGGTCAGCGGGCGCCCGAGCAGCAGCCCGAACACGGTGCCGGCACCGGCGTAGAGGAAGGCCAGGATGACCAGATAGCCGGGTACCACGATGCTGGTTCCGGGAATGTTCAGGCTGCCCGAAACGCTGTGCAGGATGTCGATGAAACTACCCAGAATGAGTATCGAGTAGAGCAGGGAATGGGCCAGGCCGATGGCGGATTCGGTGGCAATGCGGATGTCCTCGGCAATCCGGCCGTCCGGGTTGTCATGCTCGCCACTGGTGTATTGCAACTGGTAGTGATGACCGCGTTGCAGCCAGTTATCCAGTAACAGTTCGGTCAGCCAGCGGCGCCAGTCCAGTTGCAGCCAGCGCTTGAAGTGCAGGTGCAGGGCGGTGACCAGCATGGTCAGGCCAAGGATCAGTGCGAAAGTGGCGATTTCCCGCAGCAGGTCATCCAGCGAGCGTGCTTCGAGGGCATCGAACAGGGCGCGGTTCCAGTAACTGGCCCAGATGGCCAGGCCGACCTGACACAGGGTCAGCGCAACGATCAGACCAATGCAGCCGCGAACTTTCAAGCGCTGCCCGCTGCGCCAGTAGGGCATGACCAGATTGGCGAACAGCCAGGACAGGCGCGGTCCGCTGCTCTGCTGGTGGCTCATGGTTGCGTGAATCCGGCGTGTTGCATTCGCGCGGCGACCTGCAGGGCGCCATGCAGGCCAAGGTATTCGTCTAGCACGACATGCAGCGGGATGCTTTCCAGGGTGGCCTGCATCGGAGGTTTGTTGCAGAAGGCTTGAAGAAATTCGGCGTGCTGCAGGTAGGTCAGCATCTTCGGGGCGATGCCGCCGGAAAGGTAGAGGCCGCCGAATGGCAGGCAGGTCAGGGCCAGGTTACCGGCGGCCGCGGCAAACAGGCGGGCAAACAGTTGCAGGGTTTCAATGGCCCGGGCTTGGCCGGCTGCTGCCGCCTGGCTGATGGCGCGCGCATCCGGCAGATCGGGGTCGGTCAGCGCTGTTCCGCCAACAAAGGCGTACAGCCGGGTCAGGCCACGGCCACTGAGCAGCAGCTCGAGGCTGACCCGACCATGGCTGGGCAGAAGAAAGCGCAGCAACTCGACCTGCTGCTGATCGCAGGGCGCGAAATCGGCATGGCCGCCCTGGCTGGGCAGGACTATCGGTTGTCGTGCGTCGCCGGCCAGCAGTGCCATGCCCAGTCCGGTACCGGCGCCGATCAGCGCCCGCACGGCGTTGTTTTGCATATTGCCGGCCTGCAGGGTGCACAGCTGGTGAGGCTGCAGTTGTGGCAGGGCATAGGTCTGGGCCGCGAAATCATTCAGCAGGCGCACCCGGGCAATACCGAATTGCCGGGCGATGGACGCAGCATCCAGCTGCCAGGGCAGGTTGGTCAGTTGCAGTTGTCCGTCCCTGAGCGGGCCGGCGGCCGCGATGCAGACACTGCCGGGCCGTTCTCCGGGTTGCAGAAAATCTTCCAGCAATGCGGACAGGCTGGCATAGGCCTGACTGGGCAGGCTGGTCTGGCGCAGGGTTTGCCAGCCGCCGCCGGCAGGCTCGGCGAGCAACAGGCGTGACTGGGTACCACCAAGGTCTGCTGCCAGAATCACCATGCCACCTCGTTGCAGTTTTTTATTGCGCCTAGCCTAGATGGAAAAAGCGCCTGTTATATTGATCCAGGCGGGCAAACCTGTTGAATTGCGCGCTAGGTTTACACAGCTAGTCTTCGCACAATGCAGGTTGTCAGCGTATTTTGCTGGCAATCAAATGCGCAAGTACAGGCGGATGCTTCTGCCGGCAACAGCCGCCTGCTGCCGCTCAGGCCGGCCCCCGCAGCGATGGGCTGCGGCCCTATTCAGTCATTGCAAAACCAGACAGGTAAAGCCCGATGCAGACTACCCGGCACAGCGTACTCATCACCGGCGGCGCCAGCGGTATCGGCTTGGCCATTGCCGGTAAATTTCATCAGGCGGGGAATCAGGTGATTCTGGTTGGCCGCTCCGAAACGGCACTGGCGGCCGCCTGCAAGTTGCTGCCGGGCGCGCAAAGCTGTGTGGCGGATGTCAGCAGTGGCGCCGACCGGGCGCGGCTGGTGAGTCTTTATCCGCAGGTGACGATACTGGTGAATAACGCCGGAATTCAGTTCAACGATGCCATTGCACAGGCCAGCGAGGCGGATATCGAACGCGAGCTGAACGTCAACTTCCTTGCCCCGGTGCTGCTGGCCAAGGCCTTTATCCCCGGCTTGAGCCAGCACCCGGCAGCGGCAATCATCAATGTTTCCTCCGGGCTGGCGCTGGTGCCCAAGGAGGATGCGGCGATTTACTGTGCCTCCAAGGCTGCACTGCACAGTTTTTCCAAGACCCTGCGCTGGCAGCTCGAGGCCACATCGATCCGGGTTTTCGAAGTGTTGCCGCCACTGGTGGAGACGGCAATGACCGCCGGACGCGGCAAGGGCAAGATCACTCCGGCGCAGCTGGCCGACGAATTCTGGGAAGGTTTCAAAAATGACCGCATGGAAATGCTCATCGGCAAGGCCAAACTGCTGTTCTGGATCAATCGTCTGGCACCGCGTCTGGCGGAAAAGATCCTGCGTCCCGGTGTGTGATCAGCGCCGTTCAGTCAGACCGTCAACGGAGTACCTTTGAGTGCGTGTATTCACCCTGTTACTGCTGAGCTGGCTGCTCGCCGCCTGCACCGGTTTGCCGGCAGGTGTGGAACCGGTGCGCCCCTTCGATGCCAACCGCTATCTGGGCACCTGGTATGAAATAGCGCGGCTGGATCACTCTTTCGAGCGCGGACTGGAGCAGGTCAGTGCCAACTACAGCCTGCGTGAAGACGGTGGCATTCGCGTGCTGAACAAGGGTTATTCGGCTGCGGACGGCGAATGGCAGCAAGCCGAAGGCAAGGCCTATCTGATCGGGCCTGCCAATGAGGGTTACCTGAAAGTGTCATTCTTCGGCCCGTTCTACGGTGCCTATGGCATCTTCGGACTGGACCAGCAGGACTACCAGTACGCCTTCGTTTCCGGTTACAGCACCGATTACCTGTGGCTGCTGGCGCGCACGCCGACGGTTAGCCCGGCACTGATCGAGCGCTTCAAGGCGGAAGCCACAAAGCTTGGATTTAACACGGAGCAGCTGATCATGGTCCGCCAATCCGCTGCATCTGCGCCCTAAGCACAGACGCAGCCGGCTAGCGGCAGGCTATAGGAAGTCTGCCGCTGCCAGGGTTACAGGCGCTTGGCGCTGAGGATGATTACCGGCTTGAGCGGGACGTCACCCATGCCGTTCTTGCTGCCGGTACTGACATCGGAAATCCGGTCGACCACGTCCATGCCCTTGACCACGGTGGCAAACACCGCATAGCCGAAGTCACGCGAGCCGTTGTTGAGGAAGTCGTTGTCCTTGCTGTTGATGAAGAACTGGCTGGTGGCCGAATCGACGACGCCGGTGCGAGCCATGGCCACCGAGCCGCGCAGATTCAACAGGCCGTTGTCGGCTTCGTTCTTGATCGGTGCGAGGGTGTCCTTCTTGTCCATGTCGGCGGTAAAGCCACCGCCCTGGATCATGAAGCCGGGGATAACCCGGTGGAAAATCGTGTCTGTGTAATAGCCGCTGTCAACGTAGGCCAGAAAGTTCGCCACGCTGATCGGCGCCTTGTCGGCTTTCAGTTCCAGTTCGATGTCGCCCATGCTGGTGCTCAGCAGTACGTGCGGGCGCTTGTCGGTAGCGTCGGCTGCCAGCAGGTTGCCGGCCAGCAGCAGGCTTGCGGCGGCGATCAGTAGTTTTTTCAGCATTTCATTGCTCCTTGGTGGTTGGTTGGTCGGGTTTGCCGGTTGGCTTGTCGATAAAGGCCAGCAGCGCCTGATTGAACTGCTGCGGCTGGTCAATCGGCGTGGCGTGATGGGAGTCGGCAATCACCAGCAGTTGCGCACGGCTTATTTCGTCGACATAGGCCTGTTTCTGGGCCACCGGTGTGTAGTCCTGGTCGGCGCTGATGACCAGCGTCCGGCAGGTTATGCGGTCCAGGCGGTCACGTACACCCCAGCCGATGATGGCGTCCAGACTGGCCAGATAGGCCTGTTTGTCGTTGAGGCGCCAGCGCTCGACAACCTGCTCGCGCAATGCCGCCTGTTCCGGCTTGGGAAACAACAGCTGGCTGATCATGTTGCCGATGCTGTGCATGCTCAGCAGCCGGGAAAACAGCCAGCGCTTGCCCAGTTGCAAGGCACTGTCCAGGCTGTTTACCCGCACCTCCGGGCTGCTGTTGACGATGGTCAGGCTGAGCAGCCGCTGCGGCTGGTCGACGGCAATCTGGAAGGCGATCATGCCGCCCATGGAAATGCCGACCAGATGCACCTTGTCCAGCTGCAGGTGATCGAGCAGGGCGAGCACGTCATCGGCGAATCCGGCGATGCTGTACTTGCCCTTCGGCCGGTCTGAGCGGCCATGTCCGCGCAGGTCGAGCAGGATCAGCTTGTGCCCTGCGGCCAGCGCCTCTTTCTGGTGTTCCCAGTCCTGCATGCTCGAGCCGAGACCGTGCAGCAGCACGACCGGGCTGCCCTGACCGTACTCTTCGTAATGCAGGTTGCAGTTGCCGTGGCGAAAGTGCGACATCTTCAGGATTCTCCGCAGGTTGGGGCCGGCGCAGCGAAAGCTGCATCAAGCACGATTGCATCATAGGTCTTGATCAGCTCGATGAGTATCTGGCTGGCCGGGCCAAGGGCTTTATCCTTGCTGGTATACAGCATGAAGCGCGGTCTGCGCTGGCCGCCGACGATTAACGGCAGGGGTTTGAGCAGGCCCTGACCGAGTTCCTTTTCGATCAGGTGGCTGGGCAGCCAGGCGAAGCCCAGGCCGCTGCTGACAAAGTTCGCTGCGGTGGACAGGCTGCCGACAGTCCAGCGCTGTTCCGCGCCGAGCCAGCCAACATCGCGCGGTTGCAGGCGACCGGAGTCACGGATGACTACCTGCAGCTGGCTTTGCAGGTCCTCATAACTCAAGGCCCGTTGCAGCTGGTGCAGCGCATGTTGCGGATGCGCCACGGCAATGAACTCCACCTCGCCGAGCTCGGTGCCAAGATAGCCTTGCAGGTTCAGGCTGGTGATCGCCAGATCGGCATCGCCGCTCAGCAGTACTTCCTCAACGCCAGATAGCACCTCCTCACGCAAGCGCACCCGGCAACCACGACTTTGCGGAATAAAGGCGCTCAGGGCGCGGATCAGACGGGTGTTCGGGTACGCCGCATCGACCACCAGGCGCACTTCGGCCTCCCAGCCCTGATCCAGATGCTGGGCCAGATCTTCCAGCTGGCTGGCCTGATTGACCAGCTGCCGTGACCGCCGCAGCAAAACACTGCCGGCCTCGGTGAGCACGGCCTTGCGCCCGTCGATGCGCAACAGTTGCATACCCAGCTGCTCCTGCAGCCGTGCTACCGCATAACTGACGGAGGATTGCGAACGGTGCAGGGTCTCGGCCGCCTGGGCATAGCCGCCCTGATCGACAACCGCCTGCAGCGTGCGCCATTGGTCAAGGGTTACGCGTGGGGCTTTCATGAGCTCCTCTTTCAAATCGGTTTATTCGATTGTTAGGTGCTGAAATTTGCGCTTTTTTATCGATTTGTCAATCAATAACCTGTAGCTCTCTCAACCACAACAGTAGATGGAGCAACGCCATGTCACGCATTCTGGTTATCGAAAGCAGCGCCCGCCAACAGGGTTCCGTTTCCCGTCAACTCACCGAACAGTTCATTGCACAATGGCGCCACGCCCATCCAGCGGATGAAGTGCAGGTGCGCGACCTGGCCAGTGAGCCGGTACCGCATCTGGATGCCGATCTGCTCGGTGGCTGGATGAAACCCGCTGCGGAGCAGACCCCGGCAGAGCAGCAGGCGTTGCAGCGCTCCGATCTGCTGACCGAAGAGCTTTTGGCTGCCGATGTGCTGGTGCTGGCCGCGCCAATGTACAACTTCGCCATCCCCAGTACCCTGAAAGCCTGGCTCGATCACGTGCTGCGTGCCGGCAAAACCTTCAAATACAGCGAAACCGGCCCACAGGGCCTGCTGACCGGCAAGCGCGCTTTTGTGCTGACCGCGCGCGGTGGCATCTATGCCGGCGGCTCGCTGGATCATCAGGAACCTTACCTGCGTCAGGCGCTGGGGTTTATCGGCATCCATCAGGTGGACTTCGTGCATGCCGAGGGGCTGAATCTCGGTGCTGATTCGATGGAGAAGGGCCTGGGCAAGGCGCGGGAGCAGCTGGCCCGGGTTGCCTGAGGAAATTGCGGGTTGCCAGCCTGGAACATCCACCCGGGTAACCCGCCCGACCCGATTCGCTGGTGCTGTATTCCGGCAGCGAGCTTTCGCTCATCTGGCCCGGATGTGCTGTTAAGCTGAACGACCCCGTAAGCCGGATGACCATACGCCGTGAAGCAACCCGAGGATTTTCAGCAATGAACCTGTCTGGGCGCGGGATTTTCCTGTCGGTCATCGCTTCTGCGCTGTTCGCGGTGTTTCCCGGCTATGTGCTGCTGCTGGCACCTCTGGATGGCATGCAGATTTTTGCCCAGCGTGTGGTCTGGTCGATCCCGGCCGTGCTGTTGCTGGTGGTGCTCTCCGGACAAAGCGCGGTGCTGCTCAAGAGTCTGCAGCGACTCCGGCGTGAACCGTTGCTGGCCCTGGCGTTACCGGTTGCGGCGGCGCTGGTGGGCGTGCAGTGGGCCTTGTTCATGTGGGCGCCGTTGAGTGGCAAGGTGCTGGATATGTCACTGGGCTACTTTCTGCTGCCGCTGGTCATGGTGCTGACCGGGCGGCTGTTTTATGGCGAACGGTTGCGCCCGTTGCAGGCACTGGCGGTAGCCTGCGCGCTGCTGGGCGTGGCCCATGAGTTGTGGTTGACCCGGGCGTTTTCCTGGGTGACGCTGGTACCGGCGCTGGGTTATCCGCCGTACTTCATGCTGCGGCGCTGGATGCAGATGAATGCCTTCTCCGGCTTCACCTTCGAGGTGCTGCTGATGCTGCCGCTGGCGATCTGGCTGATTGCCAGCTTCGGTCTGGCAGACGTGTATACCCGGGCGCCACAACTGTGGTGGTTATTGCCCGGGCTCGGGGTGCTGAGCGCCCTGGCGTTCGGCGCCTATATGGCGGCCAGCCGGCTGTTGCCCATGGGCCTGTTTGGCATTCTCAGCTATCTGGAGCCGATGTTGCTGTTTGCCGTGGCGGTGCTGTTTCTCGGTGAAAGGTTCGATCTGGCACAGTTGTGGACTTACCTGCCGATCTGGCTGGCGGTAATTCTGATCGGTATCGACAGTGGCCGCATGCTGCACAAGCAATCACGACGGCTGCTCTGAAGGCGCAGAAGGTTATGGCTGACAGTTGCGAGGAAATACTGCGGTTCTGGTTTGCAGAGACACCCGCCGCCCGGCGCTGGAAGAAGGATGCCGCTTTTGATGCGCTGATTACCCGGCGCTTCGCGGCGCTGCATGAACGTGCAACGCGCTGCGAGCTGTTTGCCTGGCGGATTTCTGCGCGCGGGCGACTGGCTGAAATCCTGCTGCTCGACCAGTTTTCCCGCAATATGTTTCGCGACTCTGCACAGGCCTTTGCCCATGATGCGCTGGCGTTGGCGCTGGCCCAGGAAGCGGTGGCGCTGGGTGCGGACCAACAGCTGGATGCCGAACAGCGCAGCTTTTTGTACATGCCCTACATGCACAGCGAGTCGTTGCTGATTCATCAACAGGCAGTCGAGTTGTTCCGGCGCAACGGCTTCTCGAACAATCTCGAGTTTGAAATGAAACACAAAGCCATCCTCGAACGCTTCGGCCGTTACCCGCATCGCAATGCCGTGCTGGGGCGGGAATCAACCGCTGAAGAACGGCTGTTCCTGCAGCAGCCGGGTTCGTCGTTCTAGCTGCGGGTTACGGAGGCAATCATGCAAATCAATGCCGATCTGCACCAGCGGGTAGTCATCGACAGCCACAGCGTGGCCTGGCAGCCTTCGCCGCTGCCCGGCGTGGAGCGCCGGCCGCTGGAGCGCATGGCGGCGGAGAGTGGCCGTGCCACCTCCATCGTGCGCTATGCCGCAGGCTCGTCGTTCAAGGCCCATGAGCATCCGCTGGGCGAGGAGATTTTCGTGCTGCAGGGCACCTTTGCTGATGAGCACGGTGTTTATCCGGCAGGCACCTGGCTGAAAAATCCGCCGGGCAGCCGGCATGCACCGTCCAGTCCGGACGGTTGCCTGCTGTTCGTCAAGCTGTGCCATATGACTGACGCGGATACCAATAGCGAATGCATCGACACGCTGCAGGGGCAATGGTTGCCGGGGCAGGTTGAAGGGCTGTCGGTGTTACCGCTGGACAGTGTCGGCAGCACCCACACCTCGCTGGTGCGCTGGGCGCCGGGCACGCACTTCGCGCCGCACCGGCACATGGGCGGCGAGGAAATCCTCGTGCTTGAAGGGGTGTTTCAGGATGAACTCGGCGTTTACCCGGCCGGCACCTGGATCCGCAGCCCGCACGGCTCGGCGCATAAGCCATTTAGCGAAACCGGGTGTCTGATCTATGTGAAGGTCGGCCATCTTTGACGGCTACTGATGGCGGTCAGCGTTGCTGCCCGCCATCCTCAGTCCGGGCTATTCCAGTACACCCCTCATGACTTCCTGAACCACCTGATTGGTAGTGTTGACCAGCACCGCATCCGTGCCTGCGCGTTGCCACTCATAACCCGGATAGTGAGGTAGCTGACTGGCCATATCCGGATCGAACTTCTTCGCTATACCCGGAGGCATGGGCTTGCCGCGCTGCAGGTTCTTGCTGATACCCGGCGGCAGGCTCTGGAAGCCGCCATGCTTGCCCTTGTATTGCTCGAACGAGCGGTGAATATCGGAGTAGTCGCGCTGATAGTCCTGCTGGTAGTTGTGTTTCTTGTTCTTGTTCTTGTTCTTGTTCTTGCCGCCGTCATCGTCATCGTTGTTGTTTTTCTTCTTCTTGTGATTGTCACCATCCTGATGACTGTTCTTGTTTTTCTGCTGGTTCTGGTTGGTTTTTTGGTTCTGGTGTTGATTTTTATTCTGCTGTTGCTTGCCCGACTGCTTTTGCTGGGAGCTGCTCTGGTCGGAGTTGTCATAGCCGGATGAATTGTTCTTCTGTTTTGAGTCCGCTTGTGCGGCAAGGCACAGGGTCAGTGCAGTGGCGCCAATAACCAGCAAAACTGTTTTTTTCATATTGACTCTCCTGTAAATCCAGCTGGATGACAAAGGATTGAAACTTTCCAGTGGTCTGGTGCGCTTTTACTCAAGTCGCACGCGATAAACCTCGGCTAATGAGACCGTCTTTTCCCGCGCAAGTTGCAGGGCGCTTTGGGTCAGTGGGCGCATACCGTCGGCAATGGCCTGCTGTTCGATGTTTTGTGACGACACCGAAGGCTGGATCAGGGCGCGCATGGCCGGTGTGACCTCCAGCAGTTCATAGGCGGCAACCCGGCCGGAAACCCCGCTGTTGTGGCAGTGCGGACAACCGCTACCGACATAGAAGCGCTCCGTGGCAGCCAGCCCCAGGGCTGCGCGAACGTGATCCGGCACCTGTTCCTCCTGCAGGCACTCGGGACAGTTGCGCCGCACCAGCCGCTGCGCCAGTACGCCGAGCAGGCTGGCGTTGAGCAGGTAGGGGGCGATGCCGATTTCCAGCAGGCGGGTCACGGTGGTGGCCGCGCTGTTGGTGTGCAGGGTCGAGAGCACCAGGTGGCCGGTGAGGGCGCTTTCGGTGGCCATCATGGCGGTTTCCTGATCGCGTATTTCACCGACCATGATCACGTCCGGGTCGTGGCGCAGGATATGGCGCAAGGCGCGGGCGAAGGTATAGCCGATCTGCGGCTTCACCTGGATCTGGCGAATGCCTTCAATCTGGTACTCCACCGGGTCTTCCACGGTGATGATGTTCACCCCCGTGGCCTTGATGGCGTTCAGCGCGGCGTAGAGCGTGGTGCTTTTGCCCGAGCCGGTGGGGCCGGTGACCAGAATGATGCCCTGGTTGTGGCTGATCAGGTTGCGAAAGCGCGTCACGTCTTCGGCATTGAAGCCGATCTGGTCGAGGCCCTTGAGGCTCTGGCCGGTATCCAGGACCCGGATCACCACGCTTTCGCCATGCACGGTGGGCATGATCGACAGGCGCAGGTCGATGTTGCGTTCGGCGCCACGCACCATGTGCCGGCCATCCTGGGGCAAGCGGTGCTCGGCGATATTCATGCCGCCGATGATCTTGATCCGACTGACAATCGCCGGCAGGTGGCTGCGTTTGATGCGGCGGATTTCCTGCAGGCGGCCATCGACCCGCAGCAGAACGCCCACCTCATGCTCGCCGGGGCGCAGGTGAATGTCCGAGGCGCGGCGGCTGATGGCTTCGTCGAGCAGGCTGTCGACAAAGCGCACGGTCGGCTTGTCTTCGGCCAGCACCTTCATCTGGTGCACGCTCAGCAGCACATCGCCGGTTTCGTTTTCCGGCAGGTCTTCCACCGTGGCACTGGCAAATACCCGGTTGATCGCCTGTTCGACTTCGCTCCTGCCGGCTTGCAGGGTTTCGATGGTTTTGCCGCTGGCAAAACCCAGCAGGTGCTGCAGGTCCTGGTTGGTCGGGTCGGGGGTGGCGACAACCAGACGCTCGCCATCCATCAGCAGAGGCACCACCTGATAGTGCCTGGCCAGACTTTCGGGCAGGCTGCGACTGCACTCGGTATCCAGTTCGAATTGTTCAAGATTGACATGCGGAATGCCCAGTTGCTCGGCCAGGGTCTGGCTCAGGCGCTCCTGGGTGAGCATGCCAAGGTCGATGAGAATCTGCCCGAGGCGTCCCTTGTCCGGGTGCTGGTGCTGATAGGTCAGGGCCTGCTGCAATTGTTCGAAATTGAGTGCACCGCTTTCCAGCAACAGCATGCCGAGGCTGTGATTGCAGTCACTCAGCGGTCGATGATGTTTCAGGAAATTCAGTAGTTCGCGGCGATTGCTGATCACGGATGTCATGAACTGTCCTCGGTGGCCTATACCCCGATTATGCAAGGGGACATGGGGCGCACCCCTGTCATGGATCAATTACTGCTGCCAGCAGGCACTGACGGCATTTTTCTCGGCAAATGCCGAAGAATCTCGGCAGGTACAGCCGTCAACCGGTAACCTATGCAGCTGTCTGGCTTAATTTTCCGAGGTAGTCCCGTGTTTTCCCAATTTGCCCTGCACGAACGTCTGCTCAAGGCGGTGGCCGAGCTGAATTTTACCGAGCCGACGCCCGTTCAGTTGGCGGCTATCCCGCCGGCCGTAGAAGGCCGGGACCTGCGGGTTACCGCGCAGACCGGCAGTGGCAAGACCGCAGCCTTTGTGCTGCCAATGCTCAATCGCTTGATGGGTCGGGCCCAGCCGCGGGTGCGCATCCGCGTACTGATCCTGTTGCCGACCCGCGAACTGGCACAGCAGACCCTGCGCGAGGTGGAGCGGTTTTCCCAGTTCACCTTCATCAAGTCCGGGCTGATTACCGGTGGTGAAGACTTCAAGGTGCAGGGCGCCATGCTGCGCAAGGTGCCGGATGTGCTGATCGGCACACCGGGACGGCTGATCGAACATCTCAACGCAGGTACTCTGGACCTCAAACAGGTCGAGATGCTGATCCTCGATGAAGCCGATCGCATGCTCGACATGGGCTTTGCCGAGGATCTCGAGCGCCTCACCAGCGAGTGCGTCAATCGCCAGCAAACCCTGCTGTTCTCCGCGACCAGTGGCGGCAATGGTTTGCGCGACATAGTGGGCAAGGTGTTGCGCGATCCATTGCACCTCAAGCTGAACCTGGTCGGCGAGCTCAACGAAGGCACCCGCCAGCAAATCATTACCGCCGACGACATGGCGCACAAGGAGCGGCTGGTGCAATGGCTGCTGGCCAACGAGACCTATCAGAAGGCGATTATTTTCACCAACACCCGGGTGCAGGCCGACCGTCTGTATGGCCGGCTGGTCGCCGCTGAGGTGAAAGCCTTCGTGCTGCACGGCGACAAGGATCAGAAAGACCGCAAGCTGGCGATCGATCGGCTGCGTCAGGGCGGCACCAGGGTGCTGGTGGCCACCGATGTGGCCGCACGCGGTCTGGATGTGGACGGGCTGGACCTGGTGATCAACTTCGATATGCCGCGCTCCGGTGATGAGTATGTACACCGCATTGGCCGCACCGGGCGTGCCGGCGGGGAAGGGCTGGCCATTTCGCTGATCTGTCACAACGACTGGAACCTGATGTCGAGTATCGAGCGCTATCTGAAGCAACGCTTCGAACGGCGAGTGATCAAGGACCTCAAGGGCAGCTATCAGGGGCCGAAAAATTTGAAGGCCTCCGGCAAGGCAGTCGGGGTAAAGAAGAAAAAGACCGCTGCGAAGAAAAACGCGACCCAGAAGCCGAAGCCTTCGGCCAAAAGTCCGTCCAAACGCAAGCAACCATCCGGACTGATCAGTCAGGACGGCCTGGCACCGCTCAAACGCAAGCTGCCTGCAGTAGAGTGATTGCCTTAAGATAGCCATAAAATTCAGTGTAATCAGGATCCTGGGATGAAAATTCTTGTCACTGGCGGCGCCGGCTTTATCGGCTCTGCAGTTATTCGGCACATCATCGGCAATACCGCTGACAGCGTGGTGAATCTGGACAAACTGACCTATGCCGGCAATCTGGAGTCGCTGGCAGAGGTCAGCGGCAGTCAGCGCTACGCCTTCGAACAGGTGGATATCTGCAATCGTGCCGAACTGGACCGGGTGTTTGCCGAGCATCAGCCGGATCGGGTCATGCATCTGGCGGCCGAGTCCCATGTCGATCGCTCCATCGATGGCCCGGCGGCTTTCATCGAAACCAACATCGTCGGCACCTACATGCTGCTGGAAGCGGCGCGCCAGTACTGGCTGGCTCTGGACGGAACGCGCAAGGCAGCCTTCCGTTTCCACCATATTTCCACCGACGAGGTATATGGCGACCTGGAAGGGCCGCAGGACCTGTTCCTCGAAACCACACCCTATGCACCCAGTTCGCCCTATTCGGCGAGCAAGGCCAGTTCCGATCACCTGGTGCGGGCCTGGTTGCGTACCTATGGCCTGCCGACCCTGGTGACCAATTGCTCGAACAACTACGGCCCCTGTCATTTCCCGGAAAAACTGATTCCGCTGGTGATCCTCAATGCGCTGGATGGCAAGCCATTGCCCATCTACGGCAAGGGTAATCAGGTGCGCGACTGGCTGTACGTCGAGGACCATGCCCGCGCGCTGTACAAGGTGGTCACCGAGGGCGAAGTAGGCGAGACCTACAACATCGGCGGACATAACGAGAAGCAGAACATCGAGGTGGTGCATACCCTGTGCGACCTGCTCGATGAGTTGCGGCCCCGCGCCGACGGCCAGTCCTACCGGACGCAAATCACCCATGTGCAGGATCGCCCCGGGCATGACCTGCGCTACGCCATCGATGCCTCGAAAATCCAGCGCGAACTGGGCTGGGTGCCGCTGGAGACCTTCGAATCCGGCATTCGCAAGACCGTCGAGTGGTACCTGCACAATACAGAGTGGGTAGCGCATGTAAAAAGCGGTGCCTACCAGCAATGGCTGGAGACCAACTACGCCGGGCGCAGTGTGAAACCATGAAGATTCTGCTGCTGGGCAAGAACGGCCAGGTCGGCTGGGAGTTGCAACGGGCGCTGGCACCCTTGGGTGAGCTGGTCGCACTGGATCGCCAGGGCGAAAATGGTCTTTGCGGTGATCTGACCGACCTTGAAGGTTTGCGCAAAACCATCCGCAGCCTGCAGCCGGATGTACTGGTCAATGCAGCGGCCTATACGGCCGTAGACAAGGCCGAAAGCGAACCGCAGCTGGCCGGCCTGATCAATGCGCAGGCTCCGCAAGTCATGGCCGGGGAGATGCACAAGCTTGAAGGCTGGCTGGTGCATTACTCGACCGACTATGTGTTTGACGGCAGTGGCGAACTGCCCTGGACTGAAACCGCGCATCCGGCGCCACTCAACTGCTATGGCTTGAGCAAGTTACTGGGCGAGCAGGCTATTCAGGCTTCAGGCTGCCGTCACCTGATTTTGCGTACCAGCTGGGTATATGCCGCGCGTGGCGGCAATTTCGCCAGAACCATGTTGAGGTTGGCGGCCGAGCGCGAGCAGCTCAAGGTGATTGCCGATCAGCTGGGCGCGCCTACCGGTGCAGAGCTGATCGCGGATGTCACTGCCCACGCGCTGCGCTGCGCCTTGTCAAAGCCAGACCTGAGCGGTGTGTACCACCTCGCAGCGGCGGGTGAGGTTTCATGGCATGGTTATGCGAGCTATGTGATCGAACAGGCCCGGGCTGCCGGCAAACAGTTGGCGGTGCAGCAGATAAACGCGATTCCCGGCAGCGAGTACCCGACACCGGCCCGTCGCCCGCACAACTCGCGACTGGACTGCAGCAAGTTGCGTGATACTTTTGGTCTGACTCTGCCGGAATGGCAATCAGGCGTATCGCGCATGCTCAACGAAATTCAAGGACACTGATATGCAGCGCAAAGGCATCATCCTCGCCGGCGGCTCCGGCACCCGGCTTCACCCGATCACCCTTGGCGTATCCAAGCAACTGCTGCCGATTTACGACAAGCCGATGATCTACTACCCGCTGTCAGTGCTGATGCTGGCGGGCATTCGCGACGTGCTGATCATCTCGACACCGGAAGATCTGCCGAATTTCCGCAAACTGCTGGGTGATGGCAGCCAGTTCGGCATCCGCCTCAGTTACGCCGAGCAACCTTCACCCGATGGTCTGGCCCAGGCCTTCATCATCGGCGAGGAATTTATTGGCGATGACAATTGCTGCCTGATCCTTGGCGACAATATTTTCTATGGCCATCATTTCTCCGAGAATCTGAAAGCCGCCAATCAGCGGGAGCAGGGTGCCACGGTATTCGGCTATCACGTTTCCGACCCCGAGCGCTTCGGGGTGGTCGAGTTTGATAACAACGGCCGCGCCATCAGCATCGAAGAAAAGCCACTGAAACCAAAGTCCAGCTACGCCGTGACAGGGCTGTATTTCTACGACAATCGGGTGGTCGAGATTGCCAAGTCGATCAAGCCCTCCGAGCGCGGCGAGCTGGAAATCACCGATGTGAACCGTGTTTACCTTGAAAGCCAGTCACTCAGCGTGGAAATGCTTGGCCGCGGTTTTGCCTGGCTGGACACCGGCACCCATGAGTCCCTGCTGGAGGCCAGCCACTTCGTGCACACCATCGAGAAGCGCCAGGGCTTCAAGGTCGCCTGTCTGGAAGAAATTGCCTTTCACAATGGCTGGCTCAGTGCAGCGCAGGTCAAGGAACAGGCACGAGGACTGAAGAAAACCGGATATGGTCAGTATCTGCTGGGACTACTCAAGGAGTCAGGTCAATGAAGCTGATTCAGACCGATATACCCGATGTCGTGCTAATCGAGCCTCAGGTTTTTGCAGACGAGCGTGGCTGGTTCATGGAAAGCTTCAATGAACAACGATTTCATACTGAACTGGCAAGGTTGGGATTACCAATTCCGCGCCCTTTTGTGCAGGACAACCATTCCTGCTCAAAAAAGGGTGTACTCCGAGGGTTGCACTATCAGTTGCCGCCACATGCCCAAGGCAAGCTGGTGCGTGTCACACAAGGCGCAGCTTTTGATGTGGCGGTGGATATACGACAGGGCTCGGCAACCTTTGGTAGGTATGTAGGCGTTGAGCTAAGTGCAGAAAACCACAGGATGCTGTGGATTCCTGATGGCTTTGCCCACGGCTTTGTTGCTCTGGAAGACGACACCCACTTTCTTTACAAAACCACCGATTACTACGCTAGAGAGTGTGAGGCGGCAATTCGCTGGGATGATGCAGATCTTGCAATTCAGTGGCCGCAAGGGTTGACATTTATTATTAATCAGAAAGACCTGGAAGCGGCACACTTGCGTCAATTGAAGACGAGCAAATAATGAGCTTGATCAAGTGGGTTGATTTTCAAACACTAGGCGACCACCGGGGAAGTCTCGTGGCACTTGAAATTGGTATGGAAAAGGCGGTGCCCTTCGATATCAAACGTGTCTATTACATCTATCACACAGCAGAAGGTGTCAGCCGGGGCTTTCATGCCCATCACAACCTGCGACAGGTTGCCATTTGTGTGGCTGGCAAGTGCCGTATGGTGCTGGATGATGGCGTTAAACGTGAAGAGACCTGGATGAGTTCGCCTACCAGAGGCTTGCTGATCGAGACTATGGTCTGGCGTGAAATGCACGACTTCAGTGATGACTGCGTGCTGCTGGTATTGGCCAGCGAGCACTATGACGAAGCGGATTACATCCGCAGTTATTCAGAGTTCCTCGAGGGGATTCGCGCTTGATTTTACAATCTAGAACAGTCCGATTGAGATTGATCGAACCATCCGATGCAGAGTTTGTATTAAGTTTGAGAATGGATGCGCGATATAATCAGTTCCTTTCTGCTGTTGCCCCAGATGTTGCCGCTCAGCGCGAATGGATAGACAGATACAAGAGGGCAGAGGCAGACGGGTCACAGTTTTATTTCATCATCGAAAGAAATGACGGCGCTCCTTGCGGCACTATTCGAGTGTATGACTTGAGAGATGATTCGTTCTGTTGGGGCAGTTGGATTCTCAACGACAGCAAGACTAGGTTTTCTGCGCTCGAGAGTGCTTTTCTGATCTATGAGTTTGGATTCAATGTCCTCAAATTTTCAAAGTCGCATTTTGAAGTGATGAAGGGGAATGAACGGGTTATCAGCTTTCATAAAAAAATGGGAGCAAAGGTAACAGGCGAGGATGAACAAAATCTCTATTTTGAGATTACTCAAGAGAGTGTTGAGGTTTGTAAAAATGAGTTGGCGAGCAAGGTGTTGCAATGATCTCCTTCCTCAATCTCAAAGCCATCAATGCAGTCAATCGTGACGAACTGATCGAAGCCTGCACCCGCGTGATCGACTCCGGCTGGTATATCACCGGCAACGAACTGGCCTGCTTCGAAAATGACTTCGCCAGATACTGCGGTACCAGTCATTGCATCGGTGTGGCCAATGGACTGGATGCCCTGACGCTTACCCTGCGCGCCTGGAAAGAGCTGGGCAGGCTCAAGGAGGGCGATGAAGTCATCGTCCCCGCCAATACCTATATCGCCAGCATCCTTGCCATCACCGAGAACCGTCTGATACCGGTACTGGTTGAGCCCGATGAGGCCAGCTACAACCTGTGCCCTCTCAAGGCAGAAGCTGCAATCACGCCAAAAACCCGCGTCATTCTGGCTGTGCATCTTTACGGTCAGCTGGCCGACATGCCAGCCTTGCTGGAGGTTGCCGAACGTCACAACCTGCTGGTACTGGAAGACGCAGCACAAGCCCACGGTGCCAGCCTGGATGGCCGTAAGGCCGGTAACTGGGGCGATGCCGCAGGCTTCAGCTTCTACCCCGGCAAGAACCTTGGTGCCCTGGGTGATGCGGGTGCCATCACCACCAGCGACGACGACCTTGCGCAAACCTTGCGTGCCCTGCGCAACTACGGCTCCCACGAGAAGTACCAGAACCTCTATCAGGGAGTGAACAGCCGTCTCGATGAAATTCAGGCAGCCATGCTTGGTGTCAAACTCAAATATCTGGATAAACAAACCGCGCAGCGCCGGCAGATTGCCAACCTCTACCTTGAAGGCATTAGCAACTCCGCCATCCAGCTGCCCTGTTGCCCCAACCCGGAACAACACGTCTGGCACCTGTTTGTCGTCCGCAGTCAGCAGCGCGATGCCTTGCAGCAGCACCTGACCGAAGCGGGAGTACAGACACTCATCCACTACCCGATACCGCCCCATCTGCAGCAGGCTTACGCGCAATGGAATGGCAGAAATTATCCGTTGACCGAGGCCATGCACCAGCAAGTGCTCAGCCTGCCGATGGGGCCGACCATGAGTGCCGATGATGCCCAAGCTGTTGTTCGGGCATGTAATCAATGGGCAGGTTGATGCATATCCAGCCAGTACCAGCTCAGTCAAGTGCACACTTCGTAGGAGCGTGCTTGCTCGCGAAGTTGTGGCGTAGTCTGTATCGCGAGCAAGCTCGCTCCTACAGATGCAGCGTGCTCACGTTTAACTCGTCCCGGCTCAGCATTTGCAGGCACTACCGGTGACCGAGAAATCCTCCGATCGTCAAATTCTGTGTAACTCCTCGAAAATCGGAGGAGCAACGGCCATTAATATTCTGATTGGCTTGCTTAGGATAAAGGTGGTTGCCGTTCTGCTCGGCTCTGCTGGCATCGGTTTGTTAGGCCCCCTGCAAAACTTGTTGGCTACCGTCTCAACCAATGCCACGATCTGCTTTGGCACGATTGGCACTCAACAAATTGCCGTTGCTATCGGACGGGCAGTTCAACAGGGCATAGAGACTTCGCGGCACGCGATATTCAGGTGCCTTGCGCTGGGTTGTCTCCCTCTCTGGGACATGGCGCCGTCTATCAACTGGCTGAGTGCTGTCAAGGGTCTATTGACGGCAAGCATTTTGAGTTTGTTACAAAAAGCCGTCGGGTTAGAGTAATCGATTTTAACGGGGCATTAGACAGGGTGGCAGCAATAACTCGATATTATTTATTCAACTTAGGTGTGATGCATGAGTGATACCGAAAAGCCATTGGTAACCTTTGCTTTGTTTGCCTATAACCAAGAAGAATTCATACGTGATGCTGTTTTGGGTGCGTTTGCACAATCATATGATTCGCTAGAGATAATTTTGTCAGATGATTGCTCTTCAGATAATACATTTAATATAATGGAAGATCTTTTTTTTAGTTATTCTGGAAGACATAATATAAAATTATTAAGAAATAATGTTAATATTGGATTAATTTCTCACGTGAATAAAGTTATTGGCTGTTCAAGCGGAGAGTTGATTGTTTTGGCGGCGGGAGATGATATTTCTCTTAGTAATAGAGTTAATAGGATTGTTGAGTGTTATGTTGGTAATAAAAAGCCAATGCTTATTCACTCGAGAGCGATTGAGATTGATAGAAGTGATAAGGTGTTAATTGACAAAACAATCGATTACAGTATTTTTAAAAAAATCAATTATAAAAATATTGCCTCAAGCTATTCAGTATATCTTGGAGCGAGTGGAGCGTGCTCCAGAGAGATGTTTAATAAATATGGGATTATATCTTTTTTAGGCGCTTATGAAGATTTGATTTTTGGTTTCAGGGCTATAATAGAGGATAAGATATTTTTTATTGATGATGATTTACTTTATTATCGTGTTGGGGTTGGTATTAGTAGGGGAAGGGCTGGAACGTTAAAGGGAGAAATTTCTAATAGAAAGAGATTGGTCAAAGTTCATTTAGATGTTGTGCGTCAGAGGATTATGGACTTTGATCGCTCAGGGCTTGATCTTTATTATATTAGGGATGCTCTTGTTAAGGAGTTGATTATTAAGGAGCTAATTAATTTTTTTTATCAGCGTGAATGGCGTAAATTACTATCTGTGAACTGTGGCTTTTTTACGGTTATTAAAAATATTTTAAAAGAAATATTACTGGTTATTTCTTCTGTTGTAAATTCGCGCAGAAATTTATAGTGGTTTCAGATGTGGTGCGATTGTGTTTTTATTTTATAATTTATATTTTAGTGCGGCAGGTGTCCGGTGGCTAGTGTAACAGTGATTATTGTTAACTGGAATAGTGGGGCGTACTTGCGAGAGTGTTTGCGGTCACTAATTCAGCAGGCACGTTATCCTGATGCTGTTTTGATTGTTGATAATGCGAGCTCCGATGGGTCTGAAAATTGCGTTTCGGATTTCCCGGATTTTCGCCTTATTTGCTCAGGTGCTAATTTGGGTTTTGCTGCAGCAAATAATTTAGCGTTACGAGAGTGCACTACAGATTATGTTGCGTTGCTTAATCCAGATGCAATGGCTGAGCCTGAATGGTTGTCCGCATTGCTTCATGCAGCGGAGGCTCGTCCAGAGTGTGCCAGCTTCGGCTCTAGGCAGTTGATTGCTGAGTTTCCGAGTATGCTTGATGGCGTGGGTGATAAGTACCATATTAGCGGAGTGCCTTGGCGGGAGCGGCACGGTTGTGAGCAGCGTGAAGTGGATTTGTTGCCTCGGGAGATATTTTCACCGTGCGCGGCTGCTGCGCTATATCGACGTGATGCTATCTTGGCTGTGGACGGGTTTGATGAGGACTATTTTTGCTATATTGAGGATGTTGATTTAGGGTTCAGATTACGCTTGCTCGGATACGGATCTTATTATGTGCCGGAGGCAGTCGTTCGGCATGTTGGTTCGGCAACCAGTGGTGGCGCGCAAAGCGATTTTGTTTTGTATCATGGGCATAGAAATATGGTTTGGGCATATATAAAAAACATGCCTGGATTTTTATTTTGGATTTTTCTTCCTTTGCATATTTTAGTTAATACTATGACTATTTGTTACTTTTCTATAAAAGGTCGTAGGTCTGTAATATTGCGTGCTAAGTTTGATGCATTAAAGGGTGTATCAAGAGCTTTTAAAAAACGTCGAATTGTTCAAGGAAAGCGTAGTTGCTCGTTGATTAGTCTTTTCAATGTTTTGGATAAGGGACTTTTTAGAAAATGAGAGGTTAATCAATTGATTGCAATTTCTATTATTAGCCATGGTCATGGCTTGATGGTGAGTCGATTACTTGAATCGGTCTTGGCTTGTTCTGGCATCAGTCAGGTGATTCTGACATTGAATATTCCTGAGCGGTTAGAGTTGTCGAGTGACCCTCGTTTGCTAGTAATTCGTAATGGTCGCTCTAAAGGGTTTTCCGCTAACCATAATAGTGCGTTCAGACTGTGTACTCAGCCATTTTTTTGTCCGTTGAATCCGGATATACGTATAGGGCAATCTCCCTTTCCTCAATTGCTTTCAACTATTCGAGACACTGGTTCTGCATTGGCTGCGCCGTTGATTTTCTCGCCGAATAAAGAAATTGACGACAGTGTGCGCCATTTTCCGCGGGTGAGAATGCTGTTGCTAAAGGTGTTAACAGGAAGGGTGGAACGTTATACCTTCGATAGGCGAAATAAATTCATGTATCCCGAATGGGTGGGAGGCATGTTCATGTTATTTCGCAGTGAAGCTTTCGCGCAGCTTGGAGGTTTTGATGAGGGGTTTTTCCTCTACTACGAAGATGTTGATATATGTGTGCGGGCCTGGAAAGCCGGATTGCCTGTGGTAGTTTGCCAAACAGTAGGCGTTATACACGATGCGCGGCGGGAAAGTCATCGTAATTTAAGGCATTTTTGCTGGCACTTAACAAGCATGTTTCGATATTTCTTTAAGCATTGGTGGCGCTTACCCAAGGTTCCTTTTAGTAGTTTCGGAGAAATATAAGTGTCCTCCCTCAAAATTCTGCTTACGGGGGCTAGCGGGTTTGTAGGAGGTGCTGTCTTACGCCAATTATTGGCGCGTCCTGACATGCGGGTGTGCGTTATAGGTCGGAGTAAATTAACGGGGCTGCTTCCAGAATTAGAGCAGTTCGTCGGTCAAGAGTTATTTTCTGAAACGAACTGCTTGCGAGCGTTGAACTCAGTAAATGTGGTTATTCATTGTGCAGCTCGTGTGCATGTCATGCAGGAGCAGGCAGCTGATCCCTATAGTGAATTTCGACGGGTTAATGTTGAGGGTACTCTACAGCTCGCTCGGCAAGCTGCAGCTGCTGGAGTGCGGCGCTTTATCTTTATTAGCTCAATCAAAGTCAATGGCGAGGACACTTCGCAGGGTATACCGTTCTGTCCCAATGGGGTGATGGGGCCTCAAGATGCTTACGGGATTTCAAAATGTGAAGCCGAACAGGGTCTGCAAGCGTTGGCAGCCGAGACAGGTATGGAGGTGGTGATCATTCGACCGGTGCTTGTTTATGGCCCTGGCGTTAAAGCTAATTTCTTAAGCATGATGAGCTGGTTAAGCAGGGGCATACCTTTACCTTTTGGTGCTATTCACAATAAGCGCAGTCTGGTCGCTCTGGATAATCTGGTCGATCTGATAGTGACGTGCATTGATCATCCGGCGGCAGCCAACCAGGTGTTTCTGGTCAGTGATGGTGAAGACCTTTCCACCACGGATTTGTTGCGCAGAATGGCCAGCGCATTAGGTAAACCTGCGCGCTTGCTCCCTGTGCCGGCCTGGCTTCTGGAGTTTGGCGCGCGTCTGTTGGGCAAGCAGGACTTAGCCCAACGCTTATGCGGATCGCTGCAGGTGGATATCAGCAAAACCCGTGAGCTATTAGGTTGGACGCCGCCCGTTTCTGTGGATGAGGGGTTGCGCAAGACTGCAGAGTATTTTCTGGAGCATCGGAGCAAATGATTGCCTGGTTGCTGCTGGGAGTTGCCTTTCTTTCGAGCGTTCTGACAGGCGCTCTGCGCCGCTATGCGCTGGCTAGAAGCATTATCGATATTCCCAATGCACGCAGCTCTCACTCGGTGCCTACACCCAGAGGCGGCGGGGTTGCCATTGTGGTCAGCTTTCTTCTTGCGGTGCCGGTGCTGTACTTTCTGGGAATAATTGACTGGTCAGCCACCTTGGCACTTGTCGGGGCTGGCGGAGGCGTTGCGATACTGGGTTTTGCCGATGATCACGGTCATATTGCTGCACGTTGGCGCTTGCTGGGGCATTTCAGTGCTGCAATCTGGGCTCTCTATTGGCTCAACGGCCTCCCCGCTTTGGATATGTTTGGCTTTGTTATTGACCTGGGCTGGATCGGGAATGTGCTGGCTACGTTGTACCTGGTGTGGTTGCTTAATCTTTACAACTTCATGGACGGTATTGACGGTATTGCCAGTATTGAGGCGCTCAGTTGCTGTCTCGGAGGGGCATTCCTGCTTTGGCTGACGGGGCATTTTCAAGGGGTATGGCCTCTGGGGTTGCTTGCGTCCGCAGTGCTCGGATTTCTATTTTGGAACTTTCCACCCGCCAAGATATTTATGGGGGATGCGGGCAGTGGTTTTCTGGGCATGTTGTTGGGTGTGTTTTCGATTCAGTCGTCCGCTCTTGATCCGGCTTTTTTGTGGGTTTGGCTGATTTTGCTCGGCGTTTTTATTGTCGATGCGACTCTGACTCTGCTTCAGCGCTTATTGCGTGGCGTCAAGGTTTATGAGGCGCATCGCAGTCACGCGTATCAGCATGCGACCCAGCGCTATGGTCGTCATTTGCCGGTGACGCTGGCGGTGGCGCTAATCAATCTGTGTTGGTTGCTGCCCTTGGCCATGCTAGTTGCATTGCACCTCCTGGATGGCCTGGTAGGTGTGGCAATTGCCTATATGCCATTGGTTTTATTGGCACGTCGTTTTGGCGCGGGACTCGAGCTTAATTCGGATCTCGATACGGGGAGTAAGATTTGAGTATAAGTGCCAGAAGTCTGCGCCATTGGCTGGTTCAAAGGCCGCGTAGTTTTAAGCGTGCGTTGCAGGTCATTGTAGATATTTGCCTGGTCTGGCTGGCTGTCTGGCTGTCCTTTACGATCCGTTTGGGTGTTGATCAGTTGATAGACCCGTTCGGTGAGTATTTGTGGCTGTTCTTAGTGGCGCCATTGACGGCCATTCCATTGTTTATTCGATTTGGTTTGTACCGTGCAGTTCTGCGGTACTTTGATGGCAATGCACTGCTGACTATCTTCAATGCGGTCACTCTTTCAACACTGCTTCTTGCGGTGGCCATTTACGTGGTTCGGCCTGATGCGCTGATGCCGCGCTCGGTGGTTTTCATATATTGGTGCCTGACATTGCTGCTGGTGGGCGGCGTCCGTCTTCTCATGCGGCAATATTTCGTCGGCAGCTTGTTCAGCAGGCAAAAGCCTTTTCAACGAAATGACCAGCAGGTGAAGGTTGCCATTTACGGTGCCGGCGCCGCAGGTAACCAGTTGGTTACAGCGTTAAGAATGGGCAAAGGAATGCTGCCTGTAGCTTTTATCGATGATGACGAGGGCATCGTCAGTCGAGTGATATCCGGGCTGCAAGTCTATGAGCCTTCCCGGGTTGAGCAAATGCTAAGTGACACGGGGGCTGAAGAAGTGCTGCTGGCAATTCCTTCTGCCAGCCGCTCACGTCGAAAAGAAATTCTGGACTCATTAGGTCATTTTCCGCTGCGGGTTCGCAGTATCCCGGGCTTCATGGATCTGGCGGCGGGACGGGTCAGCGTCAGCGATCTTCAGGAAGTGGAGATTGCTGACTTGTTGGGCCGGGATGCTGTGCCTCCACAGCAGGAGCTTTTTGAGCGCTGCATCAGGGAAAAGGTAGTCATGGTTACCGGTGCGGGAGGTTCAATCGGTTCTGAGTTGTGTTGGCAGATACTGGCAACTTCACCTTCCTGTCTGATTCTTTTTGAGCACAGTGAGTTCAACCTCTACAGCATTCAAACGGAGCTGGAAAATAGAATCCGTATTGAGTCCTTGCCCATCAAACTGATATCGATTCTCGGCACAGTGCGTAACCAGCGACGTCTGCAGGACCTGATGAGCAGCTGGCAGGTGGACACTATCTACCACGCTGCAGCGTACAAGCATGTGCCCATTGTGGAGCACAATATCGCCGAGGGTGTACTGAACAACGTCCAGGGCACGCTGATGGTTGCTCAGGCTGCCGTCCGGGCTGGCGTGGCCAATTTTGTGCTGATTTCTACTGACAAGGCTGTACGTCCAACCAATGTCATGGGTTGCAGCAAGCGTCTGGCTGAAATGCTGTTGCAGGCGTTGAGTCGTGAGGCTAAGCCGCTACTGCTCGACGGGAACAGTGAGTCAACGATAAACCAGACCCGCTTTACCATGGTGCGTTTCGGCAACGTTCTGGGTTCATCCGGATCGGTGATTCCGTTATTCCGCCAGCAGATTGAACAGGGTGGACCGGTAACTGTTACCCATCCGGAGATCACCCGCTACTTCATGACCATTCCCGAGGCAGCCCAGCTGGTGATTCAGGCAGGTGCGATGGGGCAGGGTGGAGATGTGTTTGTTCTGGATATGGGCGAGCCGGTGAAGATATTTGAACTGGCCCAGAAGATGGTCAGGCTGTCGGGCTTGAGTGTCCGCTCTGAGAGTAATCAGGAAGGGGATATTGCCATTGAGTTCACCGGCTTGAGGCCTGGTGAGAAGCTCTATGAGGAGTTGCTGATTGGCGACAATGTGACTCCGACAGAACACCCGATGATCATGCGCGCCAACGAAGAGTTTGTATCCTGGCCTGAGCTTGCCGAGGCTCTGCAGATGCTTTTTGCAGCACTTGAAGCTGACGACTACGGGCATGTGCGTAAACAGCTGTGTAGCCTGGTCAACGGCTATGCTCCGGAAAGCGAAATCGTCGACTGGGTTTACCTGCAGCGCATGGCCTGACTCGAACGAGAAAAATTTATCAGGTCAATTTGACAGACGAGGAACCCAAGCTATTTTGAAGTCTGCACAGCCAAGGAACTGCTGTGCTTTCCCTATGACATGGAGTCTTCATCATGCGTAAATCTGTATTTGCTGGTCTGTTGTTTCCCCTTCTGATTGGTGTTTCTGTTGCAGCTTCTGCTGCCGAGAGCGCCGCCCCTCAAGTTGCCAAATCTGCTGCGGTTCAAGCTGTTCAGGCACCAGCTCAGGTGGTCGTGGTCAATCTGAATACGGCCGATGAACTGACGCTCGAGCGCGAACTGGTGGGAGTTGGTGCGGTCAAGGCCAAGGCTATCGTTGCGCACCGTCAGGCCAATGGTGATTTCACATCTGTGGATGAGCTGCTGGAAGTGAAGGGCATCGGTGCAGCTACACTGGAAAAGAACCGCGCCAAGCTCAGCGTCAACTGAGTTTCATCTGCAGCAGGGATTTCAGTGTTGTTGCCGCTTCTGGCAACTCACGTAAAACCCACTACAAAAAAAGCCCCCGGCAGATGCCGGGGGCTTTGTGTTTGGCTCCGCGACCTGGACTCGAACCAGGGACCCAATGATTAACAGTCATTTGCTCTACCGACTGAGCTATCGCGGAATGACGCTGCAAATCCTAATAAATTGAAAAAAGAAGTCAACCTCGGTGCGCATGCAACACGCCAGTTTTCACGCCTCAGAGGACTTCGACGATCGCCTGGGTCACTGCGTCCAGATTCTGCTCGTTGAGTGCTGCAACGCAGATGCGTCCGGTGTTGACCGCATAGATACCATAATCGTTTTTCAGGCGTTCAACCTGCCCGGCGGATAGCCCGGAGTAAGAAAACATGCCGCGTTGTCTGGTGACAAAGCTGAAATCCCGGGATGCGCCTTTTGCCGCGAGTTTCTCGACAAAGGCCTGACGCATGCCGCGAATGCGCTCGCGCATTTGTGCCAGTTCTTCTTGCCACAGGCTGTTTAGTTCGGGATTGCCCAGCACCGCGCCGACGATACTGGCGCCGTGGGTAGGGGGGTTGGAGTAGTTGGTGCGAATGACGCGCTTGACCTGCGAAAGTACTCGCGCAGCCATCTCGCGCGTTTCGGTAACGATGGACAGCGCACCGACCCGTTCGCCGTAGAGGCTGAACGACTTGGAAAATGAGCTGGAGACAAAGAAGCTCAGTCCGGACTCGGCAAACAGCCGCACTGCCGTGGCGTCTTCCTCGATGCCGTCACCAAAGCCCTGATAGGCGATATCCAGAAACGCGACATGGTTGCGCTCGCGTACCACGTCGAGGACGTCCTGCCAGTCGCTTGCTTCGAGATCCACGCCGGTCGGATTGTGGCAGCAGGCATGCAATACGATGATCGACTGTGCCGGCAGGTTTTTGAGGTCATCAAGCATGCCCTGACGATTCAGACCATGACTTGCTTCATCGTAATAACGATAGTTCTGCACCGGGAATCCGGCCGCTTCAAACAGGGCGCGGTGGTTTTCCCAGCTGGGATCGCTGATTGCAACCACGGCGTTGGGCAGCAGGCGCTTGAGAAAGTCGGCACCTACCTTGAGTGCGCCGGTGCCGCCGAGGGCCTGTGCGGTCACCACGCGGCCTTCGCTCAGGACCGCTGCGTCGTTGCCGAAAAGCAGTTTCTGTACGCACTGGTCGTAGCTGGCAAGACCTTCGATTGGCAAGTAACTGCGGGGTGTCTGTGCCTCGGCGCGGGCTTTTTCTGCAGCTGCAACAGCGCGCAGCAAGGGGATCCGGCCCTGCTCGTTGTAATAGACGCCTACGCCAAGGTTGACCTTGGTTGTGCGCTGATCTGCATTGAAGGCTTCGTTAAGGCCAAGGATCGGATCGCGAGGGGCCATTTCGACAGCAGAAAACAGGCTCATGATGCAGGAACTCGAAAATATAGAAGAAGGGCAGCTGGCGTGAGCAGGTCAGGCTGACGCCGAAGCAATTAACGGCTGGGCATTATATCCAGCCCTTGTGGTCGGGGGCGAGGGTCTGGCGAGAATTTTATCGAACGCCGGTCTGCAAATGACCGGTCAGTTCAGTTGTGAATGTAATGACCGGATAGCCGGCAAAATTTGAAGTCGAAAGGTGCATTCGCGTCCTGTTGATCAAGTCTGCACAGGCAGTTCAGCTGTGTCTGGCATAGAAAGCACTACACGCTTTGGCCGAGGCCTATATAATACGGCCCTTTGCCGGCAATCCACGTCCGTACAAGCCCCGAGAGTTCCCATGAAAAGCGCTGAAATTCGTGAAGCCTTCCTGCAGTTCTTTGAGCAAAAGGGGCATGCCCGTGTGCCTTCAAGTTCGCTGATTCCGGCGAATGATCCGACCCTGCTGTTCACCAACGCCGGGATGAACCAGTTCAAGGACTGTTTTCTTGGTCTGGAAAAGCGTGCCTACACGCGTGCGGTGTCGAGCCAGAAGTGTGTACGTGCAGGCGGCAAGCATAACGATCTGGAAAATGTCGGCTATACCGCGCGCCATCACACCTTTTTTGAAATGCTCGGCAACTTCAGCTTCGGCGATTATTTCAAGCGTGAAGCCATTCATTACGCATGGGAGTTTCTGACTTCGGAGCAGTGGCTGAATCTGCCCAGGGAAAAGCTCTGGGTCACGGTCTATGCCAGTGATGATGAGGCCTACGATATCTGGCACAAGGAAGTCGGGGTTCCGGCCGAGCGCATGATCCGCATCGGTGACAACAAGGGTGCGCCTTACGCTTCGGACAACTTCTGGGCGATGGGCGATACCGGGCCTTGCGGCCCTTGCACGGAAATCTTCTTCGACCATGGCGAGCATATCTGGGGCGGCCCGCCGGGCTCTGCCGAAGAGGATGGTGACCGTTACATCGAGATCTGGAACAACGTGTTCATGCAGTTCAACCGTACGGCCGATGGGGTCATGCACCCGCTGCCGGCGCCGAGTGTGGACACCGGCATGGGCCTTGAGCGAATCAGCGCGGTGTTGCAGCACGTCAACTCGAACTATGAAATCGACCTGTTCCAGAGCCTGCTCAATGCGGCTGCCAGTGCCATCGGTTGTGCCAATGAGGGCCAGGCCTCACTGAAAGTGGTGGCGGACCACATCCGTTCCTGTGGCTTCCTGATTGCCGATGGCGTGACACCGTCCAATGAAGGTCGCGGTTACGTGTTGCGGCGCATCGTCCGCCGGGCCTGCCGTCACGGCAACAAACTGGGTGCCAGGGGCAGTTTCTTCTATCAGATTGTCGCTGCACTAGTCGCCGAGATGGGTGAGGCTTTTCCCGAGTTGCGCCAGCAGCAGGCACAGATCGAACGCGTGCTGAAAACCGAGGAAGAACAGTTTGCCAAGACCCTGGAGCAGGGCTTGCGGATTCTCGAACAGGATCTGACCGAGCTCGAAGGTACGGTGATCCCCGGGGATGTGGTGTTCAAGCTGTATGACACCTTTGGCTTTCCGGTTGACCTGACCGCAGATATTGCCCGCGAGCGGAACCTGACTCTGGATGAAGAGGGCTTCGAGCGCGAGATGCAGGCCCAGCGCGAGCGTGCCCGCTCGGCCAGCACTTTTGCCATGGACTACAACAGCCTGGTCAAGGTGGATGCGGATACTGTTTTTACCGGTTATGCAGGCACTGCAGGCGAGGGCAGGGTGCTTGCGCTGTTCAAGGCCGGCGTTGCGGTCGAGAGTCTGAATGCCGGTGAGGACGGTGTGATCGTGCTGGATCGCACGCCGTTCTACGCCGAGTCAGGCGGTCAGGTAGGTGATTGCGGTTATCTTTATGGTGCCGGCGTACGTTTCGATGTAAGCGATACGACCAAGGCGGGCGGGGCTTTTCTGCATCATGGCAGCGTGACGACTGGCACGATTCGCCCTGGCGATACGCTGCAGGCCCAGGTCGAAGCGGCACAGCGCCAGGCGACTGCACTGAACCATTCGGCCACGCACCTGCTGCACGCAGCCTTGCGCAAGGTGCTGGGCGAGCACGTGCAGCAGAAAGGCTCGCTGGTTGACAGTCAGCGCCTGCGGTTTGACTTCAGTCACTTCGAGGCGGTGAAAGCGGAACAGCTCAAGCTGATCGAAACGCTGGTCAATGCACAGATCCGCAGTAATTCACCGGTGGTCACCGAAGAGACGGACATCGAAACCGCGCGTAACAAGGGTGCCATGGCGCTGTTCGGCGAGAAGTATGGTGACCAGGTGCGCGTTTTGACGATGGGCGATGGCTTTTCTGTCGAGTTGTGTGGCGGCACCCATGCCTCGCGCACCGGCGATATCGGTCTGTTCAAGATTATCAGCGAGAGCGGTGTGGCAGCGGGCGTTCGGCGGATCGAAGGCGTCAGTGCGGCGGGTGCACTGGAGTGGCTGAATGCTGCCGATGATCAGTTGAAGGAAGCTGCAGCGCTTGTCAAGGGTAGTCGTGACAACGTCCTGGACAAGTTGAGCGCATTGCTGGAACGCAACCGCCAGCTGGAAAAGGAACTGGAGCAGGCCAAAGCCAAGGCTGCGAGCGCAGCGGGTAATGATCTGGCCGCTGCTGCCATCGAGATCAAGGGGGTCAAAGTGCTGGCCAGCCGTGTTGACGGACTGGATGGCAAGGCGCTGCTGGCGATGGTGGATCAGCTGAAGAACAAGCTGGGCGATGCACTGATTCTTCTGGGCGGCGTGCAGGAAGACAAGGTTGTGCTGGTGGCGGGCGTCACCCAGTCGTTGACCGGCAAGCTCAAGGCCGGGGACCTGATGCGTCAGGCCGCTGCAGCAGTCGGTGGCAAGGGTGGCGGTCGTCCGGATATGGCGCAAGGCGGCGGCTCGGATACCGGCAAGCTCGACGCGGCGCTGGCCCTGGCTGTCACTTTCGTCGAAAGCACGCTGTAAATTAATCAACGTCAAGGCCTGCAGCGCGTCCGCCAGGCCTTGGCAGTCTGGCCCGATGTGGGTCTAATGGGCGCCCTCCGAGGCATCAGGCGGCTTTTTATATGGCTTTGATCGTACAGAAATTTGGCGGCACTTCAGTGGGTACCGTCGAGCGGATCCAGCAAGTTGCAGCGAAAGTGAAGAAGTTTCGCGAGAACGGTGATGACATCGTGGTCGTGGTTTCGGCCATGAGTGGCGAGACCAATCGCCTGATCGATCTGGCCAACCAGGTGACCGATGGTCAGCCGGTGGGTCGTGAACTGGATGTGATGCTATCCACCGGCGAGCAGGTGACCATCGCCCTGCTTTCCATGGCGTTGATCAAGCTGGGTGTGCCGACGGTTTCCTACACCGGCAGCCAGGTGCGGATTCTGACGGACAGTGCGCACACCAAGGCGCGGATTCTGCAGATAGATGACCAGAAACTGCGCGCCGACCTCAAGGCCGGGCGGGTCGTGGTGGTTGCAGGATTTCAGGGTGTCGACGAGCACGGCAACATCACCACGCTGGGCCGCGGCGGTTCGGATACTACCGGTGTGGCGCTGGCTGCCGCACTCAAGGCCGACGAGTGCCAGATCTATACCGATGTGGATGGCGTGTACACCACGGATCCGCGGGTAGTTCCGCAGGCCCGTCGTCTGGAAAAAATCACCTTCGAGGAGATGCTGGAAATGGCCAGCCTGGGCTCCAAGGTGCTACAGATCCGTTCGGTGGAATTCGCCGGCAAATACAATGTCCCGCTGCGTGTACTGCACAGCTTTCAGGAGGGGCCGGGCACCCTCATTACCCTTGACGAGGAAGAGTCCATGGAGCAGCCAATCATTTCCGGTATAGCCTTTAATCGTGATGAGGCCAAGCTGACGATTCGCGGTGTGCCGGATACGCCTGGCGTGGCATTCAAGATTCTCGGTCCGGTCAGTGCGGCGAATATCGAAGTGGATATGATCGTGCAGAACGTTTCGCACGATAACACCACGGATTTCACCTTTACCGTTCACCGCAATGATTACGCCAATGCCCTGGAAATCCTGCGCGCAACGGCCGAAAACATCGGTGCCCGCGAAGCTGGCGGCGACTTCAATATTGCCAAGGTCTCGATCGTGGGTGTCGGCATGCGTTCGCATGCGGGTGTTGCCAGCCGGATGTTCGAGGCGCTGGCAAAGGAAAACATCAATATCCAGATGATCTCCACCTCGGAAATCAAGGTTTCGGTGGTGATCGAGGAGAAGTATCTGGAACTTGCGGTGCGCGCTCTGCACACAGCCTTTGAACTCGATGCGCCGGACCGTCAGGGCGACTAAGCTGAACATTGGGACGCCGTGCTTCAAACCGCCGGCGGCATGGTTGCAAGCAACTGGCCTGGCGGTTTTGCGGAAACTTGAGGTAAGGGTTCTTTGCTGGACAAGTTGTGCGAACAACCGTCTTATTCAAGGGTGCAGTTACATTGAACTGGAAAACTTGAGGACTAGGGAATGCTAATTCTGACTCGCAGGGTCGGAGAGACCCTGATGGTAGGCGATGAGGTCACCATCACAGTGCTGGGCGTCAAGGGCAATCAGGTGCGCATTGGTGTTAACGCTCCCAAGGATGTAGCAGTGCATCGGGAAGAGATATACCAGCGCATCCAGAAAGAAAAAGATCCGGAACCAACTCCCTAATTTATATCCTGTTTTGGCTTTCCAAGCAGGGCGAACATGGGTATTATGCGCCCCGTGTTGCGGAGAGGTGGCCGAGTGGCCGAAGGCGCTCCCCTGCTAAGGGAGTACACCTCAAAAGGGTGTCGGGGGTTCGAATCCCCCCCTCTCCGCCATTTGCGATATCAGCTTCACGCAGGTCAAAGAGCAAGTACTGCACTCATAGCTCAGCTGGATAGAGTACCCGGCTACGAACCGGGCGGTCGGAGGTTCGAATCCTCCTGAGTGCACCATCTTGAATGAACTGCCCCGTGCAGTTTGTTTGTTGTAGCCAGTGGTGATCTGGTCTAAAACCACCCTGTGCACTCATAGCTCAGCTGGATAGAGTACCCGGCTACGAACCGGGCGGTCGGAGGTTCGAATCCTCCTGAGTGCACCACAATTGCAAAGGGGCGTCTCCGCAAGGGACGCCCCTTTTTTGCTTGCTGCATCAGTGTTTGTTTTTCACGCAGCCATTCTGGTCGAAGTTTATCTTTCGGCGGGTACCGTCATTCGTTGTATAGATGTATTGGGTGTCACCGTTGGCCGTGGATTTTTCATCAGGCTTGCCCAGTGCGCTCTCGACATCCTCCCGGGTCATGCCGGCACGGATTTGCTGGCGGATGATTGCTGTGCGGCGTTGCGCGCCGGTCACGCGGTTGCCGCAGCCGTCCTGTTGCTCGGCGACTATGGTCAAGTCCTTGGCGGGTGTGGATTTTCTGGCTTTCTTTAGTGCGCCTGTAATGCCCGGGGCCATTGTTACGGGTGTGTCCGCACCGGGTGGCAGGTTGTCTGCAGACTGGATGTCCAGCTGCTGGTCTGCAGGGCAGCCCTGTTGGGTGTAAGTGATGTGCCCGCGGCTGTCCTCGCAACGGAAAACGCTGGCGGCTTGCAGCGGGGCAGCGACTGACAGCAACAAAAGGGTGCAACAGGTTAGTCCATTGATTGGGTGCATTCTGGCGTCCTCCCTGACGTCTGATTTCCAGCTTAGACGGCAGGGTGATCAATGCAAGATGCGTATTTCACGCCGTTGGACCAGATAGCGTAATGCTCTAGACAGCCACTCAGGATTGACTTGCAACTGATTGTTCTGCGGTAATTTTGTACAGCACCCGGCCTTGCTGCAGTGTTATTATTCAGCAATCCGCCCCTTCGGGGCTCATGGACCCCGCCCATGGACTTACCCAGTAGAAATTTCAAACCTTTGTGCAATCGCGTTCTGACTGATTGACCCTCGCTGCGTGCGCCGCAACCGGGGTGGAGCACGCCATGACTGAAACAGAAGCAAAAAAGCCGCAAGAAAGTTTGCAGGATCGCCTCGCGCAGGTGATTGACCTGCTAGATCGTCATCGTCTGGTGGAAAACCTGACGCACCGTCAGGAAGGGCCACACCAGGAACTGGTCGAGAACCTGGTGCACCGGCAAAACATCTCCGAATTGCAACGCAAGCTGGACGAGCTGCATCCGGCAGATATTGCCCACATTCTGGAGGCCTTGCCTCTGGACGATCGCCTTACGGTCTGGAAGCTGGTCAAGGCGGAACAGGATGGCGACATCCTGCTCGAAGTGTCCGATGCGGTGCGCGAAACACTGCTGGCCGACATGGATGATGAGGAGATCTTTGCCGCAGCCAGGGAAATGGATGCCGATGAGCTGGCGGATCTTGCCCAGGAATTACCCAGAGATGTGGTTCATGAGCTGATCGAAGGCCTCGATGTTCAATATCGGGAACGCTTGCGTTCGGCGCTTTCCTATGACGAGGAGCAAGTCGGCGCACTGATGGACTTCGAGATGGTGACCATCCGTGAGGACGTCAGTCTTGAAGTGGTTTTGCGCTATTTGCGCCGGCTCAAGGAGTTGCCAGGGCATACCGACAAGTTGTTCGTGGTCGATTACGACGGGGTGCTCAAGGGTATTTTGCCGATCAAGCGGCTGCTGGTAAGTGATCCGGACAAACAGGTAGCCGAGGTTATGGTGACCGATCCGGTCATTTTTCACCCTGATGAGGAAGCCAATGAGGCTGCGCAGGCTTTCGAGCGCTACGACCTGGTTTCGGCCCCGGTAGTTGATGCTAATGGCAAGCTGATCGGGCGCCTGACCATTGATGAAATGGTAGACCTGATTCGCGAAGAGACCGAAACCGAAGTACTCAACATGGCCGGTCTGAAAGAAGAAGAGGATATTTTTGCCTCGGTCTGGAAATCCCTGCGCAACCGCTGGTCCTGGCTGGCCATCAACCTGATTACCGCCTTTCTCGCGTCCAGGGTGATTGGTCTGTTCGATGACTCGATAGAAAAACTGGTCGCGCTGGCCGCCCTGATGCCGATTGTTGCGGGCATTGGCGGCAATTCCGGTAACCAGACCATTACCATGATTGTGCGGGCCATGGCGCTGGATCAGGTGGTGACCGCCAATACCTCACGGCTGATTCGCAAAGAACTCGGTGTGGCGCTGATCAATGGCCTGGTCTGGGGCGGGGTGATCGGTGGCGTGGCCTTCTGGCTCTATGACAATCCGGCGCTGGGGCTGGTCATGACCCTGGCCATGACGCTGAATCTGTTGCTGGCGGCGCTGATGGGGGTATTGATTCCGATGACGCTGATGCGTCTGGGGCGGGATCCGGCGATGGGCGCCAGCGTGATGATTACCGCAGTAACCGATAGTGGCGGATTCTTCATTTTCCTGGGAATGGCGACGCTGTTTCTGCTGTAGCAGAAAGCACAGTAAGCGGGGGGAGGCGCTCAGACTTCTTGGCGGTTTGAGTTGTTGCCGCACCCGCTACCTGGCGGGTTGCCTTGCCTGTCGCTGAAACCCGGCCTTTAGGCGTATTCTGGTAAACAGTTGGCGTTTGCCCGATCGGGCGTTGCTATACTCTTGCTGCGAATATTCGAGAGTTTCCTGTCTCCCAACTTCTGGCATTTACTATTGTCCCGATCTGAATCGAAACTACTGCTGAAGCCTTCCGCGCCTGTGGTCCGGCTTGGTATCAGAGCAAAGATGCTCACGCTGGTGGCTGTGGGTTTTCTGCTATTGCTGGTCCTGCAGTGGTTGCTGTTCAGTCAGCTGGTCATGCCCCAGGTAGAAAGTCTGGAAACCAAGCGGGTCGAGCAGGAACTGGTGCGTGTGCAGCAGGGCCTGGTTGCCAAAGAAGGCAACCTGGCACGGATCGTTTCCGACTGGGCTGCCTGGGATGAGCTGGCAGCTTTTGTCAGTGACCCGCAAGTCGAGTCTGCCCAGCAATTCCTCGGCAAGAATCCCGTGGTTTCCCTGGAGCGACTGCAGGTCAACGGACTGCTGGTCACCGATCTGCAAGCCAAGCCCCTGATTGTCAGCGGTTTCGAGTTTCAGGTAGACCAGTCCTGGCAACCGGTTGAATGGGCGCGGCAACAGATTGCTTCCGAACAGCAAGCCTTCAGCAGCGATGCTGCAGCGCATTTTTCCGGTTTTCTCAAGGCGCCGAGCAATCAATTGCTGCAGGTGGCGGCCTACCCGATTCTTGACTCCAACGGTAACGGGCCGAGCCATGGCGTACTGGCCATGATGCGGCTGGTCGATGACAAGTTCATGCAGGCGCTCGAGGCTTCCACCCAGTTGAAGTTGCAACTGCGGGTCATCGCTAAGGATGCCTCTGCGGAGCTGTTGAGCATTGCTGCTGATGCACTGCAAGACCCGCGCGGAGTATTGGTCAGGCAGGTTGATGAGGGCAACGTCCAGGGTTATCTGGTCCTGAAAAATATGAGTGCTGAACCGATAGCGGTAATCGAGCTGGTCGGTGGCTCTTTCTTTTTGCAGCAGGGCCTGGAAGCCTTCCAGTTTTTCCTGGTGCTGACGCTGCTGGCCATGCTGGTACTGTTGCTGATTATCAGCATGTCCCAGTCACGGGTACTTTCCCGATTGCTGCAGGTCACCAGCCGGGTGGATACCATCAGCCGCAGTCATGACTTGTCGCTGCGCATCGAATTGCCCCAGGGCAATGACGAAATTGTCGACCTGGCCGAGTCGGTCAACCGCTTTCTTGATACCCGCCGCGAAATGGCCCTTGAGCTGGGCGCCAGCGAGGAACGTTTTCTCCAGTTGACCAACACCGCGCCGGTGTTCATCTGGATGACCAACATGGACGGTGATTTCACCTGGTTCAATGACGAAATGCTGCGCTTTGTCGGGCTGGAGCGTGACGAGTTCGAGATATTCCATGTGGCGCAGCTGATTGCCTCCCAGGACACGGCTCTTTACGAGAAAGTGGTTGAGCGCGCCCGTGATTCGCAAAAAGGTTTCCAGCTGGAGTTGCGCATTCGCCGGCACGATGGCGAGTTCCGCTGGATACTCCTGCGCGCATCGCCGATGTTCTCTCAGGACCAGCAGATGATCGGCTACGCCGGAATCGGCGTGGATATCAGCGAGCGCAAGCAGATGGAGGCCAAGGTCAAGTTCATGGCCCACTACGATGCCCTAACCGAACTGCCCAATCGCGCCCAGCTGACCGAGCGCTTGTCCCGCGCGATCTTTGACGCGCACTTCAACGGCACGCTGGTCGCGGTACTCTTTATTGACCTTGACCGCTTCAAGAACATCAACGATACCCTCGGCCATCAGGTCGGTGACTGGCTGTTGCAGGCGGTTTCCCAGCGTCTGCAGCACAATCTGCGCTCCGGCGACATGGTCGCCCGCCTGGGGGGCGACGAGTTTGTCCTGGTGCTCTCCGGCCTGCAAAGTCAGGAACATATGCTGCCGCTGGTGATCAAGATCCAGCAGACACTCTCGCAGCCATATTTCCTCTCGGGTCACCAGTTGCAGGTTACCCCGAGCATCGGCATCAGCATGTATCCCAAGGACAGCCTGAGTATCCATGACCTGTTGCGGCATGCGGATACCGCCATGTATTCGGTCAAGACCAGTGGTCGCAATGGCTATTCGTTCTATGACGCCAGCATGGATGCGACTACCAAGGAACGGCTGCAGCTCGAATCCACCATACGTAATGGCCTGGATCACAAGAAGTTCTTTCTTGAGTATCAGCCGCAGGTCAGTGGTAATGACCGGAAGATATTCGGTGTCGAGGCGCTGGTACGGCTGAAGGGTAAAGACGGGTTGATTCCCCCGGACACTTTTATACCTGTGGCAGAAGAGACCGGACAGATTCTCGAGCTGGGCGAGTGGGTCCTGCGCGAAGCCTGCATGCAGGCCAAGACCTGGCAGGACAAGGGCTATAAGCCGGTGGTGATGGCGGTGAACATATCCGCCGTGCAATTGCAGCGTGTCGATATGGTGGCGTTGGTCAGTTCGGTTCTGCGCGAGACGGGCCTGCAAGCGCACTTTCTCGAACTGGAGATTACCGAGCGGGTGATCATGGGTGACTCGGCCGAGCTGATCGATACCCTCGAAGCACTGCGCACCCTTGGCGTGCGATTGGCGCTGGATGACTTCGGTACCGGTTACTCGAGCCTTTCCTATCTGAAGTCGTTCCCGTTCGATGTGCTGAAGATTGACCGCTCGTTTGTGCAGGGCATCAATACCAGCCCCGGCGATCTGGCGATCACCGAAGCAGTGATCGCGCTGGGCCGCAGCATGAAGCTGGAAGTGCTGGCAGAGGGCGTGGAAACGCCGGATCACGTGCGCATTTTGCTGGAGAAGGGCTGCTCGCACATGCAGGGCTACAACTTCTCCCGTTCGCTGAGTCCGGCCGAGCTGGACACATGGCTCATGCCGGACTGAAGCCTGCAATTACAGGCTGTCTGGTGCTCGCGGGATGGCCGCGGCCTGCAACAGGCCGTCGGCCCGAAACATCTGCTTGATGCCGCGGATTGCCTGACGGATGCGGTCCTGATTTTCGATCAGGGCAAAGCGTACGTGGTCATCGCCGTAGTCACCAAAGCCCACGCCCGGTGAAACACAGACTCTGGCTTCGGCCAGCAGCTTCTTGGCGAATTCCAGCGAGCCGAGTGCCGCATAAGCCGGCGGAATCTTGGCCCAGATGTACATGGAGGCCTTGGGGTTTTCCACCATCCAGCCGAGTTCGTGCAGGCCTTTGACCAGCACATTGCGCCGTTGCCGGTATTGCTGGGCGATATCGCGGACGCACTGTTGGTCGCCTTCCAGCGCGGCAATTGCCGCGACCTGCAGCGGGGTAAAGGTGCCGTAGTCGTGGTAGCTCTTGATGCGCCCCAGAGCATTGACCAGCTCGGCGTTACCGACCATGAAGCCAATGCGCCAGCCAGCCATGTTGTAGCTTTTCGACAGGGTGAAAAACTCCACCGCAATATCCTTGGCGCCTTCGATCTGCATGATCGAGGGTGCCTTCCAGCCGTCGTAGACGATGTCGGCATAGGCCAGGTCGTGCACCACCAGTACATCGTATTGCTTGGCCAGAGCCACCACCCGGGCAAAGAAATCCAGTTCGACACACTGTGCGGTCGGGTTGGACGGGAAGCCGAGAATCATCATCTTCGGCTTGGGAATGCTTTCACGAATCGCCCGCTCCAGTTCGGCAAAGAAGTCCACGCCGGGCACCAGTGGTACCGAGCGCACCTGGGCACCGGCAATCACCGCGCCGTAGATATGGATCGGGTAACTGGGGTTGGGCACCAGCACCGTATCGCCCTGGTCCAGGGTGGCCAGCATCAGGTGCGCCAGGCCTTCCTTGGAGCCGATGGTGACTATCGCTTCGCGCTCGGGATCGATATCCACGGCATAGCGCTCGTGGTACCAGTTGGCGATCGCCCGGCGCAGGCGTGGAATGCCTCTGGATGTCGAATAGCCGTGGGTATCTTCACGCCGGGCGACGGTGCACAGTTTTTCCACGATGTGCGGCGGCGTCGGGCCGTCGGGGTTGCCCATGCTCAGGTCGATGATGTCCTCGCCGCGACGGCGGGCGGCCATCTTCAGCTCGGCGGTGATGTTGAAAACGTAAGGGGGCAGGCGATCGATGCGCGCAAAGCGGCGCGGCGGACGGGAGTCAGTCATTGTTATCTCGCAAACGTAAGCGCCCGGAACCGTCCGAGCGACGCTGGCCACGGCAGCGGCCATGTCGGCAAGATAATCCCCGGCTGCCACGGCTGTCGAGTGGTAAAACTGCAAAATACGGCAGGCTGCTGCCGGTTTTCAGCTCATTCACATGTTTGTCATGCAACCTTTCTAGATTGTTCGGGTCAGTGCATGAAATGCACCAATTCAGAGAGACAGAGTTATGGATGAGTATCAGGAAGAGTTGCTGGAAGCGCGTGCCGGGGAGCTGGATGCACCCGAGTTGCAGGATGATGCCGCCGAGCTGTAAGCGCGCAGAAAACTGTCTGCGTTTTCTAAACGGCCTGGCGCCGGCTGCGGCGGAATTCCCCCGGCGTGCTGCCGCTCCAGCGCTTGAATGCACGCTGGAAGGCTTCGGCGGAGGCAAACCCGAGCAGGTAGGCGATCTCGCCGAAACTGAGTTCGGTGTCGCGGATATAGGCCATGGCCAGATCGTGGCGCGTATCGTTGAGTATCGCCCGGTATTGCGTGCCTTCTTCAGCCAGCTTGCGGCGCAGGGTCCAGGTCGGCAGTTGCAGACGCCGGGCAATGTCTTCGAGATCCGGTTCCCGGCCATGCAGTAACGGGCCGAGCATCAGGATGATGCGCTCCTTCAGGCTGTGGGTGCGCGTCAGTTGCTCCAGCTCACGCTCGCACACCTGCAGCAGTTCTCGCCAGCTATGCGGAACGTGTTCGGCACCCTTCAGCGCGAGTGTGGCATTCGACAGCCGCAGTTGATTGCAAGCGGCCGAGAACTCCACCGGACAGCCGAACAACTCGCTGTAGCGCTCGGCATAAGCCGGAGCCGGGAACTCGATTTCGACCTTCTCCAGCACCAGTGTTTGCCCGCACAGGTGACCGAGCTGGGCATGCCAGCCGGCCAGCACCGAGTCCACCACAAAGCGGTTGTAGGCGTTGTAGGGGCTGATCGAGTAGAAGCGCAGCCAGGCACCCCTGGCGTCTTCATGAAAACTCGACTGGCCGCGATAGTTGCGGGCATAGAGCAGCTCGAAGCGGGTCACGGCACGAGCCGCTTCGCGTACGTTGGGTGCCTGGGCTGCGGTTATGCCGGTAAGGCCGAAGTCCGCGAAACGTGCCTGGCGGCCCATCTGCAGGCCGAGTGCAGGATCGCCGGTCAGCTGGATGGCCGCATGCCCGAGGCGCATGTAGCGCGGAATGGATAACCGTCCGCGGGGTTCGGCCAGACGTTCGCTGTCCAGCCCGTAATGTTGCAGCAGTGGCTGCGGGTCCTGATCATGGCTGCGCACTGCAGCGGCCAGGCTGTGAATCGAGCCGACCGTCAGGTCACCCAGACGAATCCGTTGCGGTTTCATCGGCGCTTACTCAAGCCACAGATTGATCAGGCGGGCGCCCCGGTCATCCGGCGCAAGGGCGTGGCCAGCCGGGTTCGCGACCAGACTGTGTCCATCGCTGCCCATGTCCCATAACTGTCCGCGCATGAACACGGTAATTCCGGCACGGGCGCCGCTCTGCCCGATTCTTCCGGCCATCGCCAGACGCTGCCAGGCCTCACCTTCACTCAGTTCGCCGGCCTTGATTTGTACATCGGCCGGTGTTGCAGCGCCGTTGTAGCCGCCCCAGGGCTTGTCCCAGCTGCCATTGCCGGTAAGAAAGGCCGGCACTGCGAGCAGATCGACCTGGCCATCAGCGAGGGCCTGATAATTCTGCGGGAACCAGCTGTCGGCGCAGACCAGTACCCCCAGCCGACCTGCCGGGGTGTTGACCACGCTCAGTTGCTCGGCGCCGGCGGCAGCGGTGAAACCCTGCTCGTCGATGATCGGCACCACCTTGCGTTGCGGTTGGCCGATTGGCTGGCCATCGCTGCCAAAGACCTGGCTGACGTTAAACAGCGGGCCATCGCCAGCCAGCAGCCGGCCATCCTCGACCCGCGGCTCGGGTAGCACGATCGAGCCGGCCACCAGGGTAATGCCATATTCGCTGGCCAGGCCGCCGAACAGCGTCTGGTAGTCATGGGCCATCTGTTCGGCTTTCATGCGGAACAGGGCATCGGCCAGGCGATCCTGCCCCTTGGCCGCGAACAGGGCCTTGAGTACCTGCAGCGGGTTGCTGGCAGCCAGCCAGGCCATGGCTTCGCTGACACTGGATGCCGTGTAGACCTGGTTCTTCTCGCCGCTGGCAACCAGCCAGGTGCCGATATGCTCGGGAAAAACCACTATGGTCTTGTCGTTGAGCAGGCCGTCGCGGCGTGCCTGCTCCAGATAGGCGGCGAGCTTGCGGCGCAGCAGTAGCGGGCTGCGGTAATCATTGGGGAACAGTTCCGGCTGGATGCCCAGCAGATTGCCATGCTCACCCGGAGTGCCCTGGTTCAGTGCGATTTCGCTGCGCAGGTCGGAAAGAAACATTCCTGCGGGACGATATTGGGTCCAGGCGGCATAACCCGCCACTATTCCGGCAAGCAGAATGGCCAGCAGATACTTCAGGGCTTTGCGCATGACGAGTGATTCCCGGAAACCTGTGGTCAGGTTAGGGGAGTGTGCCGGGCTTGCCAAGCCTTGCTGTCAATTATGATCAATAACTTGTAACTTTGAGGCATTGAGGCTGCTTGTTTTGCTGCTTATTGTCTGTTGCCTCAAGCTGCACCCGATTTTCTGTCCAGCTGCTTTAGCACCTTGCCATGGAGCCTACTGATGACCCACGCACTCTATCCGCACCTGCTTGCCCCGCTTGATCTGGGTTTCACTACCCTGCGTAACCGTACCCTGATGGGTTCCATGCACACCGGTCTGGAAGAAAAGCCGCAGGGCTTCGAGCGCATGGCGGCCTATTTTGCCGAACGGGCACGCGGCGGTGTCGGCCTGATCGTCACCGGCGGCATCGGCCCGAATGCCGAAGGCGGGGTGTACTCCGGCGCTGCCAAGCTGACTACGCCGGAAGAGGCGGAAAAGCACAAGATCGTGACGCAGGCCGTGCACGAGGCCGGTGGCAAGATCTGCATGCAGATCCTGCATGCCGGTCGTTATGCGTATAGCCCCAAATCGGTGGCACCGAGTGCCATTCAGGCACCAATCAATCCGTTCAAGCCCCACGAGCTGGACGAAGAGGGCATCGAGAAGCAGATCCAGGACTTCGTCACCTGTTCGACGCTGGCCCAGCAGGCCGGCTATGACGGCGTCGAGATCATGGGTTCTGAAGGTTACTTCATCAACCAGTTCCTTGCCGCGCACACCAACCAGCGTACCGACCGCTGGGGCGGCAGCTACGAAAACCGCATGCGTCTGGCCATCGAGATCGTCAGCCGTGTACGTCAGGCGGTCGGCCCGAATTTCATCATCATCTACCGCCTGTCGATGCTCGACCTGATCGAGGGCGGCAGCAACTGGGACGAGATCGTGCTGCTGGCCAAGGCCATCGAGAAAGCCGGTGCGACCCTGATCAATACCGGTATCGGCTGGCACGAAGCACGTATCCCGACCATCGCCACCAAGGTGCCGCGTGCGGCCTTCACCAAGGTCACCGCCAAGCTGAAAGGCGAGGTGAAGATTCCGCTGATCACCACCAACCGCATCAATACCCCGGAAGTTGCCGAACAGGTGCTGGCCGAGGGCGACGCCGACATGGTCTCCATGGCGCGGCCGTTCCTCGCCGATCCGGAGTTCGTCAACAAGGCCGAAGCCGGCCGCGCTGACGAGATCAATACCTGCATCGGCTGCAACCAGGCCTGCCTCGATCACACCTTCGGCGGCAAGCTGACCAGCTGTCTGGTCAACCCGCGGGCCTGCCACGAGACCGAGCTGAACTACATCCCCACTACCCGGGTGAAGAAGATCGCCGTGGTCGGCGCCGGTCCGGCGGGCCTGTCGGCGGCCACCGTGGCAGCCGAGCGTGGCCACAGCGTGACCCTGTTCGATTCGGCCAGTGAAATCGGTGGCCAGTTCAATGTGGCCAAACGCATACCGGGCAAGGAAGAGTTTTTCGAAACCCTGCGTTATTTCAAGCACAAGCTGGAAAGCACCGGAGTCGAGTTGCGCCTGAGCACCCGCGTGAACGCCGAGGAGCTGGTCAAGGGCGGCTTTGATGAAGTCATCCTGGCCACCGGCATTGTGCCGCGCACGCCCGGCATTCCCGGGGTGGAACATCCCAAGGTGATCGGCTATCTGGATGCCATACTGCAGCGCAAGCCGGTCGGCCAGACGGTGGCAGTGATCGGCGCCGGTGGTATCGGCTTCGATGTATCGGAGTTCATCACCCATCAGGGCGAAGCCACCAGCCTCAACCGTGAAGCCTTCTGGAAGGAATGGGGCATCGACACGGCGTTGAATGCCCGCGGTGGTGTCGCCGGGGTCAAGGCCGAAGTGCATCCGGCCGCGCGTCAGGTATTCCTGCTGCAGCGCAAGAAGAGCAAGGTCGGTGACGGCCTGGGCAAGACTACCGGCTGGATTCACCGTACCGGCCTGAAAAACAAGAATGTGCAGATGCTCAACAGTGTCGAGTATCTGAACATTGATGATGCCGGCCTGCATATCCGCATCGGCGAAGGCGAGCCACAGGTACTGGCGGTGAATACCGTGATCCTCTGTGCCGGCCAGGACCCGTTGCGCGAATTGCAGGACGGGCTGGAAGCAGCTGGGCAGAAGGTGCATCTGATCGGTGGTGCGGATGTCGCCAGCGAACTGGATGCCAAGCGTGCCATCGATCAGGGTTCGCGCCTGGCGGCGGCGCTGTAAAGACCGCTTGGGTAGGGTGGGCTTCAGCCCACCATGACATTGTTTAGGTGGTGGTGGGCTGAAGCCCACCCTACGGACCCCTGGCCCGCCAGCCACAACAGCATCACGCATCCAGGACACAGCCATTGCAAATGACCACTCCAGCACTTCAACCCGCAGCCGCGGCAACCCTTGCCCAGTGGCATGCGCTGGTCACCCAGCAGAATCTGGACAGCTTGCCGGACTTGCTGCATCCGCAGGCGGTATTCCGCTCTCCCATGGCCTACAAGCCCTACAACGGTGCGCCACTGGTTTCACTGATCCTGAATACCGTGCTCAAGGTGTTCGAGGACTTCACCTATCACCGCGAACTGGCGACTGCCGATGGCCTGAATGTGGTGCTGGAGTTCAGTGCCACGGTTTCCGGGCGCGAACTCAAGGGGATCGACATGATCCGCTTCGACGAATCGGGCAAGATTGTCGAATTCGAGGTGATGATCCGCCCCATGAGCGGTTTGCAGGCGCTGGGCGAGGAAATGGGCCGGCGGCTTGCCCCCTTGCTGGCTGCCAAACAGGTCAATTAGTGCCGCGCTAGCTTGGTGCAAGTCAGTCTGTTTCGGCGTCCCGGGCGCCGGAACGGCGTTGCCGCTGCTGGTCATGGCCCGGTATGGCCTGGTCCCGGCGCCTCGGCCAGCCGATCCCGGACTCGAGTTAACCAGCTAACCCTGCAGGCCACCAGCCTACGATCGCGTCACAGTTCTCGGCTGTGGCGCGACGTCTTTCTGACGCTGGCCGATCGAGTGCCAACCGGATCACATTGCTGACCGGGCGTTTTCCCCTAAACTGGGCTGAATATGTCCTTGCTGGCTGCTGGATGAACATGCAGGCTGGCTGGGCGCACTGTTCAGATTCAGGCGAATAATCTTTCCGGAAGCGCTAACTATCTGAAATTCAAGGAATGTTGTTGACCGCTCGGCAGTTTGTTGAAGTCAGGAGTTGCGCATGAGCATGCAGAACAAGCCGCAGATGGTCGAAGCCGTGATGTTTTTCACTGGCGGCGAAGTCAACAAGGCAATGTTTTTTCCTGAGTTCGAGGCCCTGCTCGATGGTCTGGTCGGCTTGCCGGAGTTTGCCGACCAGCAGGTCAAGGCGGCTTATCTGCTGATCAATCCGCGTCTGCTGATTCGCTCGGCGGTGTTTTTCTATATCGACTTCGACGAGCAGGGCAATGCCGACACCGGCTGGAACATGCCGTTGCGCCATCTTGCCGAACGTGCCGGGCGCGGTCCGGATCTGGGAGCGGGGCCGATTCGCCTGGCTTGCCGCAGCCAGTGCCCGGTGTCCTGGCACCAGATGCACATGTGGGATCCTGATCTGGCTCCCGGGCATAACGAACTGACGATCTTGCGTGAGGCGGTCAAGGCCAACCGGCTGGGTATTCTGGTCGAGGAAGACCGGCCCCCGGTCGAACTTGATCGCCTGCAGATGGCCCGTGAGGAGAAATGGCATGCGCCTCCCGATCCGGGTGCTGAACTGAGCAGGCTGCAGGCGGAAAAGGAAGAGCATGAGCACCGGGTGAAAACCGCGCAGCTGATCAAACAGTTGCGCCTGCGCATTGTCAGCATGACCCAGCAGCACGATGACGAAGTGGCCAAGCTGAAACTGGCGGCCGAGCAACAGAGCAAGCAGCTCAAGGCCAGCATCCAGGAGTTGCAGCAGGCGTTGCAGCAGAAGGACAAGCTCAACCTCAATCTGAAGGCGGATCTGAGCGGCCAGGCGGCCAGCCTGAGCAATGTCCGCGAAGAAATGACCCGCCAGCTGAAGGCGGCCGAGCAGCACGCCAAGGCGTCGGCTGAACTGCTGCGCACCCAGTACGAGATGGAGATGCAGGCCCAGGTTGCGGCTGCCGTGGTCGACTACAAGGAGCAGATTGCCATCCGCGATGTCGAGCTGGCCTACCACAGTGAAACCGATGGTCAGCTGCAGCAGGAAATTACCCGGCTCAAGGCCGAGCGCGAGCAGCTGGTCAGCCAGGGTGGCGACCAGATTCTGCAGCGGCTGTCCAAGCTCGGCGTGGTGTTCGTGGTGTATCACCCCGGAGCCGGCCACCTGACTATCCCGCTGCAGGATGTCGGGCGTTATCAGGATGGCCCGATGTCCTATGTGGCGGCCAAATGCTTTGTTTCCGAGGAGCAATACAGCAGCTGGCTGGCACATTATCAACAGCCCAGCTGCGAGGCATTGTTACCGAATGGCGAGCGCTGTGCGATGCCGATTGACCGGGTCGATACACCGAGCCGCTTCGTTGCCGACGAGTCCAACTGCTGTGCCCGGCATAAGGCGAGCAAGCGCAAGCGCTGAGCCGGCCAACCCTCCACTGAACAGGCTGAACTGCGTGCTGCTGAACATTCCCGACTGGCCTGCCGCAGTGCCCCTGCAGCCGCTGAGCTTCGACTGGTCGGCCAGGGCTGGTCTGGAGCTGGCGGTGCTGCGCATGGACCTGCTGGATCCGCTGCTCGGTGGCAACAAGTGGTTCAAGTTGCAGCCCCACCTGCGGCAGGCGCAGCGTGCCGGAGCGCACGGATTGATCAGTCTCGGCGGTGCCCATTCCAATCATCTGCATGCACTGGCAGCTGCCGCCCAGCGTTTCGGCTTTGCCAGCGTCGGCTTGCTGCGTGGAGAGCCACAAGACACGCCCACCGTGAGCGATCTGCAGGCCTTTGGCATGCAACTGCACTGGCTCGGTTTTGGCGGTTACCGCGCCCGCCATCAGGCGGATTTTGCCCGGGATTGGCTGCAGCGCTATCCGCACTTTCAGCTGGTTGCCGAGGGTGGCAGTGGTGCACTCGGTGCTTCCGGCTTTGCCGATATTCCGCAACTGATCACGCAGCAACTGGCGCAGCTGGGCTGGAGCGATTACGACGGCTGCTGGCTGGCGGCCGGCACCGGTACCACGCTGGCAGGGCTGGTGCTGGCCGAGGCGGGCAGGCATCCGCTGTATGGCGCAAGTGTCGTGCCGGCAGGCTATGGCGTTGAGCAGCAGGTCAGGCAGATTCTGCAACAGGCGGGGCACGCCGATGCCGGCTATCGACTGCTCGATGCCAGCCGTGGTGGCTATGCGCGCATCGATCGCGAACTGGCTGTTTTCATAGCCGAAGTCGAGCAGGCCGGGCAACTGCCGCTGGAGGCCTGCTATACCGGCAAAGCCCTGCTGGCGTTGCGCCAGCAGGTGGAACAGGGAATGTTTGCCAGAGGAACCCGTCTGGTGTTCCTGCATACCGGTGGTATGCAGGGGCGACGGGCCCAGCAATCCTTGCTGCGGCGCCATGCCGCGCAATCTTCGTTGCAGGCAATCAGCCATGAGTGAACCGCTCCACCCGGACCAGCTGCGCTGCTTCACGCCGCTGAATGTGCTGTCCGATCAGCAGTGGCGCGAATTGCGCCCGCAACTGGTAGCGCAACCGCTGCTGCCCGGGCAGCTGCTGTTTCGGCGCGGCGATCAGGCCTTTCAGGCCTGCTTCCTGCTCAGTGGTGATGTGCTGTTGCAGGGCGATGATGGCCAGCCGTTGCTGGTCAGTGCCGGCTCGCCGGCCAGCCTGTTCGCACTCTCACCGTCGCTGCCGCGTCGGCATGATGCCCAGGCAGCCAGCGATGCCAGTGTGCTGATCCTCGACGGCGAGACCATTGCCGGCATGCTGGCCTGGCAGGCGGCCTATCAGGACCTGCTGCTGGAAATGCAGCTGCAGGGTGGTGATCTGCAATGGCTGGAATGCCTGCTGGAAAATCCACTGTTTGCCAAGGTGCCGCCGGCCCATGTGCGCAGCATGATCGAGCAGTTGCAGCCACTCGACGTGGCCGCCGGCCAGAGCATCTTGCGCGAAGGCGAAGCAGGCGATTGCTGCTATTTCCTCAAGCGCGGCCGTGCCGAAGTGATGCGCGCTGCCGGCAGCGATCAGCAAGTTTTGGCCGAGCTGGAGGTGGGTGCTTGCTTTGGTGAAGAGGCGCTGCTGTCGGATAGCCCGCGCAATGCCAGCGTGACCATGCTCGAGGACGGCCAGATGCTGCGCCTGGATCGGCAGAACTTCCTTGAACTGCTCAAGGAGCCGGTGGTGGCCGAGGTCAGCTTCGGTGAAGCGGTGCGTATGACCGGCAAGGGCGCGCAATGGCTGGATGTGCGCCGGCAGGACGAATACGAGGCTGGCCATGCCCTGCAATCCCTGCATATGCCGCTGGACCTGTTGCGTCTGAAAGTGCGCCTGCTGGACCCGCAACGTACCTATCTGTGTTACTGCGACAACGGTAAGCGCAGCGTCAACGCCGTCTATCTGCTCAAGCAACTGGGCTTCCAGGCCTACGCCCTGCACGGAGGCGTGGACGGGTTGTCGCTGCTGTTGCGTGAGGGTTTTCTCTGTGAACTGGGTGCGGGAAATCTGGTGCGCTCCGGTGGGCGTACCGAGCCCAGTCGCTAGCTGTTTCAACAGCGCTCCAGGCACTGATTTTCGCCGGCAAGCCCGCTCCTGGGTTCGAGCCGGCAGCTGTAGGAGCGGGCTTGCCCGCGAAGCCTTGCATACTCGCAACCGCTGCCTGATTAGCGCTGATCTGCGCCATCACCCGGCCACTGGTCATTGAGCAGCATCACCCGTGCGCTTTCCGTCCAGCTGCCATCCGCCTGTTGGCTGAAACCTGCCAGCAGGATGGGCGGAGCATCCGCCGCCAGTCTGTGCCGCCAGTCCTCCAGCCGGGCGGCAGGCCAGCTGCTTGCAGGTTGCAGGGTGCTGGGCGCCAGCCGGCAATCGCGGGCTACCGGTTGCCAGTGCTGCGCGCTGCTGGCGGCCTGAAAGGCGGGCCAGTCGTGGTGCTGCAACCACTGGCCGCGGGCATGCTGCGGGTGGCTTCCGGCGGGGGATGCGCAGCCGCCGGGCCAGGGATAAAACAGGTAGCCGCTCAGCCAGAGTCCGGGCCGGGGTTGCTGCACGCCGTGAGCGGCAAGGATGTCCTGTGCGGCCGGGCTGCCGCACAACAGCAGTTGCTGGCTGCCCAGGTGCTGCAGCTTGCGTTGCAGATTGTCGGCCCGTCCGGCGCCACGCCAGTTGGCCGGCAATTGCCCGTCGCCGCTGGCCGGGCCGAGATACAGCTTGATCGCCAGTTCCAGGTGATGATCGCCTTCGGCATCGCGCAGCAACATATCGAGCTCGCCAAGGGTCTGGCCGCCCTGGCGCACCGGCAGATTGGCCGCCAGCAGTTCGATATCCGGTGCCTGCTGCAGGGCGAATTGCCAGAGCCGTTCGTAATGGATGCCCAGGCGCTGGCTGCGTGCCCCTTGCAGCCAGTCGAGCAGCGGCTCCGGATGCTGCTGCTGTTCCTGCAGCCAGTCAGCCAGCCATTGCGGATTGTGCCACCAGCCACTGGCACTCAGCGGGTGGCGCTGCGGGCAGCCGGGCGCCGCCAGCAGCGGCGCCGCCAGCAGCGTCCAGGCGAGGTCGCGCACGGCAGGGTGCTGCAGGCGGGGCAGCCATTGGTCGAGCAGGTCGGGAGTCAGCATAGGCGGAGCATAGTCGATGCCGGTTTGCCGCTGCGCCTGCCTTTCACCCATAATCCACTGCTCACGTCCGGCGCAGAGCAATCCCATGGAGCAATTTCGCAATATCGGCATCATCGGTCGTCTGGGCAGTGCCCGGGTGCTCGATACCATCCGCCGTCTGAAGCGCTTTCTGCAGGATCGCCATATGCATGTGGTGCTCGAGGAAAGCATTGCCGAAGTGCTGCCCGGCCATGGCCTGCAGGTCTCCTCGCGCAAGCTGATGGGCGAAATCTGCGATCTGGTGATCGTCGTCGGCGGTGACGGCAGCATGCTCGGTGCGGCGCGCTCGCTGGCGCAGTCGAAAGTGCCGGTGCTGGGCATCAACCGTGGCAGCCTGGGCTTTCTCACCGATATCAGTCCGGACGAGCTGGAACTCAGGGTCAGCGAGGTGCTGGACGGCAAGTACATGGTCGAAACGCGCTTTCTGCTGGACACCGAAGTGCGCCGCCAGGGCGAGGTGATCGGCACCGCCGATGCGCTGAACGATGTGGTGCTGCACCCCGGCAAGTCGACGCGGATGATCGAGTTCGAACTGTATATCGACGGGCATTTCGTCTGCAGCCAGAAGGCCGACGGCCTGATCGTCGCCACACCGACCGGCTCGACCGCCTACGCACTGTCTGCCGGCGGGCCGATCATGCATCCCAAGCTGGATGCCATGGTCATCGTGCCGATGTACCCGCATACGCTGTCCGGCCGGCCGATCGTGGTGGACGGCAACAGCGAGCTGAAAATCGTCGTATCGCCGGATATGCAGATTTATCCGCTGGTTTCCTGCGACGGACAGAATCACGTCACCTGTTCGCCGGGCGATCACATCATCGTCCGCAAGAAGCCGCACAAGCTGAAGCTGATCCACCCGCTGGAACATAACTTCTACGAGGTTTGCCGAACCAAGCTGGGTTGGGGGAGCCGGCTGGGCGGAGGCAAGTAATGTATCTCGATCCGCAACGCGGCTATGACCTGATCGGCGACGTGCACGGTTGCACGCACACGCTGGAGCGTCTGCTCGACAGCCTCGGTTACCGCCAGCACGGCGGCGTCTGGCGGCATCCGTGGCGCCAGGTGCTGTTCCTCGGTGACATCATCGATCGCGGCCCGCGTATCCGTGAGGCGCTACACCTGGTGCATGACATGGTCGAGGCCGGGCAGGCGCACTGCATCATGGGTAATCACGAATTCAATGCGCTGGGCTGGAGCATTCCGGCGCCGGCAGACAGCGGGCGTGAATTTGTCTGTGAACACACGGCCCGGCATGCCCGCCAGCTGCGCGAAACCCATCGGCAGTTCGAGCAGCATCCGGCTGACTGGCAGGACTTCCTCGGCTGGTTCTGCCAGCTGCCGTTGCTGCTCGATGGCGGGCGTTTCCGCGTGGTGCATGCCTGCTGGGATGGCGCCCTGATCAGCCAGTTGCGCGCACGCTTTGCCGATGCCCGGGTTGATCAGGGTTTCGTCGAGGCGGCGGCAGTGCAGGGCAGCTTGCCCCACCGGGTGTTCGATCGGCTGCTGCGCGGGCTGAACATGCGCCTGCCCAACGGCCTGGCGATGACTGGTGATGACGGCCTGACCCGTTCGTTCTTTCGCAGCAAGTTCTGGGCGGTAGACCCGCAAACCTACGGCGACATCGTGTTTCAGCCCGATGCCCTGCCCGAGCAGGTGGCTGCCCAGCCACTGCCGGCCGCCGAGAAAGCCAGCCTGCTCAGCTATCCGGCGGAAGAACCGCTGCTGTTTGTCGGCCATTACTGGCGGCGCGGCAAACCGGCGCCGTTGCGACCGAATCTGGCCTGTCTGGATTACAGCGCGGTGATGCGCGGCAAGCTGGTGGCCTATCGCCTGGATGATGAAGCACAGCTCGATCCGGGCAAGTTCGTCTGGGTCGAGGTAGAGCTGCCGGAGGCACCCCAGTGAAGGCCGTAGCCGCCATGCGTTTGCCGGTAAGTGTCGATCTGGGCGGCTTCATCGCCCTGTTGCGGCGCTTGCAGGTGCCGCACCGCGTCACCGAAGTCGCCGGCGAACAGGTGCTGTGGGTTGGCGCCGAGCCGATAGCCGAGCAGGTACGCCAGCTGTATGCGCAGTACCCGCAGGGTGATGGCGTTGAACTGGTGGCCGCCACGCCGGTAAATCCTTCCGGCAGTGTGCTGCAGAAGCTGCGGGCGACACCGATGACCAGCGCACTGTTGCTGATTACCCTGCTGGTCGCACTGGTGACCTGGGGTGGCAGCAACCTGCAGGCGGTACGCTGGCTGAGTTTCCTCGATTTCAGCGTGCAGGGTGATTACCTGTACTTCGTGCCCTGGTCGCAGAGCATGGCGCAAGGCCAGTGGTGGCGTCTGGTGTCACCGGTGTTGCTGCATTTCGGCCTGCTGCATCTGGCGATGAACAGCCTCTGGTGCTGGGAACTCGGGCGGCGTATCGAATTGCGCCAGGGTGCGCTGACGCTGTTCGTTCTGCTGCTGTTTTACAGTCTGGTGAGTGACCTGGCACAGTTCTACTGGAGTGGTCCGGGGCTGTTTGGCGGCCTTTCCGGGGTGCTCTACGGCCTGCTCGGGCATTGCTGGATCTACCAGAAGCTGGCCCCCGACCGCATCTATCGGCTGCCGCCGGGGGTAGTCGGCATGATGCTGATCTGGCTGCTGATCTGCATGACCGGTATTTTCGAACTGGTGCAGCTGGCGGCGATCGCCAATGCGGCCCATGTCGGCGGCCTGCTGGCCGGCTGTCTGACCGGCCTGCTGGGCGGTGCACTGGCGCGGCAGCGTCAGTAGAATGCCGGTATTGCCTTGTCCGCGAAGGCTTGCCTTGTAGGAGCGGGCTTGACCGCGAAACGGATTCGCGGGCAAGCCCGCTCCTGCGGAAAATGCCGCAACGCAGCAAATGTTGAAATGTTTATTACGGAGTTACCCATGTCGAATTTTGCTCAAATTGCCAGCACCATCAACGCCGAGGTCTACGCGAGCTTCAAGCTGGCGGTGGAGATCGGCAAGTGGCCGGATGGGCGCAAGCTCAGTGCCGAACAGAAAGAGCTGTGCCTGCAGGCGATGATCGCCTACGAACTCAAGCATCTGCCCGCAGACCAGCACACCGGCTACATGGGCCCGCAGGCCTGCGAATCGCAATCCATGGAAGTGCCGAATATCCTGTTCAGCAGTAAAGCGGACACCCTGCACTGATGGCGTTGCTCGGGCAGGGCGCCTTGCGCAAGATGAGCGCCAGGCTGGACTCGCCCGTCAGCTATGCGTTCTGTCTGGATGAGCAGGAGCTGCCGGTCAATCCGCTGCTCGGCCAGCGCCTGAGCATCGAATTCCTCGGTGCCATCCATTGCAGCCATTGCGGGCGCAAGACCAAGAAGAGTTTCAGCCAGGGTTATTGCTATCCCTGCTTCACCAAACTGGCGCAGTGCGACAGCTGCATCATGAGCCCCGAACGCTGCCACTACGCCGCCGGCACCTGCCGCGAGCCGGCCTGGGGCGAGCAGTTCTGCATGACCGACCACATCGTCTATCTGGCCAATTCTTCCGGGATCAAGGTCGGCATCACCCGTGCCTCGCAGGTGCCGACACGCTGGATCGACCAGGGCGCCAGCCAGGCGCTGCCGATTCTGCGCGTCGCCACCCGTCAGCAATCCGGCTTTGTCGAAGACCTGCTGCGCGGGCAACTGAGTGACCGCACCAACTGGCGCGCCATGCTCAAGGGCGAGGCCGCGCCGCTGGATCTGCCGGCCGTGCGCGACCAGCTGTTTGCCACCTTTGCCGATGGCATCGGCGAGCTGCAGCAACGCTTTGGTCTGCAGGCCCTGCAATTACTCGGCGACATGCAGCCGGTCGAAATTACCTATCCGGTCAGCTGCTATCCGACCAAAGTCGTCAGCCATGATCTGGACAAGACCCCGCTGGTCGAGGGTACGCTGCTGGGGATCAAGGGCCAGTACCTGCTGCTCGACACTGGCGTGATCAACCTGCGCAAATACACTGCATATCAGGTGGCCATTTGCGCCTGAATAACTAAGCGTAGGGTGGGCTTCAGCCCACCAGAACCCTGGTCCCTGATGGTGGGCTGAAGCCCACCCTACGCCGATCTGGCACAGCGGGACCCGCAACACATAACGGCTACATCGTCTTTAATTACCGCTCTGCCGAAGGAAATCATCATGCGTACCGAACAACCCAAAGTCATTCACCTCAAGGACTACCAGGCCCCTGACTACCTGATTGACGAGACGCATCTGACCTTTGAGTTGTTCGAGGATCACACCTTGGTGCATGCCCAGCTGGTGATGCGCCGCAACCCGCAACTGGGCATGGATTTGCCGCCGCTGGTACTCGATGGTCAGCAGCTGGAGCTGCTCTCGCTGAGCCTGGATGACCATCTGCTGACGCCGGCCGAGTATCAGCTCGACGACAGCCAGCTTACCCTGCAGCCGCCGCACAGCGAGTTCGTCATCGACAGCAGCGTGCGCATCCATCCGGAAAGCAATACCGCGCTGGAAGGCCTGTACAAGTCCGGCAGCATGTTCTGCACCCAGTGCGAGGCCGAAGGCTTCCGCAAGATCACCTACTACCTCGACCGTCCCGATGTGATGAGCAAGTTCACCACCACGGTGATGGCCGAGCAGCAGCGCTACCCGATCCTGCTGTCCAACGGCAACCCGCTGGCCAGCGGTGCAGACGACCAGGGCCGCCACTGGGCGACCTGGGAAGATCCGTTCATGAAACCGGCCTACCTGTTCGCGCTGGTTGCCGGTGACCTGTGGTGCGTCGAGGACAGCTTCACCACCATGCACCAGCGCGAGGTGGCGCTGCGCATTTATGTCGAGCCGGAAAACATCGACAAGGTGCAGCACGCCATGGACAGCCTGAAGAAGTCGATGAAGTGGGACGAGGAGGTCTACGGCCGCGAATACGACCTGGACATCTTCATGATCGTCGCGGTCAACGACTTCAACATGGGTGCCATGGAAAACAAGGGCCTGAACATCTTCAACTCCAGCTGCGTGCTGGCCCATGCCGAAACCGCCACCGATGCCGCTCACCAGCGCGTCGAGGCGGTGGTGGCGCATGAGTATTTCCACAACTGGTCGGGCAACCGCGTGACTTGCCGCGACTGGTTCCAGCTGTCGCTCAAGGAAGGCTTCACGGTATTCCGTGATTCCCAGTTCAGCGCCGACATGAACTCGGCCACGGTCAAGCGCATCGAGGACGTGGCCTACCTGCGCACCCACCAGTTCGCCGAAGACGCCGGCCCCATGGCCCATCCGGTTCGCCCGGATTCGTTCATCGAGATTTCCAACTTCTACACCCTGACCATCTACGAGAAGGGCTCGGAAGTACTGCGCATGATCCACACCCTGCTCGGCGCCGAAGCCTTCCGCCAGGGCAGCGACCTGTACTTCGAACGCCACGACGGCCAGGCCGTGACCTGCGACGATTTCGTCAAGGCCATGGAAGACGCCAGCGGCAGCGACCTGACCCAGTTCAAGCGCTGGTACAGCCAGGCCGGCACACCGCGCCTGAGTGTCAGCGACAGCCACGATGCCCAGGCCGGCACCTATACCCTGACCTTCAAGCAAAGCTGCCCGGCCACGCCGGGGCAGAGCGAGAAACTGCCGTTCGTGATTCCGGTCGAACTGGGCCTGCTCGACAGCAAGGGCCAGCCACTGGCGCTGCGCCTGCAGGGCGAAGCACAGGCGACTGGCGACAACCGCGTGCTGTCGGTCACCGAGGCCGAGCAGTCGTTCACCTTCGTTGATGTTGCCGAAAAGCCGCTGCCGTCGCTGCTGCGCGGGTTCTCCGCGCCGGTAAAACTCAGCTTCCCCTACAGCCGCGACCAGCTGATGTTCCTCATGCAGCACGACAGCGACGGCTTCAACCGCTGGGAAGCCGGCCAGCAGCTGGCCGTGCAGGTGTTGCAGGAGCTGGTCGGGCAGCAGCAACGCGGCGTGGCCATGGCGATGGACGAGCGGTTGGTCAAGGCGCTGTGCAGCGTACTCAACAACGAGCAGCTCGATCCGGCCATGGTTGCCGAAATGCTCAGCCTGCCCAGCGAAGCCTACCTCACCGAGATCAGCGAGGAGGCTGATGTCGAGGCGATCCACGCTGCCCGCGAGTTTGCCCGCAAGCGTCTGGCCGATGACCTGTTCGAGCCGCTCTGGCAGCGCTATCAGGATGCCCGCGTGCAGTCGCGCAAGCAGGCCTATGTCGCCGAAGCCAGCCACTTCGCCCGCCGCGCCCTGCAGAACATGGCGCTGTCCTACCTGATGCTCACGGAAAAGCCCAAGGTGCTGACCGCCTGCCTGGAACAGTACGAAGCCTGCGACAACATGACCGAGCGCCTGACCGCGCTGGCCGTGCTGGTCAACTCGCCGTTCGAGGCCGAGAAGGCCGCCACCCTGGCCAACTTTGCCGAACGCTTCAAGGACAACCCGCTGGTCATGGACCAGTGGTTCAGCGTACAGGCCGCCAGCACCTTGCCGGGCGGGCTGGAGCGCGTGCAGGCCCTCATGCAGCACCCGGCCTTCACCCTGAAGAACCCGAACAAGGTGCGTGCCCTGATCGGCGCCTTCGCCGGGCAGAACCTGATCAACTTCCACCGCGCCGACGGCAGCGGCTACCGCTTCCTCGCCGACCTGGTGATCCAGCTCAACGCCCTCAACCCGCAAATCGCCTCACGCCAGCTGTCCCCACTGACGCGCTGGAGCAAATACGCCCCGGAGCGGCGCCAGATGATGCGCAACGAGCTGGAGCGGATTCTCGCCAGCGGCGAGTTGTCGAGTGATGTGTATGAGGTGGTGAGCAAGAGTTTGGTTTGAGCCACGCCCCGCATACCGTAGGGTGGTCAACTCGCGCAGCGATTGGCCACCAATGGTGTGTGCATCATGGGTAATTCACCGGCTTCGATGGTGGCCAAGCCTTCGGCGTTGACCACCCTACGGATATCCGGGTTACTTGCTATTTTTTTATTGCCGAATTCGATCTAATTACAGTTCGGCGTCAAAAATGAAACCATGATGGAAGTCCGCATGAATCCAAAAAAATTCTCCCGCATAGCGGAATCACTTCGGCAGTATCGGCGAGCAGAGCTTCGCGATTTTATGGACGAGATTGGCGAAAACGCGGTTGATACCTTGTATGTCGATCCCTTGCCAGGTGATGCGGTACTGACATCCGTTCTTTCGAGCAACACCACATTTTTACTCGGAAGGAAAGGCACAGGGAAAAGCACGGTATTTGCTCGCGCTCAGAGTGAGTTGAGAAAAAAGCAGAACATCATTTCCATCTATGTTGATGTGAAGAGCCTCTATGACACCATGCAGGCCTCGGATGTTGTATCTGGTGTGGTTGGGGATGTGACGATAGACCCGGGTATTTTCCGTGCTCATTTGCTAAGAAAATCATTCCTTGGGTCGTCGTTGGCCGAAATACTCAAAGAAATTGACAAGACTTCAGAAGCAATGTCGCTCTGGGATAAGTGGCGTGGACACAGAAAGCCATATTCTGAATTGCGGAAAAATATCGAGGCACTTCAATCCCGATTGAAGGACGTGAAACTGGATAGTCAAGAATTGCCTGTCCTCCAGCAAATCACTACTAAGTGGAAAGCAAGGGCTCAAAAAGAGACTGGTAAAACACAGAGTGCCGGCGTGAAGGTTGAAGCTGGGGGCATGCCGGCCAACGTTGGAGTTAATTTTTCTGGACATGCTTCCTTAAGTGATTTTGATAAATCGTTAGACGATAACGAGGTATACAACGAATATTCAGATGTTGTTCTGAGATCCTTCCCGTTTGATTCCATCATTTCGGAGATAAAGGAACTTGTCGAAGAGTGTGGTTTAGCGCGGCTTGTAATTTTCTTCGATGATTTTTCAGAGTTGAGCTTAGTTGATCAGCGCCTTTTCGTGGATATTGTTCTGGCACCTCTTAATAATTCTAGTAACGAATCAATCAAATTAAAGATTGCAGGATATCCGGGTCGTGTATATTTCGGAAAAATTGACCCAGGTAAGGTTGATACTGTATCTCTAGATTTTTCATCCCTATACGAAGCGTCAGAAGTCCAAACAATGGAACACGCTGCAACTGATTACGCTAGTCGTTTGATGCGTTCGCGTTTTGAGGCATTTGGTGAAGATGTAAACGATTATTTTGATGATTCGATTTCAATCGAACAACATATGCGTCTCCTTTTCGAGACAACATTCAATGTCCCTCGTCTTATGGGAATACTATTGCATGTTTGTTATTTGGATAGGGTTTCTAAGGGGCAGAAAATTACAGCTGCATCGTTACGGTTGGCCGCTCGAAAGCATTATGAAAACACAATTGTAAAATACTTTGATCGCTTAAATAGATATGCACTTGAGCCGTTTGAAAATAAACTTGACAGGCATAATCAAAGCGAGCTTATAAAGACCATAACCCAAGAGGCCAAGAGAGTCAGAAGTGGAATTTCCTCTGGGACAGTTGGCGGGACATATTTTAAGGGCGTTTCCAATCCTCCGATAAGTCACTTCATCGTTTCACCAGAACTTTCCGTTATTTTTCAATCATTGGAAGCTAACTTTTTGCTGTCACGTTACAAGGAAACACGTGATAAAAATGGTAAGCCAGTAGTTGTTTATGCGATGTTTTACGGACTTTCGGAGGCCGAGAGAATAGCTTGGGGTTACCCATCAGGGCGTGAGTATCGGAATTACTTTGTACAAAGGTGTTTCGACTTTTCTTCAGCGATTCACGAATTTCTATCGCAGAAGCAAACCATTAGATGTGGTAGTTGTTTTACTTGCTTCCCTTTAGACCAAAAGCCGAGTATTGAACTATATAAATGGCGGTGTCCGGAGTGTTCAGATGGTCACTGTTCGATTGTTGATCTTGCTGATGATTTCGCTCAAGAGGTAAGCAAACTTTCAAATCAGAAGGCGCTGGATCCGGTTGAGCTAGACATCCTTACAGCATTACATGATGAAGACGAAGAAATGAGGGCAAGCGAAATTTCTGCGCTTATTGACGTAACCTATCAATTGGTTGGAAAAAGAACGTCCAAACTTAGTGATATTGGTCTTGTAAAGAAGGAACGTAAGCTGATTGATGGGAAAATGAGAAGCCAAATAACCGACCGTGCCAATAATAACTATTTTGGGGAGTAGGTTAAGTAGGTAGTCCGGATTTCATTACTGTGGAAACTGCTCCGCAGTTTCCCAACCTGCGGACCTTTCAGGCCGAGCAAAAAGGGGACAGATTAATTTTTGATCGTTCCCACGCAGAGCGTGGGAACGATCCGCCTCCAGCACTGTGGCTACAACGCAACAGGGCCAGGCCTCTCCAGCCTTACCCGATAAGTCTGATCAGCCCATGATTCGGCGCAACCTTGTTCTTCAGCAGCGGCTGGCGCAAAGAGCAGGATGGGTTTCGATGGTGGCCAGGCCTTTGGCGTTGACCACCTTGCAGGTATTCAGACTGCCTGTTCCGCCTTATCAATAGCCGGATAGGGTGCAACCAGCAGAATCAGAAATCCCACCACCAGGAACACAATCAGCGCACACATACCGATGCGCGCCGAATCGGTCAATATGGTGAGGCTGGCCACCGTCATCGGCGCCAGGAAGGATGTCGCCCGGCCGGAGAGCGCATACAAACCAAAGAAACGACCGGCTTCCTCTGTGCTCACGCTGCGCGCCAGATACGATCGGGATGAGGCCTGCACCGGGCCGAACACCAGGCCGATGAACAAGCCGAAGAGGATGTACACCTTTTCCGAGGCCGTGCCGAACAGGCCGCCGTTGTCCTGGACGGGAAGGTTCATGGCACCAAACAGGGTGAAACCCTGGCCGGTTGAAACGATGCCCAAGGTGGCAAAAATCAGCACAACCAGACTGATGATCACCACTGTTTTCGAGCCCAGTCGGCTGTCGATTTTCCCGGCAAAGTAGCAACCAAAGATCGATGCGACCAGCAGCAGGATGCCGTAGACGCCCATTTCTATCGTTTCCCAGCCAAACAGGCCAGCCGCGAATACCCCGCCCAATGCCAGCAAGCCGTTCACGCCGTCCTGGTAGACCATGCGTGCCAGCAGAAACTTGAATACCGCGCTGCGCTGCCTGAATTGCCTGAGCGTGCTGGCCAGTTCATGGAGTCCGGCCTTTACCGCGCTCTTCAGGGGCAAGTTGCTTTGCGTATCCGGCGTGAACAGGAACATGGGGATAATGAAAAGCAGATACCAGATGGCCGAGAGCGGGCCGGTCGCGCGGGCGTCTTCACCGAGAGCGGGGTCCAGGCCGAACCATGGCGCAACACCGATCAGGGTTTTGCCGGTGCCCGGGCTACCCGCCAGAAACAGCAAGACGATGAATAACACCAGCAATCCGCCGATGTAACCCAGGCCCCATGCCATGTTGGAAACCCGCCCGATTTCTCGTTGGCTGACCAGACGCGGCAGCATGGAGTCATTGAAGACAATCGAAAATTCGGCGGCGATGGTGGCCATGACAATGCACAGCATTGGCAGGACAAGCGACGCGCCGGGGACGGCAAACCAGAGCAGGCCCAGTGCTGAAATCTGAATGATGGCGAAAAAGCCGATCCATTTTTTTCGCGCGCCGGAAGCGTCTGCAATCGAACCCAGAACAGGCGAGAGCAGAGCAATCAGAAAACCGGAAATGGTCACGGTGTAACCCCAGGCGGCCTGCCCGGATACCGGGTCATCGACCAGGCGAGAAACGAAATAGGGGCCAAAGATGAAGGTCAGTACCACGGTGAAAAAGGGCTGAGCGGCCCAGTCGAATAGCATCCAGCTGAAAATGCCGCGCCTGTTGCTGTCTTGAGTCGTTGATAAGTCGTTCAATGCGTGCTCCAGACTGAGTGCGTGTGATGTATTTGCAGTGCTGCTGAAGTCTGGTTTGTGGATCTTTTGCTTCAACGGCTGACTCTGCCTGTGTTTTGTTACAGTTCTGTTCTGGCCTGAGCTCTGCTCTCAAGTGCAGCAAAGCGCAGGGGGCATCGCGTTTGATGGTTCCCATGCTCTGCGTGGGAGCCCGCGCCCCGGGACGTTCCATGTCCTCAGGCGTAGAACGCCTGCCACTGCATTCCCACGCAGAGCGTGGAAACGATCTGTTTCCGGTACTGTGGGTACAACGAAACAGGGTCAAGCATCTCACAAGCCTCACTCGGAAAATGGGGCAGATTTATTTTTGATGGTTCCCATGCTCTGCGTGGGAACCCGCGCCCCGGGACGTTCCACGTCCTCAGGCGTAGAACGCCTGCCACTGCATTCCCACGCAGAGCGTGGGAACGATCCGCCTAACGATCTGCTTCTGGTGCTGTGGCTACAACGCAACAGAACCAAGCCTCCCCCAGCCTTACCCGATCTGACAGATCAGCCCGCGATTGGGCGCTACCTGGTTGCCGAGCATCTCCAGATAGGCACTCTTCAGCGCCTGCTCGCCTGTCAGGTGCTCTACGCCCAGGTGGCCGGCAACGGCGGCGACGAAGGCGTTGAACTGGGCATCCACCCGCGTGCGGAATTCTGCCGGGCCGATCTGCTTGAGCAGGGCTTCCGCTGCGCTTGGCGCGAAGAACAGGATGGGTTTCGGGCCGGGCAGGTCGCGGGCGCCTTTGCGTGCATCGATATGGGTGGCGCCGACCAGCGAGCTGAATTTCAGGTTGTCCTGCCAATGACCATGAATCGCCGCGAGCAGCTTGCCGTTGCCGGCAAAGTCCACTGACACGGTGGGCAGCGTGGCATCGGCGTCGGCCAGCTGGTCATAGGTCAGCACCTGGTCGTACAGGCCGGTTTCGCGCACGAAGTCGATGTTGCCGGCTGAGGTCAGGCCGATGCGTTTGATCTGCGGGCTGAGGTTCTTGGTTACCAGCGCCAGGGCGAGGGCGGTCTTGGAGGAGGCGCTGGTCAGCAGCATCGCCTGCGCGCCATGCCAGTCGGCCTGGTGCATGACGTCTTCAATCAGGAAGCTGGTGGTGAACAGCGGCTGATACAGCGCACGTTCGTCCTCGCCCTTACCAGCAGCGGTGCCCAGCCGGTTGTACTGGTTGTAAATGATCGCCAGTGCCTTGCGGTGTTCGGTGCTGTCGACAAACCCGGCCGCGCTGACATGCCCCGGCGTGACCAGCAAGTGGCTGGCCATCGGCAGATAGCCGTAGACCCGTTCGCCCACCTTGATATCGGCATGCTGCGAGGCCACCACACGGGCAAAGCCCCACACCGGCACGATGCCCCAGCCGGCTTCAGCGGTGGGGAAGAAGTTCCAGTAGCCGAAGCCATCGCCGATCACCGCATAGGTGATGTTGTTGGCGGTCAGTGCGTACTTTTCGATTTGCAGCAGAATCTGCCCTGCGCCCGGTTGCGGGGTGTCGCTCTGCTGCCATTTTGCGTTGGCCAGATCGGTCTTGTTTACCCAAAGGCTTTGCATGTTGCTCACTCCGTGATTTTTGATCGAAATTTTGCAGGGGATAAATTCAGCAGCGGTTTATTTGCCATCCTCAGCGGGCACTTGCTTACGGGTGACCATTGAAGAATGAATGAACCGGAAGAGGGTGAAGCACCAGGCCAATATGGCGATATAGATAAAGTATTCAGGGATTCGCAGCAGCCAGCTTAAATCCAGAACCTTGGCCAGCATGATGGTGCATACCGTAAACATGCCTAGCGGGAAGACCATCCCCCAATCCATCGGGCTGTATCGGAAAGGGTGCTTTTTATACAGGAAGCGCCAGCAGTTAAGCGCTATCAGTTGTGGCAGCCAGGCGAATGCGGTTGCCCAGAACAACAGCGTTAATCCTTTGATGAAAGGCAGCAGGTCAGCCACGAACTCGACGTGAGAGCCGTGCAGGACAAGTTGTGTGCCGGCCAGGGTGGAAATGGCTACCGCACCCATGTTGATCCAGTAGGGTGAGGTGTACTCCTGCGGGGTCATCGGCAGGAAGACACTTCGATAAAAAATCAGTGAGATCAATGAGACATACAAAATTCCGCCGGCCATCCAGGTGGTGGTTGCGATGAAAATGACGATGTCCGGATGGGCGAACTGGCTCGCTATCTGGCTACCCAGCAACGACAGGCCCTGGCAGGCAACCACTGCAACCAGCCAGCCGCCGTTGATGCCTTCTTCCAGGCCGGGCTTGGCCGTTGAAATGGTCAGGCAGGTAAATATTCCGTAAAAAATCAAAGGAAAGAGTACAAGCGCGAAGCACCATAGATAGGTCGCAATCCGGATGTCGTTTGCAACAATATTGAACTGTGAACCGAGCACACAGGAGCCGGCAATCACGGTAAAAAAGCCAACCGAGCGGTTGAAGCAAAAACAGTCGGCCTTGAACTCGTCAAAGAACTTGAACAGCCGGGTGCCATAGGCAAGCCAGAGGCCCAGATAAAAGGCGACATTCAGCCAGAGCAGAATTTGACTGAAGAAAACAAAGCCCTCGAGTTTGGCGGCAATCGAAACAATCCCGGTTGCCATCACCAGAGAGAAATACACCGGGTGCAAATTCCTGATGTTTTTATCCAGCCAGTTTCCAGACATTTGATCTCAGCCTTGTCGTCCGATGAGTGACGCTTGGTTGGGCAGGTGCCCGCCAGGGCATCCGCTGAATGTCCCGGCCTCAGCTATCCAGCCGCTGTACGTTACCCGGATCGATGTCGGCACTGCCATGGGCTGCCCGCTCCTGGGCCAGCCGCGCGCCTTCGGCAGCGGTGATGCTAAACAAGCGCTCGGGATCGGCGGTGCGCAATTGCAGCGCCATCTTTTCCATGCCTTCGACCACTTCAATGGTGCGCTGCCCGGCAGCCAGGCCGGCGATGATCTGTTGTGCCGCTTCGGCGGCCGACATGCCATTGTCGATGTTGACATCCGAGCGGCCGCGCCGCTGGCCATCACCGCCCAGCGCATTGGTGGCCACGCCGGTTTTAACCGAGCCGGGCAGAATCACGCTGACAGCGATGCCATGGGCCTGCTCGACCTCGGCACGCAGCGCCTCGAAGTAGCCGATGACCGCATGTTTGGCGCCGCAGTAGGCGGTGCGTAGCGGGGCGCCAACCTTGCCGGCCACCGAGCTGACCACGGCAAGCTGGCCGCTGCCGCGCTCGACCATGCGTGGCAGTAGCAGCTGGGTTAGCGCTACGGGTGCCAGATAGTCGACCTCCATGATCGTGCGGTAAACCTCCATATTGGTATCCAGCGCCAGGCTGCGCTGGCTGATGCCGGCGTTGTTGATCAGGCAGTCGATGTGCCCTTGCCAGTTCCAGGCCTGTGCCACCACCTCTGCCAGCGCGGGGTAATCGGTGCTCTCGAAAGGCAGTACCAGACTGCGTTCGGGAGCCTGCGCGGCAACCGCCTGCAGGGCCTGGGCGCGCCGCCCCGAGAGAATCACCCGGGCGCCTTGCTGCAGCAGTGCCCGCGCCAGTGCCTCGCCGATGCCTGAAGAGGCGCCGGTAATCCAGATTACTTTGTTGTCGAATTGCATCGATGAATCCTCTTGATGAGCCGCTTCAGGCTAGCAGGTCGCTGAAAAGCTGACTGTTATACCGTGACCGCGTTGAGCGCAACCACACAAAAGCCAGACGCTGGGCGGGCGTTGGTGGGTGCCGAAGGAAGAGCGCAGCGCAACAAATGCACGATTTGTCGGTGCAGCGGTGAAATTTTGACCTTATGTCCGGGCGGATATTTCAAGCCAATGCCCGGCTGTGGGAGCGGCGCCTCGCCGCGAAAATTGTGCAGTCTCGCGCCGGGTCGGCGCTCCCACAGGGTCGGGCTGGATAACAGGGTCGGGCTGGATATCTGCCGAGCTGTTAGCTTGCTAGCACCTCGGCCAGACGCTGGGCGGGCGTTGGTGGGTGCAGAAGGAAGAGCGCAGCGCAACAAATGCACGATTTGTCGGTGCAGCGGTGAAATTTTGACCTTATGTCCGGGCGGATATTTCAAGCCAATGCCCGGCTGTGGGAGCGCCGACCCGGCGCGAAAAATGTGCAATCTCGCGCCGGGTCGGCGCTCCCACAGGGTCGGGCTGGATAACAGGGTCGGGCTGAATATCTGTCGAGCTGTTAGCTTGGTAACGCCTCATGCATGCGTCCGGAAGGGGCATAGGGGTTGGCATCTATCACCGGCGCTTCGTCCAGCAGCAGGTTCTTCAACAGTTCGCAGGAGGCCGGTGCCAGCACCAGACCGTTGCGATAGTGACCGCAGTTCAGCCAGAGTCCGGGAAACTCTGCCAGTTCGCCGATAAACGGAATGCCTTCGGGCGAACCCGGACGCAAGCCGGCCCAATGACCGACTACTTCGGCTTCTGCCAGGGCTGGCAGCAACTCCTCGGCAGATGCCTTCAGGCTGCTCAGTGCCTCTGCTGTGGGCGTCTTGTCAAAACCGGCATGCTCCAGCGTGCTGCCAATCAGCACCAGACCATCGCGTCGTGGAATGGCGTAACGGCCTTTGCCAAGCACCATTGCCGGCAGAAAGTCCCGCGCACACTGGTAGAGAATCATCTGCCCCTTGACCGGCTGCACGGGCAGCGTGAGACCAAGGGTCTTGAGCAATTCGCCGCTCCAGGCACCGGCTGCCAGGACCACCTGTTCGGCACGTAGGTCGCCCTGCGCGGTTTGCACGCCGGCAACGCGTCCGTCCTCGATGATGAAACCGCTGACCACGCAGTTTTCCCGCAGGCTGACATTCGGCAGTTGCAGCAACGCCGCATGCAGCGCTTTGAGCAGTCGCGGGTTGCGTACGCTGGCCAGTCCCGGCATATGCAGCGCGTGCTCAAACCCGGCAGCCAGGGCCGGTACCGCCGCACGCGCTTGCGCTATGTCTACCTGTTGCAGCGGATAATCCAGCCTGCGCGCCCAGTCCAGCGCGAGTGCTTCGTCTTCGAGATCCAGCCAGTAGAGCCCCGTGGCATGAACCTCGGGGTCGATTCCGGTCTGCTTCAGCAACTGTCCGGCAAGAGCGGGATAAAAGTGCTGTGACCAGTGCGCCAGCGCTGTCACCGCCGGGCTGTAGCGCCACGGATAGAGTGGCGAAACTATGCCGCCACCGGCCCAGGAAGATTCCTGGCCAAGCGCGCCCTGCTCAAGCAAAACCACCGGTTTTTGTGCAGACGCCAGCATCCAGGCACTCAGCGCGCCCATGATCCCACCGCCCACGATCACAATTGGCATTTCCATATATCGCCTTGTTCAGCTTATAAATCAGCAACTAAGCAGGATTTCTGCGTGTTGTGGAGAGCCTGGGAGTTTCCCATACTTTGCGACCCGCAGAATTAACCCTGATCAGGTATGCGTTATCCGAAACGCTTCTTGCCCTGCGCGGACAGGCTTGCCCGTGACCGGGTGTGCTCGCTGCGGGCGGAGCGCCATCAATAGACTCAGGAACCCATATGCCATTCACTCCGCTGCACATGGGCCCCGGCCTGCTGATCAAGGCACTGCTGCAGGGCAGTTTTTCCTTGCTGGTGTTCGGCTGGGCGCAGATCGTCATGGATATCCAGCCGCTGCTGGTGATCCTCAGCGGCGCGGGCCATCTGCACGGTTTCACCCATACCTATATCGGTGCGGCACTGCTGGCGGTGTTTTCGGCGGTCAGCGGCAAGTACCTGGCGACGTTCGGGTTGCGCCTGATCGGCCATCGCGAGTTCCTGCCGATCAGCTGGCTGGTGGCCGGTATATCGGCAGCCATCGGCACGTTCAGCCATGTGTTGCTGGACAGCGTGATGCACGCCGATGTCGTACCGTTCTGGCCGCTGGGTGCGCACAATGCACTGCTCGGGCTGATTTCCATCAATGCGCTGCAGTGGGTATGCCTGGGCAGCGGACTGTTGGGGGCAATTCTCTACTTTGTTCTGGCCCGTCTCCCGACCGGCAAGTAGCTTGTTCGGCGCCCGGCGCTATCACGCCAGATCCGGCTGTAGGGGGGCTGATCTGATATTTCAGCGCGGATTATTTGCATTCCTGCAGGCATAATTGGCCGAGCCATAAACGGGCACCTATGCTCAGCCTTCCGGGCTGCTGATTGCCTTGATCATTCCTGCGTGCTCTCCCGTCCGGGAGGGGCCAACTCCGCAGATCCACAAAACAACAAAAGGAATACGCCATGGAGCAGGTAGCCAATCTGGCCAATCTGGTTGTCGACACCCTGAACGGTCTGATCTGGGGCAAGATCCTCATCTGGTTACTGGCCGGCAGCGGGGTGTATTTCACCTTGCGTCTGGGGTTTATCCAGTTTCTGCATTTCGGCCACATCTTCTCGGTGCTCAAAGGCAGCCGGCACTCCGATGCCTCGGGCATTTCCTCGTTCCAGGCCCTGTGTACCTCGCTGGCAGCGCGGGTTGGTACCGGCAACATTGCCGGCGTCGCGGTTGCCATCACGCTGGGAGGCCCCGGCGCGATCTTCTGGATGTGGGTAATAGCCCTGCTGGGCATGGCCACCGGCTTTGTCGAGGCGACACTGGCGCAGCTGTACAAGGTGCGCGATGACAACGGTCAGTTCCGTGGCGGCCCGGCTTACTACATGGAGCGTGGCCTGGGCGTGCGCTGGATGGGCGTGCTGTTTTCGATTTTCCTGATCATTGCCTTCGGCTTTGTCTTCAGTGCCGTGCAGGCCAACACCATTTCTGCCGCAATGGAAGGTGCGTTCGGGATCAGTACCTGGATGACCGGACTGGGCATTGTGGTGCTGACCGGGATGATCATCTTTGGCGGCCTGCGTGCCATTGCACGCTTCTCGGAGATTGCCGTGCCACTGATGGCAGTGCTCTATCTGCTGGTGGCGGTGTTTGTCATTCTGACCAACCTCGGCGAGATTCCCGGCGTTTTCGCGATGATCTTCAAGAGCGCTTTCGGTCTGGAGGAGGCGGCAGCCGGCGGCATCGGTGCGGCGATCATGAACGGCTTCAAACGCGGTCTGTTCTCCAACGAAGCGGGTATGGGTTCGGCACCCAACGCGGCGGCATCGGCTACACCCCATCCTAATCATCCGGCCTCCCAGGGTTACGTACAGATGGCCGGGGTGTTTATCGACACCTTGCTGATCTGTACGGCGTCGGCAGCCATCATTCTGCTGGCCGGTCCCCAGGAAGGCGAAGGCATCATGCTGGTACAGAACGCCCTGAGTAGCGAAGTGGGTTCCTGGGCCAAGTATTTCCTGACCGTGATCCTGCTGTTCTTCGCTTTCACCTCGATCGTCGCCAACTATTTCTACTCGGAAAACTGCTTCGTGTTCCTTGAGCACAGCCATCCGGCCGGCTTGCTCTGGTTCCGGCTGGCGGTGTTGGGCATGGTGATGTTTGGTGCCGTCGCGTCGATGCCGTTCGTGTGGAATCTGGCAGACCTGTCGATGGGCCTGATGGCCATCACCAACCTGATCGCGATTCTGCTGTTGTCGAAACTGGCGTTCAAACTGGCCAAGGATTACAACAGCCAGCGCAAGGCCGGCAAGGATCCGGTTTTCGATGCCGGACAGTTCCCGGAAGTGCAGACCCGGATCGAGCCTGGGGTATGGGATGATCGCTTGAAAACCGAGTAACAGCAGCGGCAACTCGGCATGGGCGTCACTGCATCGGTGCGCCCCTGCTGTGGCAGGCGGGCAATACCGCCTGCATCGCTGCAAGCCTTGCTGTGACTGGTGCCGGAGACAGGAATCGAACCTGCGACCTTCGCGTTACGAGTGCGCTGCTCTACCGACTGAGCTACACCGGCACTGGCGCTAAAACTAGCAGTTGTTCACGGCCGTAAGCAACGCCTGATGCGACCATCCTGTGCTGGCGTAGCTGCTCAGGAACTGGTGATCAGCGCCGCGGCCAGTTCGGCGATCTGTGCCTGGCGCTCGGGGCTGCTGGCCGGGCTGCCGGGGTTGAGTGTCGACCATTCTGGATGGGCGCGTGACTTGCGCAACGGCAGCGGCAGCTTGCCCTGACTCCACAGGGTTGCTTCAGCCGCCGGCAGTTGCAGCTTGTGTACGGCCGCGTGGCCGCGCAGGTTGAGTGCCTGCAGCAGTTGCAACTGGCGCATGGCGAGCAGGCGCAGCACGCTGTCATCGATGCTCAGTTCATGTTGTCCCTTGAACTTGCCGAGCAGGCGTTTGCCGTAGCCGCGCGCCGTCTGCACGCCGCCACCGGCCACTGCGCCGAGCAGTGCGGCCGCGCCCAGGGTCAGGCCGCCCACCAGCAGATCCACGCCGGCACCGGCTGCCGCACCGGCGGCCACACCGCTGCCGAGTTTGATGCCCAGTTGTTTCAGGGTTTCCGGGTTGAACAGGTCATCGCCCCAACGGCCATCCAGTAACGGCAGAGCGTCGGGCAGGGCATCATCCTTGCGGAAGGCATACAGCCGCAGTAGCGCTTCGACACAGCGCTGCTCGCGCTGCCTTACGCTCTGGTGCAATTGTTCGATGGCGGCGCGTTCAGCCTCCGGCCTGGCGACTACCTGCTGGCGGCAGGCGGCGCAGTCGATCAGCAGTTCGGCGATCAAGAGCCGGGCGCTTTGCTGTCTGGCGATGGCCTGGGCACTATGGTCATCGATCAGTTGCTGCAACGACGGGCGGGATTTTTCCAGCAGCAGGGCCAGGCTTTCATACAGACGGCGCTCGCCATCCTGCGGCGGTGCCACCGTGTCGAAGCGCACCAGCGCATGCAGGCCGAGGCGGCCCAGCGCCTCGCGCCAGGCTTCTTCCTGACCGTGACTGGCGCTGGCGAAATTCAGCACCGGCAGCAGCGGTTTGGCGCAGCCGGCCAGCACTTCCAGTTCGTCGCGGTATTTGGCCAGTACCGGCTCGCGCGCATCGATCAGGTACAGCCCGGCATCGCATTGCAGCAACTGGCGCAACACCTTGGCTTCCTGTTCGAAGCGCTGGCGGGCTTCGCTGCTTTCAAGGAAACGGCTGATGCGTGCCGGGCCGTCGAGGCGTTCGCCGGGGCGCTCGAGCCGTTCCAGGTAGTCGAGCAGGGCGATGGCGTCTTCCAGTCCGGGGGTGTCGTACAGTTCCAGCAGCGCATTGCCATTCACGCTGAGACGCGCGCCCTCGACATGCCGGGTGGTGCTCGGCCGATGGGAGACCTCGCCGAAGTCGACATCGCGCAGCAGGGTGCGCAGCAGCGAGGTCTTGCCGACGTTGGTGTGGCCGACCACGGCCAGCTTCAGCGGTTTAGTCATGGCCGCTCTCCAGCCAGGTCAGGCTGGCACTGTCGGCATACGGCAACTGCAGTTGGCCCAGTGCCTGATGCCAGTCACTCAATCGATCGGCGTCCAAGGCCTCGCCGGGCTCGGCAGGAAGTAGCCAGACCCGTGTGGCTGCGGCGCTTTGTGCCAGCTCGGCAATCAGGGCCAGGCTACCGCGATCCGGCGAGCGCCGTGGGTCGCAAGCGATCAGCAGGCGTGCCGGCGGAAAACGGCTGAGCTGGTCGAGCAGGTGCTGCCGTTGCTCGCGGCTGTCGAGATTGCCGGCATCGGCGATGCCCGCGGGCAAGGCCGGTGGCCAGGCTCGCTTGCCGTCGAGTTCGATGGCTACCAGCAGGGCGCCGCTACTCTGTTCCAGGGTGTGACCGCCGGGCAGAATGGCCGGCAGTTCAGGCGCTGCGCTGACGATGCCCAACCGTTCGCTGTCCGGCAGCAATTCGCTGCGCAACAGCTGATAGGCCGGCAGTGACAGATCCAGTGCCAGGCTCTTCAGGCCGTGGCGCCAGCCCCACAGGCAGAGCAGGCTCAGCAGCAGCCGCGGCAGCACGCCGAACACAATAAACACGCCAAGCAGCCAGCTGGCCCAGACCTGCCGTGCCAGTGGGTCATTCAGCGCGAGATCACCGCTGGCCCGGATCATCTGCGCATCGGGCTGGCTGAAGCCGGCCAGCGCCGGCAGTGCGCCGAGGGCCTGGATCAGGCCGACAAAACTGTTGCTGCCAAGCAGGGTGGTTTCCCAGACAAAGCCGTAGCGATGTGTACTCATCAGCAGCAGCAACAACGCCAGCGCGCCGAGCAGGGTCAGCAGCCACAGGCCGTTGCTCACCAGACCGATGGCCCAGCGACTCAGGCGCTGTCTTTGCAACAGCAGCAGCAGCGCCGGAGCCAGTTGGGCGGCCCGGGCATCGCGGGCCAGCAGGTCGCTGAGCCAGCGCCACAGGCGCGTCAGCAGGCCGTTGTCGTTACCCAGCAACAGGCTCAGGCCGGAGATCAGCAGCATGATCAGGTTCACCCCGAGCAGGCTGCCCAGCGCCCAGAACACATTGACCGGGCGCACGCCATCACCGAGTGCGGCAAACGCCAGGCCGGCGCCGGTGAGCAGCGCCAGCAGGGCCAGCAGCAGCATGGCCAGGCCGGCACCGTGGCGGTAATGCTGCAGGGCGATCAGTTGCCCGTCACGTTCAGCCAGACTCAGGGCACGTTGCAGGATGCGCTGCTGCAGATCACCGCCGCCGGCGCGCGCCAGACGAATGGCCGCGCGGTCTTCCAGCCGCTCACCACGGGCTTCGCGCAGGCGAATGGCTTCGCACAACCAGTAGCGGTCGAGAGGGGTAAGGGTGCTGGTTGCGGGGATGGCTGGACTCACGCAGGACTCGGCTCGCTGGCAGTTGCCTCAAGGATAACTGCTAAGTCCGGGTTATGGGCACCTGCCGGGGGGCTGGGAGGGGTAACTGCAGTAAAAACTGCAAGGAAACCGGCCCGGGAGACGGGCCGGTGCGCCGGATGGAGCGTGCTGCTTAGCCGATCAATGCGCCGACAAGGCTGGCAATCAGCAGCAGCAGGGTCGGAATGAAGGTGAGCATGAAGCCGGTGCCGCGCTTTGCCGGATCAGCCACGTAGGCACGGCGGTAGAGGGCGCGGCCGACCAGGTAGACAACCCCCAGCGCGGCAACATACGGCTGCGGCCAGTAGACGGCAGCTATCAGCAGGGCCGGCAGGAAACAGACCAGTTGCTCCAGTGTGTTCATCTGCACGCGGAAGGCCCGTTCGAACATCTCGTTGCCGCTGATAGCGGGTGCCTTCACGCCGTACTGTTCGCGTGCCTTGCCCACGAGAATGGCGAAATACATGAACTGGACGATTGCCAGAACTGCTATGAGGTGGACGTAATTCATGGAAACTCCAATGGTGTTGTCAAGCCTTGCCTGACCGGTTCGGTGAGCTTCGGCAGTCTGTGCCGCGTCGCCAAGCTAATGCTTTGCCGATGGGCTGTCCAGCCTGCATTGCAGGCAGTCAGGCGGCCCCGCCGGGTGTCTGGCGGGAACGCTGCACGCGGGTGATGGTGCGGTCGCCGAGCAGGCGCATCAGCCCGGGGAAGTGCCGGACTACAAAGCCGGCCATGCGCGCCGTGCGGCCGGGAATGATCAGGTAGCGATTGGCGCGGATGCCGGCCAGCGTGTCTGCGGCAATCGACTCGACACTGGCTTTGGGGATGGTCTGGGTATGGGCGCGATTCTCCGCAGAGCGGTAGGTGTCGATGTCATCCACCATCGGTGAATCGAACTCGCCGGGACACACCAGATGCACCTGCACGCCTTGCGGTTTGAGTTCGAAGCGCAGCACTTCGCTGAAACCGACCACGGCATGCTTGGATGCGCAGTACGCGCTGTAGCCATAGGCGCCGGTAAAGCCGGCCATGGAGGCGATGTTGACCAGCCGGCCGCGGCTTTGCAGCAGATAGGGCAGGGCAGCGCGGCTGCTGTTGAGCAGGCCGAAGTAGTTGATCTCCATGACGTCGCGGAAATCTTTGGGCGACGATTGCCCGAAGCTGCCCTCGCGCAGAATACCGGCACTGTTGATCAGCATGTCGATGCCATCATTCTGCTCGGCAATCTGTTGCATGGCGGCCAGCGTTGCCTCCTCGTCGCAGACATCCACGGCCTGCACCTTGACCTGTGCGGTGGGCGCCTGCCGACGTATATCGCTGGCGGCCTGTTCCAGCTTTTGCGGGTCGCGGGCGAGTAGGGTCAGGCGTGCACCTTCGGCGGCCAGCCGTTGCGCCAGCTCCAGACCAAGGCCGGACGAGCCGCCGGTGATGACGATGTGTTTGGCGTTAAACATGGGGTTCCTCTCTGGACGGCTGCAACGCGGCAAAGCGTTCGGCCATGGCGGTGATGGTCAGGCTCGGGTTGACGCCGATATTGCCGGGAATGCTTGCACCATCGACCACGAACAGGCCCGGATGGCCATGCACCTGATGGTCGGTGCCGATCACGCCGTCCGCAGCTGACTGCCCCATCGGGCAGCCACTGAGAATGTGCGCGGTGGTGGACAGGCCACCAATGGACTCCAGGGTGATATTCATTGGTGTGCCACCGCTGATGGCTGCGTACTCACGGGTCAGCCGGTTGGCAATCGGCAGGTAGCTCGGCGCTGCGTGGCCGGGGTTGGCGACGCTGACCAGTTTCCGGCTGAATGGCCAGTACCAGGGGCGGCGATACTGCAGGCCGATGTGATTGTCCAGATCCTGCATGATGGTGAAGGTGGTGATGCGCTTCTCCCAGTCCCTGGCCAACAGGTTGCTCAGCAGCAGGCGCGGTGAGCTGAGGATGGCGCCGATGGTTTTCAGCGCCCGTCGCCAGGGCAGCGGATCATCCACCAGCGGGCCCATATAACCGCGCATGAAGCGGTAGCCACGGTCGAAGCGGTTCTGCGTAGCGTGGGTGAACGGGTCGGGATGGAAGTCGGTGGAAATGGCTGTTCCGTTGGTCATGTCGCTGCCGGGCGGGTGCAGTACGGCGGTCACCGCTTCGGAGTTGGTCCGTACCACCTGACCGAGGGTGGCGGAGACCCCGGGCAGGCTGCGGTAGGTGTCGCGGTTCTTGTAGAGCAGCTCCAGGGTGCCGACCACGCCGGCCGAGAGCACCAGGTTGCGGGTGGTCAGGCTGCGCAGCAGACGACCACTCACTGCATCGATCAGGCTGACGCGATAGCCGCCTCCGGCCAGCGGTTCGATGCGCTCGGCCTTGCTTTCGCTGAGGATATTCACTCCGCGCTTCTCGGCCAGGTACAGGTAGTTCCAGTACAAGCTGTTTTTCGCGCCGGTCGGGCAGCCGGTCAGACAGCCGCCGCAGAAAGTGCAGCCTTCACGGGCCGGGCCTTCGCCGCCGAAGAAAGGGTCGGATGCGGTGACGCCGGGTTCACCGAAATACACGGCATTGGGTACTGCGCCGAAGGTCCCGGCCACACCCATGCGTTGGGCAGTCTGGCGCAGGAACTCATCCTGTTCGCTCTGGCGCGGATTGAGGGTGACGCCGAGCATGCGTCGGGCGGTTTTCAGGTGTGCTGCCAGTTCGCTTTTCAGGTCGAGGCCCAGCGCCTGCAGGCGGGGATCGTTGTAGAACGATTCCTTGGGCTCCAGCATCACTGCCGCCCAGACAATGCTGCCGCCACCGACACCCACGCCGCCGACAATCGCCACATGGCGGAACAGGTGCTGCACGAAGTAACCGCGCAACCCCAGCTTGGGCAGCCACATCAGCTGGCGCAGGCTGCGCTTGCCGGCCTCGATTTCCGGGCGGCCGATACGCCGGCCCTGTTCGACCACGGCGACCTGCCAGCCTTTTTCCGCCAGACGTAACGCCGAGACGGAACCGCCGAAGCCGGAGCCGATAATCAGGTAGTCGTAATCGAACATGGGCCTAAAACGTCCGGGTGATTTCCGACCAGGGCCTGATCGGCAATTTAGCGGCAGCCATTGCGCAAAAAGCCCGGGCAAGCCGGGCCAGATGCAGGACATGTGCTGGGTATTCGCCAGCGGGTACAAGTGCACCCGCTGGCGGAAGGTCAGCTCTTCAGTTTCATCATGAAGTTGAGGATACGGGTCGACCAGCCGGCATAGGGTGGCAGGAACAGGTCAAGGCCGCGTATGCCGCCCTGCTTGAATACCGGGCGCAGCTTGGAGAAGGTCAGGAAACCTTCCTTGCTGTGGTAGTGGCCCATGCCGCTGTTGCCCGAACCGCCGAAGGGCAGGTCGTGCAGGCCGGCCTGAATCACCGACTCGTTGATGCCGACGCCACCGGAGATGGTGTTGTTCAGGTAGTAGTCCTGCAGCGCCTTGTCGTTGCTGTAGACGTACAGCGCCAGCGGACGCGGGCGGTCATTGATGTACTGGGTGGCTTCTTCCTTGGTCTGGTAGGTGCGGATCGGCAGCAGCGGGCCGAAGATTTCGCGCTGCATGATCAGCATGTCATCGGTGACATTCAGCACCAGACGGGTCGGCATCAGGCGCATACCTTCTTTTGGCGCCGGGCCCTGATAAAGATCGATAACCTTGGCACCCTTGGCCACGGCGTCGGCCAGGGTTTCTTCCAGACGATCATAAGAACGCTGGTCGATGACGGCGGTGTAGTCACCGCTGTTGATGTCGGCAATGCGCTTGTTGAACAGGACGCGGGCTTCACTGACGAATTCCTCGAGCTTGTTCTCCGGCAGCAACAGGTAGTCGACGTTGGTGCAGATCTGTCCGGCATTCAGCATCTTGGCCCACATCACCCGCTCGGCGGCGGTCTTGGCCGAATAGTCCTGGGCGACAATGGCCGGAGACTTGCCGCCCAGTTCCAGGGTGACCGGAGTCAGGTTCTTCGCGGCATTGGCCATGACGGCCTTGCCGGTCTGCGGTGAGCCGGTGAAGAAGATATGGTCGAAAGCCAGGGTGGTGAACACCGGGCCACGGCCATCGCCATCTTCAAAGAACGCCAGCTTGTCGAGCGGGAAGTAATTGACCGAAACCTTTTTCAGCAGCAGGGCCAGATTGTTGGAGTTTTCCGACATCTTGATCATGGCCCGGTTGCCGGCGGCAAAGGCGCAGATCAGCGGCTGGATGGCCATGGCCAGCGGGAAGTTCCACGGCACCACGATGCCGATCACGCCGACCGGCTGCGGGAAGGTCCAGGCCTTGGCCAGCGGGAACTGGGTGGGGTCCAGATGGCGTCGCTGCGGTTTGATCCACTTCTTGACTTTCTTCACCGCATCCAGCGCCGCATCCTGAGCCATGAAGATTTCGGTGAACTTGGTTTCGAAGGTGCAGCGGCAGCCGTAGTCCTTGTTGATGGCCTCGATGATCGCGTCGGCGTTTTCCACAATCATCCGGTGCAGGGTACGCAAGTCAGCCTGACGCTCTTCGAGGGTCGGGTTCATATGTTTTTTGTAGGCTTCCTGCTGGGCGTTGAATACGCTCTGGAATTCCTCGGGCATGCTGAGTTCGATGGCGCTGGTGAGGGTGTTCATTGTTTTTCTCCAGGATGACCGAAGGTCGTAAGAACCGTTACACCTGCAGGCAGGTAATTCGTTTATTGAAGCACGTATACCGCGAAATGGTAGCGCTTGCAATTATGTTACATGGGAGTAATGTAACATTAAAGTTCTAATACCAGACAACCGTTGATCGAGAACCTGAAAGTGAAAGAGTCGAAACCAGCGAAGCCGCTTGCCGTGAAGGTTGCAGGTACTGGTCCGGTTGCTGCGCCCCGTCGCAGGAAACCGGGGCGGCCACGGGCCGACGAGTTGCAGGGCGAAGGCCTGCGCGAGGGTGTGATCGAGGCGGCAGCGCGGGTTTATGGCAACCACGGCTTTCGTGGAGCATCAGTCGAACTGATTGCACGGGAAGCAGGTATTTCGCGGCCGCTGTTTTATCGTTTGTTCAAGGATCGCCGCGAGGTCATTGACGTGGTGGTGGCCCGGGCCAACGATGATCTGCGCGAGGCGGTGATGCAGGCAATCCTGCCGCAGAAACAACTGCTGCCGATGCTCTCGGCCACAATCGATGCGTATTTTGACTGGTGTCGTTCGCATGCGGCCATCGTCGGTTCGATTTACCGCGAAGTACATGATCCCGAGTCGCCGGCAAGCATCCATCAGAAGAAAATTGTGGATGACATGGCCCGGCTGGTCAGGGAAAAGGCAGAAGAACGCGGTAGCCAGCCATTGCATCCACTGATGATGGAAACCCTGATCCGGGCGGTCGAATACGTTGGCAGCGTGAGCTTCTGGCCGGAGCCGCCCGCTGATGAAGTACTGGCGCGTAATCGTGCAGTCATCGTGCGTATCGTGCTTGCAGCAGTGGCCAGTTCGACCGACCAGCCTGGTGTGCCGTGCCTGGAGTCGGTGCTGGCCTGATGCTGTTCCCTATAGTCGAGCTGTAGCGCTCAAGCGGCCAGTTTCAGGGCCTTGACCAGGTAATCGAAAAATACGCAGTACAGCGTTATCGGCACTGGCAGACCGAGCAGGGTGCCGAGCAGATACTGGCGAAACTTCACCCCGGACATCGCCAGTGCGTAGTTGAGCGGCGGCGCCGTCTGCAGCAGGCAGCGCAACAGGAAGATGCTGCGCACCGGACGTTCATCCAGATGACTGAGCAGGCGGATGGCGAAGCGGTTTTTCAACAGGCGCAAGGCATCACCACCGAGCCAGCGAATGGTGAAAAAGGTCAGGCAGCAGGAAATGGCCGCTGCCAGATAGGTGGCCAGCCCACCCCAGGTGCGCCCGAGGGCGAGCACTGCTGCGGCGAGAAAGATCCAGCCGGGTATATGGATCAGATTGCCCAGGGCGAACAGCGCGATGAATAACAGCAGGCCGCTGAACCAGTTTTCCAGCAAATGCTGGCGCAGGAACGCCAGATCAAAATGAGCGCGCAAGCCCGACAGCTGAAATGCCGCCAGCATCAGTCCCAGAAACAACAGCACCAGTAGTGGCTGACGGTATTTGCGCAATGCCGTGTTCCTCGCTGTACTGCGCAGCCCGGCCTGCCACCTGCATCAGGCCGGCAGATTCTGCCGGCCAGGCACAAGCCGGGTGCAGTCTCAATAATTGCCCATGTAGTCGCGCTTGCCGACGGCGATGCCGCTGTGGCGCAGGATCGCGTAGCTGGTGCTGACGTGGAAAAAGAACTGCGGGATGCCGTAGCTGAGCAGGTAGTCCTGGCCGTTGAAGCGGCGTTCTTTCGGCGTGCCGGGGCGGGTGATGATTTCGCGCTGTTCCTGGCCGTTGATCTGCTCGGGAGTGAAGCTGTCGAGGTAGGCCAGGGTTTTGTCCAGCAACTCGTGGAGGTCGGCGAAAGTCTGCTCGTTGTCGTCATACTTGGGCACTTCGACGCCGGCCAGCCGCGAGGTGATGCCACGGGCGAAATCGCAGGCAATCTGCACCTGGCGGGTCAGGGCGAACATGTCCGGAAACAGTCGCGCCTGGAGCAGGGCGCTGGCCTCGATATTGTTTTCCGCACGGTGTACTTCGGTCTTGTGCAGGATATCTCTCAGGCTGCCAAGCATTTGCTTGAACACGGGTACTGATGCGGCATACAGGGTAATGGCCATGACGGGCTCCGGGTGTGTGGGGCTGTGAGTATATAGATTAGTCAGTTCGGGACCTCGTGAATTGGCTATGCCCGGCCCGCAGCAGTCGATTGGCTATTTCTTGATCAGGGTCAAAATCAACCGCGGGGATGCGGCCTAGCCTGAAAGGATTGGTCCATCGAAGGAGTTGTTGCGATGCAGGTAATACCGAGCATATGCACATTCTGTGGCGTTGGTTGCGGCCTCGGGCTACGCGTCGAGCGGGGCCGGGTCATCGGTGTCGAACCGCAATCCGGGCATCCGGTCAGTCAGGGCCAGCTGTGCGCCAAGGGCTGGTCGACCAGCTTTGCCATTGATCCGGGCAATCGCCTTACCGAGCCGCTGATCAAGGAGCACGGAAAGTTCCGCAAGGCCAGCTGGGAAGAAGCGTTGCAGCGCATCGCCAGTGAGTTTCGCGCGGCCCAGCAAGCCGGCGGGGCTGATGCGGTCGGCGTGATCAGCTGCGCGCGCGCCACCAACGAAGACAATTACGCAGCGCAGAAATTCGCCCGCGCGGTGCTCAAGACCAACAACGTCGATCACTGTGCGCGTATCTGCCACAGCCCCTCGGTAACTGGCCTGGCCCGCACCCTGGGTTCCGGGGCGATGAGCAACAGCGTGGCGGATATCGATCAGGCCGAGCTGATTCTGGTGATCGGCGCCGATGTCACCGAGAACCACGCGATGATCGGTGCACGCATGCTGCGGGCCCAGGCACGCGGCGCCAGACTGATCGTCATTGACCCGCGCAAGACCCGCCTGGCGCGGCTGGCCGATATCCACCTGCAATTGCGCCTGGGCAGCAATATCGCGCTGCTCAATGGCTTGCTGCAGATCATCTTCAAGAATGGTTGGGAGAATGCTGCCTTTCTCGCCGAGCGCTGCGAGGACATCACGCCGCTGCGTCAGCATCTGGCCGCCATCACGCCGGAACAGACCAGCGCCGCCACCGGTATCCCGGTGGCCGAGCTGATTCGCGTGGCCGAGCTGTTCAGCCATTCGCCGGCGGCCTTTACCGCCTACGGCATGGGCATCACCCAGTTCCAGAGCGGCACCAATAACGTCATGGCGGTATCCAATCTGGTGCTGGCCTGCGGCCAGATCGGTCGCCCCGGTACCGGGGTCAATCCGTTGCGCGGGCAGAACAATGTGCAGGGTGCCTGCGATATGGGCTGCCTGCCGAATGTCTATCCCGGCTACCAGAAAGCCGACGAGCCGGCGGTGCAGGAAAAGTTTGCCGCGGCTTGGCATACGCCGATGCCGGTCACGCCGGGGCTGACTTCAATGGGCATGACCCAGGCCGCGCTGCAGGGTGATCTGCGCGCGCTGATGATCATCGGCGAAGATCCGGTGGTGACCGATCCGGATCAGCATCAGGTGGCGCGCGCCTACGCGGCACTGGATTTTCTCGTGGCGTTCGAGCTGACTCTGACCGAAACCGCCAAACTGGCCGATGTGGTGTTGCCGGCAGCGGCGTTTGTCGAGAAGGATGGCACCTTCACCAACTGCGAACGGCGCGTGCAGCGCATCCGCAAGGCGGTAGCGGCACCGGGCTCAGCGCGTATCGACTGGCAGATTCTCGGCGAGCTGGCGGCGCGTATGGGCTATGCCGGCATGGCCTGGGACAGTGCCGAGGCGGTATTCGACGAGATGGCGGCGCTGACCCCGCTGTTCTCGGCGATGAGTTATGCCGGGCTGGATAAAGCGCACGGTTTGCAATGGCCGTGCAATGCGGAACACCCGCAGGGTTCACCGGTGTTGCACGCGCAGAGCTTCCCGCTGGGCCGCGCGCGGCTGTTTCCGCTGACCCAGGTTGAGCCGGCCGAGGGGCCGGATGCCGGGTATCCCTTCGTTTTCACTACCCACCGTTTTCACTTTCACTACAACTGCGGCTCGATGACGCGCAAATCGCCCTTGCTGGAGCGCGAGACACCGGCCGGGCTGTTGCTGATCAATCCGCAAGATGCCGCCAAACACGGCTGGCATGATTTGCAGGCGGTATGCGTGCGCTCGCGGCGCGGTTCTCTCGAAGTGCGCCTGCAACTCACCGACGACCTGCCACCCGGCACGGTGGCCATGCCTTATCACTTCCTCGAAGCGCCCTGTAATCGCCTGACCAATGACGCCATGGACCCGATCAGCAAGATGCCGGAACTCAAGGCCTGTGCCGTGGCGATCGAACCCCTGGCCGCTGGCGTGGTCCCCCATAATCCGCGTGATGCCCGAGAGGTTCCCGTCTATGCAAGCCTTTGAGCTGGATCGACCGGAGCGCCTGCGGGCGCATCTGGCGCAGTACTGCAGTGTTTATGAGGTGCGTCCTGACGGGCAGGGCGGCGAGCACTGGCAGATGGTGACGCCAACCGATAACCGCGAGTTCCGTGCCGAGGCTTCTACCGCGAGTTTCTCCGCCAAAAGTTTCTTCTTTGCCGAGCGCGAAGTGCTGTTCCGTTTCGAGGGCGGGCAGTTTCTCTCGGCGCTGCCGGAAGTGGCGCCGCAGGTGCTGTTCGGCGTGCATGCCTGCGACCTGCAGGCGGTGGCCTATCAGGATCGCTTCTTTGCCCACGATCCGCACTACCAGGCACGCCGCCAGGCCACCTTGCTGGTCGGGGTGGATTGTCTGGAAAGCTGCGCGGGCGGGTTTTGCAGCACCGTGCACAGCGGCCCGCAGGTGCGCACCGGCAGTGCCGACCTGATCCTGTTGCCGCGTCAGGACGCGGCGGCACCCTGGTTATTGCTGGTTGGCAGTCATGCTGGCGAGCAGGCTATCGAGGCCATGCAACTGCTGCCTGCCAGTGCCGACTGGGAGGCAGAACGACATGCCAACAAGCTGCGGGTGGCGCAACAACAGGGTGACCAGGCCGATATCGTGCACGGCGTGGCACTGCTGAATGCCGGCAAGGTTGCCCAGGACACCTGGGAGCGTCTGGGCCTGCAGTGTCTGGCCTGTTCCGGTTGCACCAGCGTGTGCCCGACCTGTTCCTGCTTTGCGCCGCTCGACCAGCCAAGCGACAGCGGCGGCATGCAGCGCGAACGGGTCTGGGATTCCTGCCTGTATCAGGGCTTCCAGAAGGAAACCAGCGGACACAACCCCGGTGCCACAGCGGGCTCGCGGGTACAGCGCTTCTGGTTTCACAAGTTCGGTGACGAAATCAATGCACCCTTCGAACATTACGGCTGTGTCGGTTGTGGCCGTTGCGACCGCGTCTGTCCCGGCGGGATTGGCGTGCACGGGGTGATGCACAGGGTGGCCAACGCATGATCGATCTCACACCACGCCGTTTATTGCTGCTTGATCACTATGCCGATGGCGAGGACGCGCGGCATTTCACCTTGCGCATCGAGCAGCCACAGGCAGCCGATCTGGCGGCAACTCCCGGGCAGTTTTTCATGCTGGTGCTGCCGGGCTATGGCGAGGCCCCCTTTACCTATGTCAGCACACCGGATGAACAGGGTGTATTCAGCGCGCTGATACGGCGCATGGGCGCCCTGACCACGGCGTTGTTCGCGCTGGAAAACGGCGCGGTGCTGGGTTATCGCGGGCCCTTCGGTACTGGCTGGCCGCTGTTCTTCAAGGCCCAGCGGGTGCTGGCGGTTGCCGGTGGCTGCGGGCTGGCACCGCTGGCCGGGGTGATCGAGGCGGCGACCCGGCAACCCGAGCCCACGCAGATCAGTCTGGTGTATGGCGCGCGGCATGCAGGAACCCAGGTGTTGGCGCGCGAACGTAACCGCTGGCAGCAGCAGATGGCGGTAATCGAAACCTTCGACCAGGCCCGCGCCGGCGAGCGTGAAGGCTCACCGCTGCAGCATTTCGACGAGCTGTTTGCCGCAGGAGTGCCGGATGTATTGCTCTGTTGCGGGCCGGAGGCGCTGATGCTGGCGGCGGCAGAAGAATGCCTGCGCCGCGGCATGGCTGCCGAATCGATCTGGCTCTCGGTGGAGCGGCGCATGCATTGCGGTGTCGGCCTGTGCGGCCACTGTTACGTGGGCTCCAGCTACGCCTGTGTGGATGGGCCGACCTATCGCTATGATCAATACCTCAAGCTGCTGGCGCACCGGCCCCAGTTCTCCGCCGGGGTGGCGCCGCTCAGCTGCTGATACGCGGCACAGCGCGCAGTTGCTATGCTGGCGCAAAGCCTGATGGGTAAAGCGCATCGGGTTGCATTCGGTTACCTGATCGATACGGTGCGGGGCAGCAAAAGCTGCCGATTCGTGCTATCTGTTGGCGTCTGATTTATCCGGCGGTGCCGGCCATCCATGAGCAAGGACCTTCCCATGCGTAACTACGAACATTCCTATATCAACGGCCAGTGGGTCGCCCCGATCAACGGCGGCAAGCCGTTCGAAGTGGTCAATCCGGCGACCGAAGAAGTCACCGGCACCATCAGCCTGTGTGACGAGGCCGATGCGATTCGTGCCATCGAAGCGGCCCATGCGGCCTTCGACAGTTTCTCGCGTACCTCGCTGAGCGAGCGTCTCGACCTGCTGCAGGCCATCTGCGCCGGCTACGAGAAGCGCATGGAAGACATGGCCGATGCCATCACCTCGGACATGGGGGCGCCGCGCAAGGGCCTGTCGATCAATGTGCAGGCGCCGATCGGCCTCTGGCACCTGGCCACCACGCTGGAGCTGGCCAAGACCTTTGCCTTTGAGAAGCAGCATGGCAGTACCATCATCCGCCGCGAGCCGGTCGGTGTGGTATCGATGATCACGCCGTGGAACTGGCCGATGAACCAGGTGGCGTGCAAGGTCGCGCCGGCGCTGGTGGCCGGTTGCACCATGGTGCTCAAGCCCAGTGAAAACGGTCCGGCGGCAGCCCAGCTGTTTGCCGAAATCCTGCATGAGGCGGGTGTGCCGGCCGGTGTCTTCAACATGATCCATGGTTCGGGTCCGGAGCTGGGGCCGATCATGTCCTCGCACCCGCTGGTCGACATGGTTTCCCTGACCGGCTCGACCGCAGCCGGTGCTGCCGTGTCCAAGGCCGGTGCCGATACGATCAAGATCATGTCGCTGGAACTGGGCGGCAAGTCGGCCAACATCATTCTCGACGACGCGCCGCTGGAAGAAGCGGTCAGCAACGGCGTCAGGCAGATGATGGGCAACAGTGGCCAGAGCTGTAACGCGCCGTCGCGCATGCTGGTACCGGCGGCCAAGCTGGCCGAAGCGGAAAAAATCGCCGCTGCCGCCGCGGCAAAAATTGTCGTCGGTGATCCGCAGGATGCGAAAACCACCATCGGCCCGATTGCCCATCGCCGGCAGTACCTGCGCGTGCAGAACCTGATCCAGACCGGCATTGACGAAGGCGCCAAGCTGGTGTGTGGCGGCGTTGGCCGGCCGGATGGTCTGCAGCGCGGCTTCTACGCCAAGCCGACGGTGTTCAGCGATGTGAACAATGACATGTGCATTGCCCGCGAGGAAATCTTCGGTCCGGTACTGACCATGATCCCTTACCAGGATGAGGAAGACGCCATCCGCATTGCCAATGACTGCATCTACGGACTGTCCGGCTATGTCTACGGTGGCACTCTGGATCACGCTTGCGAGGTGGCCCGGCGTCTGCGTACCGGCATGGTGCACCTGAATGGCGATGACGGCGACATGGCCGCGCCCTTCGGTGGTTACAAACAGTCCGGCGTGGGCCGCGAGTGGGGCGCACACGGCATCGAGGAATTCCTCGAGGTGAAGGCCATCATGGGCTACAAACCGGCCTGATTGGCGGCAAGCTGCACGGAAACGGCGCCTGTCATGGCGCCGTTTTACTGTCTGCGTCCAGCCAGGGCGTGAGCAGATCGAATGCACTTTGCCGGCGCTGCTGCCAGTCGCCGGTGAGGTTGCGGTAAGGCTGCGCGTGGCGTTCCAGCCAGTCCCGGCATTGCCGGTGAAAGGCCTGACGTTGCTCCAGTTGCGGCTGGCAGCGCTGGCCATCATCGACCCAGGGCACCCCGGCGGGGTCGAGCAGCAGGTGCAGGTCGTAATGGCGTGCCAGCAGTGCCGGCTCCAGCCAGGCCGGACAGTCGTTGAACAGCAGCCGGCTCCACAGCAGGTTGCTCAGCAGGTGGGTGTCGAGTATCAGCAGTTCCGGCTGGCGGGCACGGGCGGCGTCTTCCCGGGCCAGCTGGCCACGGGCAATCGGCTCGATATCCGCGTAGCAGGTGTCGCGTTGCTCGCTGTCGATGAAGTGCCGCACATACTCAGCGACGATCAACCCGCCATAGGCAGCCTGAATTTCCCCGGCCAGCCAGCTCTTGCCGCTGGATTCGGGGCCGGTCAGTACCAGCACTTTCATCCGGCGCAGGCCGCCTGTGGACGCTGCCAGGCGCGCCAGCCGGCTACTGCCAGGGCGGTAAATACGGCGTAGAGCACGGCAGTCAGGTAAAGGTCCTTGGACAGGAACAGGCCGACATAGATGACATCCAGGGCAATCCACAATGGCCAGCATTCCAGACGCTTCTGCGCCATCCATACCTGGGCCACCAGACTGAACGAGGTCAGCGCCGCGTCCAGCCAGGGCGCTGCGGCATCGGTGTGGGTGGCCATCAGATAACCCAGCAACAGGCTGCCGGCGGTGCCGATGGCCAGGCTCAGCAGCAGCTGGTTGCCGGGCAGGCGGCTGACCTGGCGGCCGGCATGCTGCACCCCGCCTCGGGTCCACTGCCACCAGCCATAGAGTTGCAGCACGGCGTAGACCAGTTGCAGCAGCATGTCCGAATACAGCTTCACATCAAAAAATACCCAGGCATACATCAGCACCGAAACCAGCCCCAGCGGCCAGCACAGCAGGTTCTGCTTTACCGTCAGCCAGACGGCTGTGGCGCTGAGCAGCACGGCGATGATTTCCAGCGCGGACATGGCCTGCAGGCCGGCCTGCAGGGCCTGGCTGAGTTCGGACAGGGACATGGCGACTCCATCAGGGGGTTTTTAGTCTTGCGCCAGCAGAGCGGTTTCAGCAGGAAAGGCTGTCGGCGGCGCGATAGAGTGCCATCAATTTGAGGGTGATGGTTTTCTGGATGCTTTCGCGTTCGTAGTCGGACAAACGGCTAAGACGCGCCACCACCAGACGGTGCAGGTGGATGTAGGGCATCTGCTGGTCGAATTCACGCAGGTCGCCCTTGCACAGGATCGGCAGGAACACATCGCCGGTCTTGATCTGCTGACTGATGATCTGCGCCAGCGCCCGCTTGAAAGGCATGGTTCTGGGAGGCGGGCCGTCCTCGCCGATCCGGTTGGCCAGCAACAACCCCGGTTTGCCCAGGGCTACGCCGGGGATCACGCAAAGGCCGGTCTTGATGATTGCCTCGGGATCAATGCGGTGCAGCGTGTCGTGGAAGGCATACGGGTTGGGCAGCACGATCATCTTGCGGCCCTCTTCGAGGGGGAAGTGCAGGCTGTAGTTGGTGTAGATCTGGTTGGTGGACTCGGAATAGATACACAGGCGGTTTTCAAACAGCTTCATGAAGCGCTCGGCCAGCCCGCGACGAGCCATGCTGTCCATATCCCAGACCAGATCCTGGTTGATCGGCTGGCTGAAGTTGACTTCCTGATGTTCCATTCCGCTCATGCTGCTTTCAATCCCTGTTGGCAGGCTTTGCAGGGCCCAAGCGTGGCATTCGTTGCCACGCACTGCAAGTCGCTTGGCCAGCCGTTCGCCCACTCTGGTAGCATGCGCCCCGCAGCCTGACCGGCATTTTGTGTATTTAAAGGATGTAAATGGATATCTGGACAGCCTTCCAGGCGTTCCTTCTCGGCATAGTGGAAGGTTTGACCGAGTTTTTGCCGGTCAGCAGTACCGGTCACCAGATTATCGTGGCGGATCTGATCGATTTTCGCGGCGAACGCGCGATTGCCTTCAATATCATCATCCAGCTGGCCGCCATTCTGGCGGTGATGTGGCAATACCGGCGGAAAATCCTCGAAGTGGTCGTGGGCCTGCCCACGCAGCCGTCCGCCCGGCGCTTTACCCTGAATCTGCTGGTGGCGGTTATCCCGGCAGCCATCATCGGCCTGCTGTTCTCCAATCAGATTCATCATTACCTGTTCAATCCGATTACCGTGGCCATGGCGCTGGTGCTTGGTGGTGTGGCGATTCTCTGGGCCGAGCGCCGCCAGCATGTGATCGATGCCGAGACGGTGGATGAAATGGGCTGGCGGCATGCCCTGAAGATCGGCTGTGCGCAGTGTCTGGCACTGATACCGGGCACCTCGCGCTCTGCCTCGACCATCATCGGCGGCTTGTTGTTCGGCCTGTCGCGCAAGGCGGCCACCGAGTTTTCCTTCTTTCTGGCGATGCCGACCATGGTCGCCGCTTCGGCGTACTCGGCGTGGCAGTATCGCGAGGTGTTCCAGCCTGACGACCTGCCGGTGTTCGCCATCGGCTTTGTCACCTCGTTCATTTTCGCCATGATTGCCGTGCGCGGCCTGCTGAAATTCATCGGCAATCACAGTTATGCGGTGTTTGCCTGGTATCGCATCGGCTTTGGTCTGCTGATTCTGCTCACCTGGCAGCTCGATCTGATCGACTGGGCGACGGCAAAAGGCTGATTCAATTGGGCGGGAGCTGCCATGCACGTGATCGAAGAACAACTGCTTGACGTCAACGCTATCCAGTTGTGCATCCATAGTTGTGGCCCGGCCGATGGTCCGGTGGTCTGGCTGCTGCACGGTTTTCCCGAGTGCTGGCTGAGCTGGCGCAAACAGATGCCGGCGCTGGCTGCCGCCGGGTATCGGGTATTTGCCCCGGAAATGCGCGGTTATGGCCGCAGCAGCGCCCCTGCCGCTGTAGCTGACTACGATCTGCTGACCCTGTGCGGCGACATCCAGGCGGCGATGGATGCCCTCGGCCAGCACCAGGTGTGCATGGTCGGCCACGATTGGGGCGCACTGGTGGCATGGCATCTGGCCTTGCTCGAGCCAAAACGGATCAAGGCGGTGGTCGGCATGTCGGTGCCCTTTGGCGGGCGGCCGAAGAAGCCGATTGTCGAGACGCTCAGGCAGGTCTATGCCGGGCGTTTCAACTACATCCTGTATTTCCAGCAACCCGGCGTCGCCGAACGTGAACTGGATACCGATATCCCGCGCACCTTGCGCCTGATGATGCACAACTGGTCGGCGGCGGTAGGCAAGGAGCTGTTCTGGCAGGACAAACCGGCGACTGCCGGGCTGCTCGATGGCTTGCGCGAGATTGACCAGCCGCCGGCCTGGTGCGAACCGCAGGCCTTCGCCGGTTACGTGGCCACTTATGCAGCGCATGGCTTCCGTGGCCCGCTGAACTGGTACCGCAATTTCGAGCGCAACTGGCAGCGCACCGCCGTACTGCAGGATGCCCGCATCGAGCAGCCGGCGTTGTTCCTGATCGGTGATGAAGACCCGGTAGGCGTGCTCGAGGCCTACACCATCCAGCAGATGCCCAGAGCAGTGCCGCAGTTGCACAGTCATGTACTGGAAAATTGCGGCCACTGGTTGCAGTGCGAGCAGCCGGAACAGGTCAATGCCTTGCTGCTGGCGTTTCTGGCCGATCACTATCCAGCGCAGCAGGTTTGAGCGGGCCATGGAACAGCGTGGCAGGCTGAAAAGCTGGAATGAGCAGAAAGGCTTTGGTTTTATTGCCGCCGAACAAGGTGGTCCGGATGTGTTTGCGCACATTTCGGCGCTGCGTGGTGAGGCCCGCCCCAAAGCCGGCGATACGGTTCTGTTCGTCGCCGGCAGGGATGCGCAGGGGCGCCTGCGTGCCGAGCATGTCCGGCAGGATGCGCCCATCACGCTTGATCGGCCGGAGATACGCCACCGCCCTGGTTCTGTCTCACGCGCAACAGCCCGTCCTGAAGGCAGTCGTCAGCGTCGAGTTCGCCGGGTGCCGCTCAAATGGATCATCCTCTCGGGTTTCTGCGTTCTGCCGTTATGGGGCAGCCTGCAATTTATGCAGGCGCGGCACAGCCTGGTGCCGTTGATCGCCTACGGGCTGGCGAGCGTGCTGGCCTTCGGCCTGTACTGGTATGACAAACAGAGTGCGCAACAGGGCCGCTGGCGCACGCCGGAGAAGACCCTGCATCTGTGCGAACTGGTAGGTGGCTGGCCGGGCGCATTGCTGGCGCAGCAGGTGTTCCGGCACAAGACGCGCAAACCCGGTTTTCAGCTGCTGTTCTGGTGCATAGTGCTGTTGCATCAGGTGTTCTGGATCGACTATCTGTATCTTGGCCGGATCTTCAGCAGCCGCTTCATGCAACAGCTGATCGGCTAGTCTGCAATAGCAGTTCTGCAACCACGAGGAACACTCCATGTCACTGTCCATGTACCAGGCTTCCATCCCCCAGCTCCAGCGCATGCTGGGCAATCTGGCAAACATTCTCGAGACGGCTGAACGCTGGGCCGAGGCGAAGAAGATTGACCCTGCGGTGCTGCTCAACCTGCGTCTGGCGCCGGACATGTTTCCGCTCAAGCGGCAGGTGCAGATCGCTACCGATTCGGCCAAGGGCTGTGCGGCGCGGCTGGCCGGGGTCGAGGTGCCCAGCTACCCGGAC